>JAGOHE010000136.1 GCA_017996315.1 Kiritimatiellia bacterium | reverse complement strand
CCGATCCCCGCCTTCAGACCTCGATTCATCCTCCAGGAGCGCCTTCACACCCATTTTTGGACAGACTAACCGCGCCTCAAACGCGGTTACTCCGCCAAAGGCTAACTTACTTTGCCAATCGACCCCCCGGTTGGCCGACGCCCGGGATCGGGAAGTCTCCGCGCCCCGGAAGCGCTTCTCGCGTCCGGGGGAGCATGCGACGTTTGAGCCGGCCCCCCGTATCTGGTATCCTATCCGGCTTCTTCGCCCGAAGCGAAAGAGCGGATTACTCCATGCCGAATGAAATCCAACGCCGTCGGACGTTTGCCATCGTGTCGCATCCGGACGCCGGCAAGACGACCCTGACCGAGAAGCTGCTGCTCTACGGCGGGGCCATCCGGCTGGCCGGCAACGTGAAGGCGCGAAAGAGCCAGCGGTCCACAACCTCCGACTGGATGGAACTCGAAAAACAACGCGGCATTTCGATCAGTTCCACCGTGCTGCAGTTCGACTACGACGGCTACCGGGTGAACCTGCTCGACACTCCCGGCCACAAGGACTTTTCCGAGGACACCTACCGGGTGCTCACCGCCGTGGATGCCGCCGTGATGGTCATTGACGCGGGCAAGGGGATCGAATCGCAAACCCGCAAGCTGTTTGAAATCTGCCGGCGCCGGGGCATCCCCATCTTCGCGTTCATGAACAAAATGGATCGGCCCGCGCGCGATCCGCTGGACCTGCTGGATGAACTGGAACGGGTGCTCGGGCTGCCCGCCGTGCCGATGAACTGGCCGCTGGGCTCCGGCGCGGAGTTCAAGGGCGTATGGGATCGCGCCTCGCGCCAGGCGCACCTGTTCGACCGCACCCCGGGCGGCGCGTACCGCGCACCGGTCCAAACCCGCGGACTCGACGACCCCGCCCTGCTGGATCTCGTTCCGGGAGACGCCGTCCGGCGCGCCTCCGACGACATCGCCATGCTCGAAGGCGCGGGCGCCTCCTTCGACGCCGGGCGGGTGCTGGAGGGCAAGCTCATTCCGGTCTACTTCGGCAGCGCGCTCAGCACCTTCGGCGTGCAGTTGCTGCTCGACGGATTCCTGGAGCATTCCAGCCCCCCCCGCGCCCGGTCCTCGGGCGGACGGGTCGTCGCCCCGGAAGAATCCGCGTTCTCCGGCTTTGTGTTCAAGCTGCAGGCGAACATGGATCCCAACCATCGCGATTGCATCGCGTTCATTCGCGTGGTCTCGGGCCGGTTCGAGCGCGACATGCAGGTCATCCACACCCGGAGCGGCCGCAAGGTCCGCCTGTCCAATTCGAGCAAGCTGTTCGGGCGCGACCGGGAGACAGTGGACGAGGCCTGGCCGGGCGACATCATCGGCATTGTCAGCCATGAAGCGTTCGGCATCGGCGACACCCTGTCGACGGATGCGGACCTCGTTTTTGACGAAGTGCCCCGGTTCGCCCCGGAATGCTTCGCCTATCTGCAAAATCCAATTCCCTCCAACTTCAAACGGTTCCGCGAAGGCCTGAGCCAGTTACTCAAGGAAGGCGTGATCCAATCCTTCGACACACCCGGCGCGGTGCGGCGGGTGCCGCTGTTGGGCGCGGTGGGACCGCTGCAGTTCGATATTGTGCGGTATCGCCTCGAAAGCGAGTACGGCGCGCCTACACAGTTGGAACCCGGGCCCTGGACCATTGCGCGCTGGCTTCCCGCGGACGCTCCCCCTGCCGAGCAACTCGTGCTCCCGCAGGGCGCCGCCGTCGTGCAGGATGTCGAAGGCCATTCCGTCCTGCTGCTGGCCAACGAATGGATGCTGCAATATACCCTCGACCGCAACGAGGGCTTGGTGCTGAACCTCCTGCCCCCGCGCCCGGACCGCATCCCCTTCACGCCGGCGACGTGATCACGGGATGCTGACGCCGGCGTCCCGCGCCCGAGTCGTTCATATCAGCGCGGGCTTGCCCCCTGGAGACGCTTTGGGTATACACGAGGCATAGGAGACGATCATGCAACCACATGTGCCCACGGCTTCCCCGCGGCCAAGCGTCGCGCCTCTGGTGATCGGAATTTTCTCGGTGGCCTTTTTCTATGGCTGGCCCCGTATGCTGGTCGCATGGATCGGGCCGGACAACCCCTGGACCCCCTACGGCTATCTCTACGGAAACGGGTTCATTGTGTTTGGCATCGGCCTGTGGACCATCCTGCGCTCCGGCGCCTGCCGGCCCGGTCGCGGCCGGGATCGTTACTGGCTGGGCGTGCTGCTCGCCGGATTCGTGTTCTTCGCCGCGTTACACGCAGCGTGGATCCTGGCGTCCCTCTATATTCCCGTCCAAACCGGAGCCTGAGCCATGGAAAGCACTTTCGGCATTGAACTCGGCGGAACATCCGCGGCCATCGTGATCGGCATTTCGTTTTTCTATTTCACCCTGATCACCGCTTTCGGCACCTACTTCGCGAAGTTCAGTAAGAACATCAACGACTTCTTCTTCAGCGGCCAGCGGTTCGCCTGGTGGCTGGCGGCGGCGAGCATGGTCGCGACCGGCATCGGCTCCTACAGCTACCTGAAATATTCCGAACAGGGCTTTGTGACCGGCACCAGCGGGGCCATGCCCTATCTTAATGACTGGTTCATCCTCCCGTTTTTCATGTTCGGGTGGCTGCCGATCATTTATTTCGCCCGGATCAAATCCATCCCGGAATATTTCGAACGTCGCTTCAACCGCACCGCCCGGTATATTGCCGTTACCATCATCCTCGCCTACATGCTGTTCTATATCGGCTACAACCTCTTCACCATCGGCGTGGCCATTGAAGGGCTCTTCGGCATCCCGCAGATATGGTCGGTTCCGATTATTACCCTGTTCCTTGGCGCCTATGTGACGTTCGGCGGGCAGACCGCGGTGATCTTCACCGACCTCTTTCAAGGCGTCATGCTCTATATTGCCGGAGGGATCGCCATCCTTGCCGGCATCTGGGCGCTGGGAGGCTTCGGCGAATTCTGGGGCTGGCTTCCGGAGACACACCGGTTGCCGTTCGTGCATCTTACCGCCGATCCGAAGTTCAATTCCTCCGGCCTGTTCTGGGGCGAGGCGCTGGCGGGCAGCATCGCGTTCACCTTCATGAACCAGGGCTTCATCATGCGCTATCTCGCCATCAAGAGCGTGCAGGACGGGCGCAAGGCGTGCCTGTTCAATGTGCTTGTCAGCCTGCCGCTCTCCGCCGTCGTCGTCGGCGCGGTGGGTTGGATCGGGAAATCGCTGGTGATGAAGCAGGCCGCTGTCGGCGGAGCGTTGGAAGGCCTCGATCCCATCCAGATCGAGAACTCTTTTCATACCTTCATCATCGTCTGCTGGGAAACGCTTCGGCACAATTCCTGGATATTCGGATTCATTATCGCGGCGCTGACCGCCGCGTTGATGTCCACCATCGACACGCTGATCAACGCCTGCGCCGCGGTGGGCATCTATGATATTTACAAGCCCTTGATGCGGCCGAGTGCCAGCGACCGGCATTATCTCGTCGCCGCGCGCTGGGCGTCCGTCCTCGCCACCACGGCGGGCCTGTTGCTGGTCATCTGGTTCAACCGCCAGGAGGGCAGCCTGATGGCCATCCATTACAAAGGCATCATGCTCATTATCCCTCCCATCGTTACCACAATCTTCCTTGGCGCCTTCTGGCGGAGATTCAACGCCGTGGGAGCCTGCGTTTCGATGGGCGTGGGTATCGCCTATACGATGCTGACCAGTTTCTATCCCGCCCTATTTCAGCCGCTCGCCCGCTTCGTCTACGCCAGCCCGAGTCCGAAGGATATCTACATGCCCGCCCTCGCGGGCATGCTCGTCACGGCCATCGTGGGCGTCGTGGTCACCTGGTTGACCCCGCGGGCGTCCAAGAAGGATGTGCGCGGGCTGACCATCGAGTCGTTGGATGATGCCATGATCGCGTACAAGGGCGGCGAACCCAACCATACCCCCGGAAAACCCGTCCGGCATCTGCCCCTCGTGGTGGACGAAACCATTCCCGCCGGCACCATCAGCGTGAGCCCCGAAACGATGAAACGAATGAACGCCCGGGAAGGCGATGTCATCTATGTCTGCGATCATCGCCCCTGGCTGGGTGGATTGCGCTCCAATCACGTCAAACTCGGCCCCCCGCGCTCCCATCCCGACCAGGCGGTGTTCCTCTGCGATGCCACGCGCGACGACGCCTTCCTGCGGCCGGACCGCAGGGTCAGCGTAGTGAAAATCATATAAGTCTGTGCCCCCCGCCTCTTGGATGCGGCCGCCGTGAATCCCACGCGACACGAGTGATGATGCGGCCAAGCGGCTGCGGGTTGGGCCGGAATGTGTACCATGAGAATATGGGCGCGCGGGGCGCCTGTCATTACAACAACCCGGTGCCAGGCCGCCTTCCATCAGCGCCGCGCCTTCCATCCCACGGACCTGTGTCGTCGTGATCCCGTGGTCGGTAAAAACAGGGTTACTACTTGTCCAGCGTGGCTTCGAGCGAGACCCTGATGGTGACGTCGTCCGAGATCGCGTCTGCGCCGTGAGTCATTCCGAAATCGGAGCGTTGAATTACGACCGGCTCCGCGACGATTCCAATCCGTGTGTTGCCCCAGGGGTCCTGAATCGGGCCGTAATGCTTGAACCGGATCGTAACGGGTTTGGCAACGCCTTTGATGGTCAGATCTCCGACGGCAACGTACTCGCTTTCTTCTTTTCGAATAGACGTGCTGGCGAACGTGATCTCGGCGTGCTTCGCCACATCGAAGAAATCGGGCGCGCGCAGGTGTTCGTCGCGCATGGCGACCGCCGTATCAATGGACGAGGCGTCCACGGTGATCTTGACGCTCGATTTCGAGAGGTCCGTTGCATCGGCATGAAGCGCGCCGGTGAACTTCGAAAACCGGCCCTGAACCCGTGAAAGACCCATGTGCCCGATATCGAACCCAATGCTTGTATGCCCGGGGTCGACGGTGAAATTGCCCTTCTGCATGCTCGTTGCGCCAGACTTCTGGGCGAGCGGCGTCTCGGCAAAGGCGATTCCCGGATGGTACACGACGTATCCGGCGGCGAGGACCACAAGGACGGCCAGGGTAAGGAGCAGTTTGCGTTTCATGATGATTTCCTTGATGACTTGTTGTTTCCACCCTTCGTTCCCTCAGGGTAGTTCGCGATGGACTGTTGTGCAACCGTCCAGCCGTTGATTTATCACGTCGTGTTCTCTTGAGTTGGCCGCAGACTCCTGCACAACGGAGGATCACCGCCGGATGAACTGAGCGTCTCGCGGCAGGCGTCATGCCGCGTCCGCGCAGTGGCGCGACCATTGCGGCGCGGAGTGAAGGGCGGGGACTTCGGATTGGGTCAGCATCCGAGGATGCGGGGTGCACCGGCGTCGCTTTTTACAATGTTCTTGTCAAAACGGGTTCTGCAGCGACTGCCCATGGCCACCGCACGGAATGGGCCGGCTGCGCCGGGATATTCTGGGTGGTGGGCGATACAGGACTTGAACCTGTGACCCCTTCCATGTCAAGGAAGTGCTCTAGCCAACTGAGCTAATCGCCCGTAAGGAATCCATAGGATAAACTTCCGCGACAGACCATGTCAAACACGCGCGCGCAGTCGCGCATGATCCCATATTCCCCCCCCGATCTTCGTTCTTTGACTTCCGACGTATGCCATCCCTCCGCTCCCCGCTCTCGGCGGTTGTCCTCGATTCAGGTTTCCATTTCGCACTG
>JAGOHE010000135.1 GCA_017996315.1 Kiritimatiellia bacterium | reverse complement strand
ACTCGATCCCTGCGATGTCCGTGGATATCAAAACGCGCGCTCCCCGGCTCGGCAACATCACGGGCGGATTGTCCGGCCCCGCGATTCATCCGGTGGCGGTGAAGCTGGTCTGGGAGGCCGCGCGCGCCGTGCGGATTCCCGTCATCGCGATGGGAGGCATCCAGGAGGCGGCCGATGCGATCGAATTCATCATTGTCGGAGCCGCCGCCGTGGCCGTCGGGACGGCGTCGTTCGCGCATCCCGGCACGGCCATCGAAGTGGCCGAGGGGATCGAGCGTTATCTGGTCCGTCACGGATTCCCCTCCGTGAACGCGCTGCGGGGATCGCTGAAAACCGCCTGATGCACCGCCTGCGTCCCATCCTGTTTTACGCTCTCCTGCTCGTCTCCGTGGCTGGGGCGATCGCGTGGATGCTCCACGTGCCCACCCGCCCGGAGCGCGCTTATCGCGCCGCGCCCGCGCAGGCTGTGTGGATCAGCCGGCACCGGAATTGGGCCGGACGATGGCCGGAGATGTCCCGGAGTCCGCTGCTGCGGCAGATGAACGACATGTTCGGCGCCGAACCGGCGGCTTGGGATGCGCTGCTGCGCGATCCATCGCTCGCGGATTGGATCCGGCGCCTCGGGCGATTCGACATTGTGCTCTGCGCAGGGCCGGAACAGCGCGGCGCGCCGTGGGCGTTCACCCTGTCGGCATGGATCGGATCCGAAAGCCAGACGTTTCGCCTGTGGATCCAAGCCGGACGGGCGCCCGGTATCGTGCCGGCCGGAGACTATGGGGGACGCCGCCTGTGGAGCATGCCCTCCACCAAATCCGCCGACGGCCGCCAGTTGTTCTTCGCCCTCGAAGAAGGGCTATGGATCGCCTCATGGAGCGCTCAGCCGGGCGCCTTGTGCCGCGCGCTCGACGCGTACGACGGCGTCGTCGAGCGCCATCCGGCCGCCGCGGCCTTGTCCGCCGAAACCGCGGACGACGCGGGATGGTGGAACCTCGGAATCGGCCCCGGACCGGACGCGGCGCGCCTTCGGATTCGCGAATGGACGGACCGGCGGCTGGTGGTCGCGGCGGAGCTCGAGGGTTGGCAGGAAATGACCGCGGCTCCGGAATCGCCCGGGTGTCCTCCCGAACGCCTCGCTTCGGCATGGGGACTATCGCCGGAAATGATCGTCGCATGCGACTGGCGATGGCTGCGCGAATGGCTGCCCTGGGACGGCCCCTGGCGGACGGAACTGAAAGCCGTCGCCGACCGGGAACTCCGCGGACCCATGGCGATCGCCCTGTTCGGCGCGCCGCTCTGGGGCCGGTGGCAGGGCCTTCGCATCCCCGGCCTGGCGGCGATGGCGGAACTGCGCGATCCCGCGGCGCTCGAAACCGCCCTGGGCGAAGCAATGGATCGCGTGAACGCCCGGGCGCCGTGGGGATTGATCTCCGGCGCGGACCTGCACGCGCCCGGAATGCGCGTATTCGAGGCCTCCGGAGCCGGGGCGTACCGCGAACGGCCCGCCGGCGAACGCGCCGCCTATACCCTCCGCGACGACTGGCTCTGGGCGGCGGTATCGGCGGAAACACTGCGCGGTCTGATGGACCCCGCCGCGGCCGCGAATGGCGTGGACGAACGACGGTCGCTCCCGCTCGAAGTCATGCCCTGGCGGGATGCGATGGCGCCCGGCGCTCCCGTGCGCGTGTGGCTGGATATCGAACGCTCCAGCCGGACCCTGCGCATGGCGATCGCGTTGTATGAGCTTCAGCAGGTCGCCGCGGGGGTGACGACCGAGACCCCCGGCCTGCGCTTCGCGCGGCAACTCCAGCGGCGGGTGGACCAGTCCGGCGCATGGTCGTCGCTGCACATCCGCGCGCGCCCGGAGTCGGGGCGTATGAGTTTGGAATGCGCGATCGAAATGGCGCGGCCCCCGTCCGCGTCCGGTTCGGAGCGCGCGGAAGAATAACGCGCACACCACCGCCGGCGGGACGGCGGGGATACGGCGGAAAGGAATCGAGTCATGAACCTGGCGAAACGAATGGGGTGGGGCCTGGCGCTGTGCGCCCTATGCGGCGCGACCCGGACGCTCGCGCTGCCGGAGTCCGATCCGGCCGCCGCGAAACCCGATGCCGTGGTGACCAACGAGGATACCCAATACGTCCTGGACCGGATCATTGAGCTCGAAAAGAGCCGCATCCAGCATCAGATGGAACTCGAACGCTACCGCGCCCGGAAAGCCGAATTGGACAAACAGATGGCCGAATGGGCGCAGAAGAAGCAGGAACTGGAGCGCCGGCAGGCGGAATTGATGAAGCAGATGGAAGGAATGGAACCGGCGCCCGAGCCGGAAACCCCCGGCTGGTACGCCGCGCTGGGTCCGCTGGATTTGCATGCGGAGGACACCGCGCTCCCGCTGGTGCGAGTCGCCGCCGGGGGATATCTGCGGGTGCTGGGCAAAATGCCCGATGGCCGCTGGCGGGTGCGCTTGCGGGGGGTGGAATACGCGGCATCGCCCGCGGATCATCTGATGGAAGACACCGCGGTACGCGGCCGGTTGGAAAAGAGCCTGGCTGAGGCTGGGGAAATCGGCGATACGAATCGCGTGGAACGAATCCGCGTAACGCTCGATCGCCTGCGCCTGCAACGCCTCGAGGCCGAAGAGGAAGAGATGAAAACCGGACTCGCGGCCGAGCCCGCGAATCAAGGACTGTAGACCGACACCGCCAGGCCGTGGCCGGGAGACGCGACCGGGAGTGGGGGGCATGATTCGAGCCATGGCGGATGGAATTCGGCGGCGTCCGGCCCGGAAAGCGGGAACATTTGATTTATCGGCGTCCGACGGCTACACTCAACTGCTTTTCAATTCGGAGAGGTGCCGGAGTGGTTTAACGGGCACGCCTGGAAAGCGTGAATACTCTAACCGGGTATCGGGGGTTCGAATCCCCCCCTCTCCGCCACTCTGAAATCCGCCGATTTCCGGCCCCGTGGTCGGTCGTCGCGGAAAACCCGGAAAATCAAAACTGGCGGTGTTTCTTGAACCTCGTGCGAACCGCCGTACTTGGGCCAAAGTAAAGCAAACCCGATTGACGTAGGCAATGCCGAGTGCCTCGCGGCTCTGGCGCGCCGCTCGGAACGTACGCAAGAACCGCGCCGCCGGAGGCGTCACGGTTCTTGCTCCCCCCGGCTCGTCGCCGTCGCTCCTCGCCCCCACGCAAGGCGCGACACGCGCCGTGCTACAGACTCCGCGCCCGGCTGGACGCCGGACGCAGCCGATCGGGCGCGTCGTTCAGTCCGTCATTTTATCGGCAGTGGCCATCGAAGCGGACGATTGCGCCACGGCCTCCCGCATGCGCAGGAAATGCAGCCGGGGGGCGGCATAGTCAAGGAGCGCGACGAAGTCCGATCGCGCGAGGCCGTAGGCCGCGCCGATCCGGCAGCGTGAACCTGGGGCGGCCAGCCGGGTGAAGCCTGCCCCCGGAAGACGGAGCTTGTTTCCTTCCGCGGTAAATCCGCGCAGGGAATCACCGTTTAGCCGGCGCGCGATGTCCGGCACGAGGACCAGGTCTTCGTTCTTCGGAAGAACCACCGGACGATCGAGTTCCAGTTCGTCGTCCCGAACCGCCACCACCCGCGCATTAAAAAATGATTCGTCCGGCAATACGCGATGACCGTACAGCAAGAGCATCCGATTTTGCTGGTGGGCCATATCCACCCATTCTTTCAGGAGGGAGACGGGCACATAGCGGTTGAGATCAATGGCCGTGCCGGGAAACGCTCCGTCGGCCGATGGCCGGGCGGCGAGGGCCAGGGTGCTGGGCCGGCGGAAACTCTCCACGTGCTCGCGGGCGGCGCGCGCCAGCTCGGGAGTGTAATCATTAAACGGAAAAGCAAGCGAGCGCGCATCCAATCCAGCGTCTTTGAGGCGTTGCAGGGGCGCGACCAGTTGTTCGGCGATCCATGAGTCCACACCATGTTTCACGGCCCATTTTCGGGCCGAAGCATGCGTGGCGGCGTGCGTGCCGATTTCCCATCCGTACTCGTTCTGCAGTTGAAGCAAATTCGGCAGTCCGATTCGGCCGGATTCAACGTATTGCCAGGTGACGAATCCTGTCGCGCAGCCGCCGACCCGCTGGAGTTCCGGCGCGATATCCGTGACCCAGCTCGTCCAACCGTCATCGAACTGCAGCACCAGCGCTCCTTGCCGACCGGACTCCGGCGTCGTCGCCGGCGGTTCCGCTACCGTCGCGGCGGATGCCAGAGTCACCCATCCTGCCCAGCCCGCCAGCGCGGTGCGCAACCATGGATGTATTCGCATGCCCTCAATATACAGGAGGACGTTATTTGCGCAACCCTCCATGTCCGTCCCGCGCGACAGGATTTCATTTTGACTCGGCCTTGCTCCACACCCCTATGCGTCGTAGACTAAGGCTGTTATGAAGGCGCAACCCACCGATTCGGATCCGGTCGCCCCTGGAAAACCTGAGAATGGCGAATTCGCACGGTTGCGAACGGCATTGCGCGCATCGAATAGCGGCCTGCTGACCCTGAAGGCGAATGGCGGGTTGGCCGTGGAGGTGATCTCCGCGTGTCGGATGGATCGGGTGACGGGGCATCCGGACGCTTCTTTTGAGAACGATCCTCACCACTGGATCGGTCTGGTGGCGCCGGAAGACCGGGCCGCGGTGGAGGAGAGTCTGGGCGCCGCCCTGCGCCGGGGCGAGCGCGCTTCGATCGAACGGCGGATCCAGCATACGGACGGCTCCCACCGGTGGATTCGGTTCCAATTCTTTCCGCTTCCCCGCCCCGGTTGCGAGGCGACCGCCTGCGATATCGTGTTCACCGACATCACCGCCTACCGGGAAGCGCAATCATCGCGTCGGCGGGTTCTCCAGCGGATGTGCCGGCTGGTGACGGTGGATTGGCTGACCGGACTGAATAACCGGAGGGGACTCCAGGACACGCTGCAACGGTTTTGGAACATGGGGCGGCGCAGTCAGTCCGCCACGGGCGTGCTGGCCATCGACATCGATTTCTTCAAAGCCATCAACGACACCTTCGGCCATGACGCGGGCGACCAGGTGTTGATCCAATCGGCCCAGTTGATTAAGGGCGAATTGCGCGTGGAAGACGCGGTATTCCGGCCCGGCGGCGATGAAATCGTCGTGCTGCTTCCGTTGTCGGAGCCGGATGAAACGCGCGCGGTGGCGGAGCGATTGCTCAACGCCTTCCGTGCTCATGAGTTTTCGATCGGATCCCGGAAAATCGCGGTGCGGGTTTCCATCGGCGCGGTCTGCGGTTTAACGTCGGAGTATGCGGATGCCCGGCAATTGGTCGAGGCGGCGGATCGGGCGCTGTATCGCGCCAAGCAGGGGGGGCGGGACCGGATGAGCTTTGCTGTCGGCCCCGAGGCGCCCCGCCCGGAGGTTCACCCGGCGACCGAGGCGGTGGGCGAGCCATCCGCGGAGGATGCGGCCCGGCATCGGATCACCGCGCTGGTGGTGGACGATGAGGAGGCCCAGCAGCGGCTGGTGGCCCGCATGCTGAAAATGCTGGGTTGCGACGCCCTCACGGCATCCGACGGCGAGTCCGCGCTCGAACGATTGCGCGGGCATCCGAGTGTGGATATTGTCCTCGTGGATTTGCATCTGGCCGCCCCGGAATCCGGCTTGCAACTGATGGAGCGCCTGACGGAGCTCGACAACACCCTCGTGGGCGCGATCATCACCGGGCAGGCCTCGCTTCCGGTCGCGCTCGATGCC
>JAGOHE010000134.1 GCA_017996315.1 Kiritimatiellia bacterium | reverse complement strand
AAATGGCCATTTTTCGGCCTGTTACATAACGTCGTATAATATATATTATGTCGCTAATCGGAGCGGTCGGGTGTCTATATGTTGTGGTAATCGGTTATGAACAGTCGTTCACAGGCGCGACGACAACTTGGCGGCCAGCCCGATACCGCCGCCCGCATGGCCCGTGCGATGGATGTCCGCTCTCCAGCCCTAATATCCAAAATGCGGCCTTCTGCGTGCGCGTTAGCGCCCATCCACAAGGCTCGTCCCGGAGCACGGGTGAGTCCCATCACTTGTCCGTTGCACGATCACATGAGCTCGACCGGTCTTCCGATCAGCGGACATGGTCTGGTCCATGATTGGACGATCGAGTTATGAGTTCTTCGGGAAGGTCGACCTCGGTCGGGAGTCCTCGCCATGGAAATTTGAAATCCATGCGTACGTTGAGAAGCTCGCCATGTATTCCATGAGCCCTGTGCCCAGCTCATCGCGCGTTGCTGTATGGATGAAGAACGGTCGCGCTGCCGAATCTGCTTGGCAGCATGATTCGGATTTAGGTATATTCGCCCCGGATGCGTAGCTCAGTTGGTAGAGCAGCTGACTCTTAATCAGCGGGTCCGGGGTTCGAGTCCCCGCGCATCTACCACCCCTCCCCCTCCGCTCGCCCCCCTACCCGTCAGCGGGAACGATGAATGAGCAGGAGGCCGATGGCCTCCGCAAAAAACACCGGGATCCAAATCAGCAGATCCGGGCGAAAATACGGAGTGCGCGACAACGGTTTGGAAAGAGCCAGAAAGCCGTAGAATACAAACATGATCAGGAGGCAGATCACCACACCGGATGCGGATTCCTTGCGTTTGGATTGAAGGCCCAGGGGC
Source organism: Kiritimatiellia bacterium (assembly GCA_017996315.1). Taxonomy (GTDB): domain Bacteria; phylum Verrucomicrobiota; class Kiritimatiellia; order PWTM01; family PWTM01; genus JAGOHE01. Next base: position 4,934 of record JAGOHE010000134.1, on the reverse strand, counting down.
ACGCCGATCAACGTGAACGCAAAACAGGACAATGACAACGCCATCCGCGAATTAGTTTCAGTCAAAATCTTCATGCGATCGAGGGCAATGCTGACTTCCCGGCGTAGTTCATCCGCCTCTTTCCGGGTTGCGGAATAACGGCGATTTATCCGCGCGACTTCGCTCCGCGCGGTCTCCATGTCGCGCTGGAGCTCCGATTCGCGTTGTTGAACCGCGGCTAGCGCCTTTTCCAAATCAGCCCGTTCTGGGTTGTGCCTAATGGGATCGGTGATCGGCGGCTCCGGATTTTCCAGAGCGGGAGACCCATTGCTCTGTTCCGCCCCGGCGTCCGGCCCCTGCTCCATCAACGGATCATCCAGCGAGGCCAGTTCCGTGCGGATCCGCTGCGCTTCCGCCCGTATGTCCTTCAGCGCTTTTTCCAAGAGCGGCAGGCGTTCATCAGCTTCCTGAAGGGACTTTGCCGCCACTCGCTCTTCGTCGGTCGCGAGACTCAACCGGCGAAACAGGGATCGTCCGGACATGCGCGAGGGAGGCATGCTCCGAATATTCTCCACCAACTGAAAAAGGGTCTGATCGCTGGGTTTGGGCGGCTTCTTTTCTGTTCCCGACCGGTACAGCTCCGAAAGATTGATGCGCTTGGGATAATGCTTCGCGCTCATGGTCCGTACGCGTCCGAGATCGAGCGGGAAGTTCGGATCGGGCCGCTCGATCCGCACATCGTATAAATCGATCAGCAGCTCTTTCGTTTCGGCCTCCATCGTGATCCGGCCGGTCCGCGCCCGGAGGTTCATTTCCATCTGATTGTCGTTTTCCTCATCCACGACATAGATCGAAACATCTTCGATATCGTTTCCGCGGCGTTTGCCGATGTAGATCATGTGACCTGGGAATTCCTTCACATAGCGGCCCTCGTCCAGCAGCCCGACGGGATCATGGTCCGCCATCTGCATCGTCAGCCGCCGCTGTGCGTGTTTACTGCGCGGAGACACGAAATTGGCGACATACATCGCCAGAAACGAGATCGCCACCGAAAGCAGGATGATGGGCGCGACCACCTGCCAGAGGTTGACGCCACAGGCCTTCAGCGCATTGATTTCCCCGTCCATGGAAAGCCGGGAGGAAATCAGATAAGCCGTGATCATCGCGCTAATGGGCACGGTGAACTGGAGGATATAGGGGAAACTGTGCAGGAAGAATTTCAGCATCACCATGCCCGAAACACCCCGGCTGAGCAGATCAATGGCTTGAATGACAGAACCGATGCTCATGATGAAGGAGAACACCGCCACGGTCACCATGAAGGTGATGAGGTAGTTCCTCCCAAAATATCGGTTCAGGATCGTCATGCGCGGGTCCGAGGTGCCGTGACGTCGCGAGCGGCGCGATGTTCCGCCGATTGCACGGTGTTACTGAGCAGCATGGCAATGGTCATCGGACCCACGCCGCCCGGCACAGGCGTGATGGCGGACACCCGGGGTAGCAGCTCATCATAATCCGCGTCGCCGATGAGTCGGAAGCCGCGCTTCTTCGTCGCGTCGGGAATCCGGTTGACCCCGACATCAATAACCACCGCGCCCTCGCGCACCATGTCGGCGGTGACCGTATGGGGCCGTCCGGCCGCAGCCACGACAATATCGGCCTGCCGCGTGTGGTCGGCCAGATGGCGCGTTGCGGTATGGCAGATGGTGACCGTGGCATTCCCCGACGCGCTCTTCTGCGTCAGCAGGTTGGCCAGGGGGCGCCCCACGATATTACTGCGCCCCACGATCACCACATGGGCGCCGGCGATGGTCACTTCGGATCGCTGCAGAATCTGAATGATCCCATGGGGCGTGCAGGGCCAGAAACCGGGTAATCCGAGCATCATATGACCCACGCTGATGGGATGAAAGCCATCCACATCTTTTTCCGGCAGGATGGTTTCAATGACCTGTTGTTCAATGCGGCTGTCGGGCAACGGCAACTGGACAAGGATCCCGTCGATCGTGGCATCCTCATTGAATCGAGCGACAGCCGTCAAAATATCGTCCGCGGAAGCTGTGGCGGACAACGCCACTTCCCGTGAAAGAATGCCAACCTCCGCGCACGCCGTTTCCTTTGCGGTGACGTACGACCGCGACGCGGGATGATCGCCGACCAGCAGGACGCCCAGCCCCGGCGTGACTCCTCGGGCGGCCAGGCGCTCAACACGCACCCGCAGTTCGTCCTTAATCTCACTGGCGATCTTCTTTCCGTCCAAAATCCGTGCGGTCATAGCGTTCACACTCCGTATCTCAAGAGAACATCCAAATCCTTATCATACACGCAGGCGCACCGGGGAGACATAGAAAGTATGGCGACGGCAAACCCAGAGCGCACCCTGCTGCCCTTCCCCATCGCATCTTCCTCCAATGACCGCGGGGCTACATCGGACGGGTCGAGCCCAATTTTCGGGCGAGTCCCGAATGAGCATGGCATAACGCCACAGCCAGCGCATCCGACGCATCCTCGGCGATGGGAACTTCGATGTTCAGCAAGGCGCGAACCATCCGTTGCACGGCGGCTTTGTCCGCCATCCCCCGGCCGGCCACTGACGATTTAACCGTCGCGGGCGGATATTCGAACACCGGGATGCCGCGTTCCGCCATGAGACAAAGGATGGTTCCCCGCGCCTCTCCGAGGGCCAGCGCCGTGCGGGCATTGCGGCAGTAAAAAACGCCTTCGATGGCGGCTTCGGCGGGATGCCAGTGCGTTATGAGCGCATCGATTTCCCGTCGCAAATGAAACAAAGCGTCGCTGTGCGATCGGGAGGGTGGATTTGCGACCAGGCCGAAATACAAAGGCTGGAGACGGCTCCCGTCCGCCTCCAGCACGCATATCCCGGATGTGCGAAGCGCCGCGTCAATGCCAAGAATCCGAAGCGGCGGCACGGCGGCGATCAGCCCTCGAGATCCTTCAGAATCGCCTCATCCACGTCCATGTTCGTGTACACATCCTGCACATCATCCAGTTCTTCGAGTGTTTCCACCAACCGCATGACCTGCTGGGCCACGTGCTTATCATGGATCGTCACCCAAAGATCGGGCAGCATGGTAACCTGCGATTCTTCGGTGGGGATGTTCGCCTTCTGGATGGCGTCGGCAACGGCCGGGTAGGCTGAAGGTTCGGTGGTAACCACAAATTGTCCGTCTTCGTGAACCATGTCCTCCGCTCCGGCTTCCAGCACAATCTCCATCAGACGGTCTTCCGGCACGGCGGAATCTTCGACGATGATCCGCCCCTTGCGCTTGAATCCACGGCTGACCGCGCCCAACTGAGCGAGGTTGGCGCCCTGCTTGTTAAAGATCAGACGCACTTCCGCGGTGGTCCGGTTGTGATTGTCCGTCAGGGCATGCACGATGATGGCCACGCCGCCCGCGGCGAACCCTTCGAACATGCGCTCTTCGAGCACTTCCGCGGCCAGTTCCCCCGTGCCTTTCTTGATGGCGCGATCTATGTTTTCCGCGGGCATGTTCGCCGCCCGGCCTTTCTGGACCAGGGTGCGCAGCGTGACGTTGGTATCGAGGTCGCCGCCGCCGTTCTTGGCCGCGACCATGATCTCCCGGGCGATTCGCGAGAACACCTTGCCCTTCTTCGCGTCCGCCGCCGCCTTCTTATGCTTGATGTTCGCCCACTTGCTATGTCCGCTCATAGGATTCCTGTGTTGTTAGGGTGTTGAATACAGGGCGATTCGCGCCGCCCGTTCGCCATCAAAATTATTCTTCCTCTTCCTGTTTGTGCTTCGCCGACTCGGCGATGATTTTCTGCGCGATGTTGGAAGGCACCACGTCCATGCGGGAGAATTCCAGATCGAAGCTGCCGCGCCCCCCCGTCATGCTGCGCAACTGCGAGGCGTACTGGAACATCTCCGCCTGCGGCACTTCGGCGGTGATCACCTGGAGCCCATCTTCGGAATCCATTCCCAGAATGCGCCCGCGCCGGTGATTGAGATCTCCGGTGATATCGCCCATGCACGCTTCCGGCACCGCGACGCGCGCTTTCATGATCGGCTCGAGCAGAACGGGTTTCGCCTTAAGCAATCCGTCCTTCAACGCCCGGGCGCCCGCGATCTTGAACGCGACTTCGGATGAATCCACGTCGTGATACGATCCATCATAAATCGTCACACGCACGTTGTTGACCGGATAGCCGGCCAACCCGCCCTTGGTCATGCCTTCCACCAGGCCCTTTTGGACCGCGGGAATAAAATTGCCGGGGATGCTGCCGCCGACAATGGCATTGACGAACCACTCCGGATCATCGGCCGGCTTGGGTTCGACCCTCAGGTACACTTCGCCGTACTGGCCGCGCCCGCCGCTCTGCTTCTTGTGTTTGTAGTGCCCCTCCCCTCGCCCGGTGATGGTCTCTTTATAGGCCACCTTGGGGGTCGAGAGCACCACCTCCACCTTATTCTTCTTCAGTTGCTCGACCGCAATATTGATCTGCGTATCGCCCATGCCGGCGATGATCAAATCGTGCGTTTCCGCGTTGCGCTCGACGCGCAGGGTCGGATCTCCTTCCGCGCTTTTGTGCAGCCCGGTCATCAGTTTGTCCTCGTCGCCCTGTGTCTTGGCGGCGACCGCATAGGTCATGACCGGATTGGGGAATTGAAGGGCCGGGAAGCGCACCTCGACACCGGGGCCCGCCAGGGAGTCATTCAGGGCCGTCACTTTCAGCTTGGGAATGGCCACTACCTCACCCGGCCCGGCTTCGCTCACGGCTTCCTGCTTCTTGCCATTCAGGCAGAAGATGCCGCTGATCCGCTCCTTTTGCTGCCGCATCACATTATGCAACTCCGCGTCGCCGCGCAGAATTCCGCTCCATACGCGCACCAGCGACAGGTGTCCGACAAAGGGATCGTTGATCGTGCGCCAGACAAATCCGGTGAAGGGCGCCGAGGCATCACCTGAAATCCG
>JAGOHE010000133.1 GCA_017996315.1 Kiritimatiellia bacterium | reverse complement strand
CGCGAGGTCCACGATGTGGATGTAGTCGCGGATGCAGGTGCCGTCGGGAGTGGGGTAGTCGTCGCCGAAGATGTGCATTTCGGACGATTGTCCGAGCGCGACCCTCAGAATATTCGGGATCAGGTGCGTTTCGGGTTCGTGATCCTCGCCATAGCGCTCCGTCGCGCCGGAGGCGTTGAAGTAGCGCAGAAAAACCGGCTGGATGGAGTGCAGGCGTTCATACCACAGAAGCATCCGCTCGAAGATCAGCTTGGATTCCCCGTAGGGATTTTCCGGCCGCTGCGGCAGGTCCTCGGTCATCGGCATGCGCTCGGGAATTCCGTAGGTGGCGCAGGTGGATGAAAAAATGATCTTCGGCACACCGGCCTTGCGCATCGCTTCGACGAGGTTCAGCCCGCCGATCACGTTGTTTTCGAAATATAGCTCCGGCTGCTGCATGGATTCGCCCACCAGCGCGAAGGCGGCGAAATGCATGACGGCGTCGGGCTGGACCCGGCGCATTGCTCCCGCGATGTCGTCGGGCATGCGCAGGTCGCCGTGGACGAATTCCGCCCGCGGATCGATCGCGGCGCGATGGCCGCGGGAGAGATTGTCGAACACGGTCACCCGGTGTCCGGCGTTCAGCAGGACTTCCGTGGTGATGCTTCCGATGTAGCCCGCGCCGCCGGTGAGTAGAATTTTCATGATTGGGGTTCCTGGGGTTCCGTGCCGCCGTCCGATCGTTCAGAGTCCTCCGCCGGCGGCGCGTCGGGCGGGTGCGACTGGGCCTCGCGTTCGGCCTTTTCCAGCGCCCACGCCATGTCTTCCGCCTGCGTCCAAACCGCGCGGCTCACGAACATCGGGCATTGGACCGCCAGCGCCAGCGCGATGGAATCGCTGGGCCGCGCGTCGATTTCCACCAGATGCTTGCCCAGTTCGTTTTCCTGGCGCACATGCAGCCGGGCGTAAAACGTGCCGTCCTTCAAGTCATGGATGACGATCTTGTTCAGCCGCGCGCCCAGTCCGGTGAGCGTGTTGACCATCAGGTCATGGGTCATGGGGCGGGGCGACCGTTCGCCGCGCGCGAGCAGGGCGATGGCCCCGGCGACGCAGGCGTCCACGAAGATGGCGATCACTTTCGCGCCATCCGATAAAAACACGCCCACGCCCTGAGGCGTCGGCATCATCGCGCGCATGGTGACGCGGATATCATCGTGCATGGCGGCGTCCATACGCGCGAAGTATAGCAGAAAATCAGAGGGTTCAAGCCACCCGCCCCTCGCGTCCCCTCACGCCGGCGGACCGGGCGGGGCGCCCCGGGCGGCGGGCGTTACGCGGAAGCGAGGGCGTTGCCGTTTTTCCGGACCATGAACCAATGCATGGGCAGGCCGAACAGCGCCTTGAACATGCCCTGTCCAACGAAGTACACCAGGATGAGCCCGATCGTCAGCGAGGCCACGGCGAGCTTGGCTACGTTGCGGTACCCGGCGCCGGCCACAAAGCTGGCGCACAGACTGGAAACAAGAATTCCGCAGGTCAGCAGAAATTGGGCGACGCCGTGCGGGACGGAACCGGCCAGCGCCGGGGATCCGCCCTCGGCCGACCAGACCCAGGCGGTGTGCAGCAGGCCCAGGAGCACGGTGAGGATGAAACAGCTCACCATGAGGTACCCGCTGCCGAAACAGAGGGCCGCCAATTTGGTGCGTGTCCGCGCCATCCGCGAGGAGAGCAGCCCCCGGCCATGCGCCAGGAACGCCCGGATCACCCCGTAGGCCCATCGCATCTGCTGGCGGAACAGGTCGCGGGGGGTGTAGGGCACTTCACAGTCGCACGGCACATCTTCCAAATACGCAATTCGTTCGCCCCGGGAAATGAGCCGCAGGGAGAAATCCACGTCTTCGGTAAACGCCCCCGGCGTCCAGCCCCCCTGTTCGACCAGCCGGTCCGTGCGAATCAACTCGGCGGAGCCGCAGAACACCGCGGTGTGGGCAAACCGGTGGATGAACGGCAGGATGACGATATGAATGATGTGGATGATGGCCGCGCCCATCCGGGTCGTCAGGCTCTGGTGCAGGTTGGTGATCCGCCAGGCGGCCTGCACGCCGGCCAGCGTCGGATCCCGCAGGACCGGCTGGACGAGGGCGGCCAGAAAATCCCGCTCGGGAAGGAAGTCGGAGTCGAGCACGAGGATGTAGTCGCCCGAGGTCCGCTGGAGCATGTGATTCAAATTCCCGGGTTTGAAGCCCGAATTGTTGCCCCGCCGGCAAATTTCAACCCTCGGATGCCGGTCCGCAAACGCGTCCAGTTGAGCGGAAATTTCCGGACGGTTGCTGTCGTCGCCGATGAGAATTTGAAGGCGGTCTTCCGGATAGTCAAAGGCCAGACACCGCTCGGCGCATCGCAGGGCGGCGAGTTCATTGTACGTGGGAATCTGCACCGTGACGCTTGGCAGGGGCGCGGACGGAGCCGATAGCGCCCTCCGGCGACCGCGGCGCAGCGCCAATGCGCCCAGCGTGAGGGCGTAGTACAGCGTCGAGAGCACGAATGTCGTCATGAGAACGGCATCAAACCCGAGCTGAATCCATTGTCCTATTTCATTCATGCGCAAAAATTTATGGAATATTGTGGTCCCGGATCCCTCCGGGGTTCCCGCGGTCCAGCGCGAAAGAGCCCCATATGATCACATAAATTCGGGCTTTTGTGAATCTTCGAATGCGGCGGTGGAAGTTCCCGTTGCGGAATGGGCGGGGCGTGGGATAATCCCCCCATGGCGATTACCATCACGAGCGCTGCGAACGAGCGGATCAAGCGGACCCTGAGATTGCGGGATCGCGCCGACCGGGATGCGTTGCGGCAGGTGCTGGTGGAGGGCTACCGCGAGGTGCGTCGCGCGCTGGAAGGCGGATGGAAGATTCGCGAACTGTATGTGTGCCGCCCGCTGTTTCTCGGGACCCACGAGGAGGACCTCATCGAACGCAGCCGCGCGGCGGGAGCGGAGTTGCTGGAGTGCGGCGAAACGGCCTTCCGCAAACTGTCCTATCGGGACCGGCCCGACGGGCTCGTGGCGGTCGCGGAGCAGCGCCGGCTGGCGCTGGAGGATCTCCGGCTGCCGGAGCATCCGCTGCTGCTGGTGATCGAGGGGGTGGAAAAACCTGGTAATCTCGGCACGATGCTTCGAACCGCCGATGCCGGCGGGGTGCACGCGGTGCTGGTGTGCGATCCGCGGACGGACCTGTTCAATCCCAATACCGTGCGTTCCAGCGTGGGCTCGCTGTTTTTGATCCCGGCGGTGACCGCGACGACGGAGGAAACGATGGCCTGGCTTCGCGCGCGCGGGATTCGATCCTATGCCGCCACACCCTCCGCCACTCGGGCGCATTACGACTGCGACTTCGCGCGGGGCGCGGCGCTGGTGGTCGGGTCGGAGCAGTATGGATTGAGCGAGGCATGGCTTGGGGGCGCCGATGAGCGGATTCTCATTCCCATGCACGGGCGGTGCGATTCGCTCAATGTCGCCTCGGCCGCGACGATTCTGATTTTCGAAGCCGCGCGCCAGCGCGCCGCGCGCGCCTAGCATCGGCCGGCGTTTCTACTCCGTCGCCGATTTCCGGGCGTCCTGTTCCGTAGTCCACTGTTCCAGCCAGGCCATGGCGTTGCGGAACCACGCCTCCGCCTGCGGGCCGTTGGTGAGGAATCCGTCGCCGTGCCCGCCGGTGTCATACAGTTCGAGATGGGAGGGAACGCCCGCGGCGCGCAGGGCGCGGTCCATTTCCGTGCTGTGGGCGAACGAAACCACGGGATCATTGCGGGCATGCGCGAGGAAGGCGGGCGGCGCGTCTTTGGGGACGTTCAGGTCCGGCGAGCATTCGATCCGCTGTTCCGCGGTGGCGTCGGGGCCCAGCAGAATGTCGCCCAGCCGCGATTGGGCGTGCGGGGCGTCGTGCAGGTGGATGACCGGGTAGATCAGCATCATGAAATCCGGACGGCAGGAACTCCCGCCCGCCCGGACCGGCCGCGCGAACCGCGTTCCGGTCATGGCCGCGAGATGGCCGCCCGCGGAAAATCCGCATACGCCGATGCGATCCGGCCGCAGGCCCCATTCGGCGGCCCGCGCGCGCACCTGGCGGATCGCCTGTTGCGCGTCGTCCAGCGGCGCCGGATGGCGGAACGCGCCGCCGGGGGTGCCGGGCAGCCGGTAGTTGACCACGAATGCGGCGATGCCCCTCTGCGACAGCGCGCGGGCGACGCGGGCGCCTTCGGGGTCCCGGCTTACGATGCCGTACCCGCCGCCGGGAAACAGGATCACCGCGGCGCCGGTTCGGTTTTCCGCCGCGGGCGGCCAGTAATCCATCCACGGTACGCCGATATTCTTCAGGCGGCCGCCGCCGACATCCTCGGGCGTCAGGTCGGGATTCAGTCCTTCGGTTCCCGGGGGCCATAGCTCCAACCGCTCGGGCGCGGCCGCGGGGGCGTCGTTGGTGACGCGCACCATCATCCGCACCACATCCGCGGGCGGAACGCCCTCTTCCCAGGGCCGACGGTACTGCCATTCCAGGAAGTGATCGCCGGGCCGCAGTCCGATCACGCGGCTGGTGAAGACGCCGCCCGAGCCGACGATCCTCGGATCCACGGGATCGGCGGTGTACGTCGGGCCCTCGATCTGAACGCCGCCGGCATAGGGCGGAAGCAGAACTACCGACCATTGAAATCCGGTGGTGGGATTCCCCTCCAGGCGCACTACCAGCGCCTGCCCGGGCTGGAGTTCCACGATCTTCCCGTTCTGTTCGCGCCCGACCACCAGATCGGCCGGGAGCTCCGCGGCACGAACGGACAGGGCGGCGCTCAACAGTGCGGCCGCGAGCGCGGCGGCGGAGGTTCTCAGGTTCATGGTGTTTGCCCCGTGGCGTGTTCCAGGCGCAGCCATTCGTCCAGATAGGCGCCGAGGTACTCGCCGCCGTCCTTCTCCGACTCGTCCATGATGAGCTGGCGGACCAGCTCCTGTTCTTCCTCGTATTGTTCGGCGCTGAAATGCCCGCTGAAATGCGCCGCGCGCAGCCAGACGAGATAGGTGGTCAGCGCGTCAAAGCAGTTGTACTGCACGATGGCCTTCCACTGGCCCGCGAGCCAGAGATGGGCGACCTGTTCGCCCTCGGTTTCGAATTTGCCGGGGATGCCCGAGAGCGTGGCGAGTTCGTTGAGCGACAGGGCGCTTTTGCCCCAGCCGCCCAGCAGATCCAGCAGGTCCACATGCCAGTCGTGGGTGCGGCTGAAGTAATCCACCCCTTCCCACGGCTTGTCCGGACGGCGGCAGAATTCCGGCGCGGCGATGCCGTTCACCACGGCGCGCTGGAGCAGAATTTTCAGGTCCGAATGAAATGAATTGTATCCGACGAGCTGAGGCTGGCGGCGGCCGATGCCTTCCAGAAACTTGGAGAGGATGGCCGGCTCCGCGTTCTGGGCGGGATCCGCCGGGTCGCGCGGCAGGCAGAGCAGATTAAGTTTCACACCGTCCTTCGTCACGCGCCGCTCCACGGCGGCGATGGAAACCACCCGGCAGAGCACCAGCTTCAGGAAGGGGAACGGGTCCGACTCGGTCGCGCCGTTGCGTTTCCACATGTCCGCGACGACCGCGGCATCCTCCATCTCGTCGGGCAGTTTGTAGAGCAACCGGCCGGCCCGGGGATCCGGCGCCCACTCCAGATCGAACGCCCACACGGTGTCACGCACGGCTTTGATCATATTGGCCTCCGTCCCTCGATACGCTTGATACTGCCACGCCCCCTCCCGCCTGCCAAGCCGCGGGTGACACCGCGGCTACCCC
>JAGOHE010000132.1 GCA_017996315.1 Kiritimatiellia bacterium | reverse complement strand
CATGCCGCCGAAACCATCTACGAAAATATCGCTCTCCGGGTCATGGGCGACTTGGATCTCATGGTGCCGAAGGAGGATGCGTTACGCGCGTTCGAATGGGTGCAAACGTTGGGATACCGCCCTTCCACGAAGGGCAACAACGATGCCGGACTGAATCTGGATCGCTATCATCATCTGTTCCAGCTTTGCCGGGAAGGTTCTTTCCCTGTGGAATTGCATTGGACGATCCATCACTCGCAACGCCCGCCCATACTCCCCGTCGAGGAGCTGTGGAAACGCGCGGAGGCCATCCGATTTGGACAAGTGAAATTGCTGGGGCTTTCACTGGAAGACTTACTTCTACACATCGCGTGGCACCCCAGCGGGCACCACCTATTCGAAGCGGACCTCCGACCGCTGTGCGACATTGACTGGATGCTGTCCCGGACGACATCATCCCGCATCCAATGGCCCGTGCTGCGGGAGACGGCACAACGCTGGGGATGGAGTCGCGGGATCTTTCTCACCCTTCGCATTGCCCACGAACTGTTCCACACGCCCATCCCCGCCGCAATCGAGAAAGAGGTCGCGGCCGTACCCGGCGATTTTGTAAACGGGGCCTGCGAACATCTCCTGCTGAGATCGGACGCCGCAGGAGCCCTGACCCTTTCCACCCTTCGAGTCTGGAAATCACCGACGCTCGCGCAGAAAGTACGGGAATTTTTCCGGGGCTGGATCGTCCCGAGAGGCGTCATGGCCCACAAATACCCGGTAAATCCCGACTCACCCCTGGTGTACTGGTATTACCTGGTCCGCATCCGAGATATCCTGCGCCGGCATGGACGAGTGAGCATGCGTCTGCTCCGTGGAAACGATGCTCATCTCGCGGCATGGGCTGAGATCAAGGAGAACATGGCGCGATGGATTCAATCATAAGCATCCGCATGGGGATGTTCGGACCCGGAAAATAAAAAACTCCGGCGACAGGGCGCCAGAGTTGCCAAGGGGACATGATATATAGCTTGCGCGGCTATAATTATCAGGCGCTGGCTAATTCCGCCAGCAACCGCCGGACCTCCGTCTCATTTCTCTCGTCCACCGCGGTTTCCAGCAAGGCCAGCTTCTGATGAAGTTCTTCGTGATTCGCCGAAGCCGTGCTTTTTCTCCGTAGTACATTGAGTTTCGGGACACCCGTGGGGACCAGATCCTCGCTCTCTGAAAACAGCTCTTCGCTCAACTTCTCGCCCGGACGCAGCCCCGTGTAGACGATCTCGATGTCTTTACCCGGAATTAATCCGGAAAGACGGATCAGATTCTCGGCCAGATCCTTGATCCGAACCTGCTGCCCCATATCCAGAACAAAAATATCCCCCGCCTGGCCCGACAACCCCGCCTGCAGGACCAGCTCAACGGCTTCCGGTATCGTCATGAAAAACCGCGTCATGTCCGGATGCGTGACGGTTACCGGGCCGCCGTGCTCAATCTGACGTCGGAAAATCGGAATCACGCTGCCATTGCTGCCCAGCACATTTCCAAATCTCACCGCGACGAACACCGTCCGGATAAACGGTCCATTCATGCCGGACACCACCCGTTCCGCAATCCGCTTGGTGCAGCCCATGATATTGCCGGGCCGTACGGCTTTATCGGTGGAAATCATAATAAACGACTTCACGCCATGCCGCGCCGCCGCGCTCGCCAGCCTCAGCGTCCCCAGCACATTATTGTTCGCGGCTTCGATCGGATGATCTTCCATCAAGGGAACATGCTTGTAAGCCGCCGCGTGGAAAATCCGGTCCGGGCCGTAGCGTTCCATGACCTCATCCAGATTGCGGACGTTCCGGATGTCGGCAATGACCGCACTGCGGAAGGTCTGTGGTGACTTTGCGGCGATTTCACGATCGATTTCAAACAGCGGGCTCTCCGCGATATCCACCAACACCAGACGCTTCGGATGGCACGTCGCCACCTGCCGGGCAATTTCCGACCCGATGGAGCCCGCCGCTCCCGTGACCATCACGCATTCGTTATGCAGGGTCGAATGTACGTTTTCGCGGTTGAGCAGAATCGGATCCCGCCCCAGCAAGTCTTCCACCTGAACTTCTCGAATGGACTGGGCTTTCAGCATGCCGGTGACCAGGTCGGCCACCGCCGGCAGAATCCGGAACCGCACCGACAGCCCCGCGCAGCTTTCCACCAGCGAGCGGATGACCTCCTTGGACGCCGACGGCATTGCGATCAGGATTTCCCTGACCTCGCGCTCTTTGACCAGCCTCGGTGCGATTTTCAGTTTGCCCAGTACGAGGCATCCGCTGATCATCATCCCCTGCTTGCCCGGATCGTCATCGAGGAAACCGATGACACAATGATTCTGGCGATGCGGCCCCCGCAGGAGCCTCAGGGCCAAAGCTCCCGCGTCACCCGCACCGGCAATCAATGTATTCAAGAGATGCGTCTGATCCCGCTTCCGATCCAGGGACTCCTTGAACAGTCGAATCACCAGCCGCTTCCCGCCGAACACCACAATTCCCAACAGCCAGTCAATCACGAAAACGGATCGGGGAAATCCTTTCAGGTGCGTGACAAAAAACAAGATGGTGACCAGAATAATTGTACTGAGTGTGTTCGACTTAATAATCCGGACCAGATCGTCAACGCTGGTATATCTCCAAAGACCGATATGCAGCCGGAATAGAATCATCGCTCCCAGGCGACATACCACCGCCAGAGGCAGAGCATTCCACAACGCTGCAAAATAATTGGATGGAATGTTGCCTTCAAATCGAATCCAGAACGCTGCGCAGAAGATGAGCGCCGAAAACACCGCATGCATCAGCACATACAACAGTCGCCGATGCTTTATCAAAAAGGCTTTGAACAGTTGATTCATCTTTCTATCAGTGCGTTTGATCCGATCTGATTCGCAGCGCCATTGTATCTGCCATGAAACGAAAATCCAGTCCAACAGGATAGACGTCTTCGTCCTCGCCGATGACCATTCCGACCGCCCGATCTGTCGCTCCACCCCGAATCAGTATGTTCTGTGTCTGGGGTGTTTCCATGATGGTGATGCCCATACGAAGCGGCGAAGCGAACTCCCGCCCATGGTCCTCCAAAGCTGCCTTTCTGCGCTTGAATCCAGATCATCATCGCCGGGCCAATCGCCGAAGGATGCCGGACACGCGGTCCAGATCCGCATCCGTCATCGCCGTTCCCGAGGGTAGGCAAAGCCCCCGGGCAAACAAATCCTCGCTGACCGCCCGATCCCCCTTCCAGAACACCCGCCCCTTGAAGACCGGCTGCAAATGCATCGGCTTCCATACCGGCCGGGCTTCGATATTTTCGATTTCGAGCGCCTCCCGGACGGCATGGGTATCGGCTCCAAATGCTTTCGGATCAATCAGGATCACGGTCAACCAGCGATTTCCGTGGCATACCGCCGGCTCCGGCATGAACGAGATCCCCGGCAAGTCTCCAATCCGTTGCCGATAGGCCTCGAATATCTCACGGCGGCGCTTCACCCGCTCTTCCAACACGTCCAATTGTCCTCGTCCGATGGCGGCCAGGACATTGCTCATCCGATAGTTGAACCCGATTTCCGTGTGCTCGTACCAGGGCGCCGGATCGCGCGCCTGCTGCGATAACTTGCGCGCATGGTCAATCAAGTCCTTGTCGTGCGAAGCAAGCATTCCGCCCCCAGACGTCGTGATCGTTTTATTTCCGTTGAACGAATAGACCGACGCCCATGCATCAAACCCCGCATGCGCCCATTGATCGGATTTCGGATCTCGGATGTCGGATGTCTGCCCTCGGACCTCTGAACTCGGACCTCCGTCCTCTGTCCTCTGCCTTCCGACTTCCGATCTCCGGTATCTCGCCCCCATCGCCTCCGCCGAATCGCAAATCACGGGGATGCGGTAGCGGCCGCAAATCTCCACGATTCGCGGCAGATCGCACGGCTGTCCGTAGAGATCGGTCGGGATTGCGGCCTTGGGCAACTTGCCCCGTCGTTCCGCATCTTGGATCGCCTGCTCCAAGAGCAACGGATCCATGTTCCAACTCGCTTCGTCACAATCAATGAACACCGGCGTCGCGCCCTCGAAGGTAACCGGGGTAACACTGCCGATGAACGTCAGCGTCGAAGCCAAAACCTCATCCCCCGGCCCGATGCCCAGATGGCGCACGGCCAGATGGGTCGCCGCCGTGCCGCTCGACAGGGCCACGCAATGCGGAATGCCCGTATAGGCGGAGAATTCTTTTTCGAACGCATCCACCATCGGTCCCAGCGGCGCGATGTAGTTCGAGGCAAACGCCTCGTGGACGCGCTCCAATTCCCGTCCGGACATGTGGGGCGGAGAAAGAAAAAGTCGGGGGTGGTTCATGCTCATTTCCATTTTTTCTCTTTTCTTTTCTTCTCCCCATTGCGACCACTCAGTGGTCGCAATAAGTGTTCGCAACAAACTCAGTGGTCGCAATAAACCCCGCCACCTCATTCAGCCTCAAACACGCCTCGCGGTCGAGGCGGGCATAGCGGGGAAACGCCCCGGCCACCGAGATCTCCAGCAACTGGCCCGCGGCGCACAGGTCGAAGCCCCTTCCCGCCGGCTTGTACCGCTCTCCAAAGTGGCGGTGCGTAAGCCGGATGGCCCGGCCGCCCGCTTCCGCCACTGAGTCCAGCACGCGCTGCTCGAAGGGCGAGATGAAGGCCGACACGAAGACAAAGCCTCGGCCCATGTAATCGACCACCCGCTCGGTAATCCCGGGCCAGTCCGCCGCCGCGGCGCGGCGCGAAAACTGAACCCGCACCCGACGCGGGTGCTCGATCAGGAAGCGATTGCCGAACCCCCACAGCGGGGTGCCGTCCGGCAGGTTCGCGACGATGGCAGCCTTGCGGAACAGGCCCGGAGTCGCCTGCCGCAGCCGGAAACGGCGCACGTTGTCGCGGATGTACGCCTCCCCCCGCTCCAGATGCGCGCGGTCGAACACCCGGCTGTCGTTCATCCCCTTCTCGAACACCCGCACGCGACGCCCGCCGGCCGCCTCGCCACAGGATCGGTTTACGCCCAGCTTGAAGCCCCGGATCACGCGCTGGAGCGTCACTCCGTCCGGCAACGGCCGTGTCACGTGCGTCAGCACATGCAGATGATCCGGCATGATCTGGTACTCGCCGATCCGGATCTGCGGGTAGTACCCGGGAATGCCCAGCAACTCCTTTTCCACCCGTCCTCCGGTTCCGGTGAGCGTGACCGCCTCCGGAGTAATGCGGCAAAGCCGGACGCCGGGCCGCGCCTTGAGCGTCAGCATCGCCACGCCCGGGCGGGAGTAGTCGTAGTTCTTGCAGGGGCGGTTGCCCATCGGGTTTCCTCATGGCAGGGGTTGCAACCACTCAGTGGTCGCGTTCCCTCTTCTCTCCATTGCGACCACTTAGTGGTCGCGTCCCCTCTTCTCTCCATTGCGACCACTTAGTGGTCGCAATAAGTTCCCGCCCCCCGCATCTCCCCCCACATCAGCCCGAGAAACTCATGCATCACTTGCTCAGTGGTCTGGAAATTTCCGGCGGAGGGAAGGAGATGGGAAGCGCGGAAGCTGCCATCTCTCGCCCAACCCCCTTCCTTCGCCGGTGCGGGAATTGGATTCATTCCGGCTTGGCGGAACAACAGCAGCGCGCGGGGCATGTGCCAGTCGGACGTGACCAGATAAAATTCGTTCGTGCCGATCCGTTCGCGCGCCAGCCGGGCCTCATCCTTGGTGGTCGATGCGCCGACTATGGGTTCCACCTGATCTGACGAAAGACCCGTCAGCACCGCAAGCTCCATCAAACATCGTCGGGCCTCCGCCGGATCATTCGGTCGGCGCACGGACACGAACAACTGGCTGCCGGGCAATGCGCGATGCAACCGCACCCCCTCCATCATCCGGTGG
>JAGOHE010000131.1 GCA_017996315.1 Kiritimatiellia bacterium | reverse complement strand
TCTGGGGCGCGAACCCGGGAATCTGGAGGGGTATCAAGCCAGCCGGCGGCAGCCCCGTGTCCCGACGGTGTTGACACCTAAGGAATGCGCGGGGTTGTTCTCGCACCTGCAGGGGACGACCCGGCTGATGGCGCAGCTCATGTATGGGGCCGGACTCCGTCTGGCGGAGCTGTTGCGGCTGCGGGTCCAGGACCTCGATCTGGAACAGGGCATTGTGACGGTGAGGGCGGGAAAGGGAGACAAGGATCGCGTGACGGTCTTGCCCGATTCCCTGAAATCGCCCCTGTCGGAACATTTAACGCGGCTGAAGGCACTCCATAAGGAGGATTAGGAGAAGGGGCTGCCCGGGGTCTGGCTGCCGCCGCCCGTCGAGAACAAGATGCCGACCGTCGGCAAGATATGGAGCTGGCAGTGGCTCTTCCCCTCGCGGGAGACGGCCATTGACCCGCGTTCCGGCGTCCGGCGGCGACACCATGTCCAGGACTCGGCCTTCCAGATGGCGATCCGGAAGGCTGCCGAGCGGGCCGGCATCGCCAAGCGCGTCACGCCGCATACCTTGCGCCACAGTTTTGCGACGCATCTGCTCCAGGCCGGACAGGATATCCGGACCGTTCAGGAACTGCTCGGCCACGCGGATGTGGAGACGACGATGATCTACACTCATGTGCTGAACAAGCCGGGGGTCTCGGTCCGGAGCCCGCTCGACCATCTGGCATGAGCGGCTGGAGATGATGAATCACAAGGCGCGGGACCTGGTATATGGGGGGAGGAGGACGCAAAGACGCAAAACGGGGACAAAGGACGGTGAAGACCCTTCGAGTCTTGTCGGTTTCGGAGCGGGTGTCGCGGGCGAGCTCGAGGGGATGGCCGGCGGCTCCGCCGCGCCGGCGCAAGAGCCGCCTTCCGCGGATGTCCTCACCCTGCCGGCGGAACCGCCCGCCTGCACATGGCCCATGGGCCGGACTGCTTTTGGGATTGCCAAGAACGGTTCTTTCCCGTATGGTGTCGGGTTTCGTGATTCGGAATCTCCGCGACCCGGGGGGGGTTCCGTAGCGGCATGGCCGGGCAAAGGCAAACGTATCATGGCAGTAAAGATCAGACTCCGGCGGACCGGCAGCACCAAGCAGCCCTCGTTCCGCATTGTGGCGACCGACGAGCGGTTCGCGACCGACGGCCGGTTCCTGGAAAACCTCGGCTGGTACGATCCCAAGCGCACGGGATCCAACTACGAAATCAAACTCGACCGCATCCAATACTGGAAGGACTGCGGAGCCATCTGCTCCGGAACCGTGCGGTCCATTGTGAAGAAGGCCCAGGCCGCCAAGGCCTGATCCCCAACCCCGGGCTCATCATGAAAGAGCTGCTGGAATATATGGTCCGGCTGCTGGTGGATCATCCCAACGACGTTCGGATCACCGAGGTCGACGGCGCCAAAACGGCCATTTTCGAATTGCGCTGCCACGCCGAAGATATCGGCAAGATTATCGGAAAGAGCGGCAAAACCATCAGCGCCATCCGGGTGATTCTCGGCACCGCCGCGGCCAAGCAGGGCCGGCGCGCGATGGTCGAGGTGGTCGAATGATCCGTGGAGGCCGCGCTCCAGGTTGATGTCATCACGATTTTCCCGGGAATGCTGGAAGGCTTCTTCGGGGAAAGCATGCTCAAGCAGGCCGCCCGGCGGGGCCGCGTGAGCTTCCGGGTGATCAACCTGCGCGACTTCACGACCGACAAGCATCGGACGACGGATGACCGCCCCTTCGGCGGAGGCCCGGGCATGGTCATGAAACCCGAGCCGATCTTCGCCGCGGTGGAGTCGGTCCGCACCCCGGACGCGCGGATTGTGCTGATGAGCCCGCAGGGGCGCCGGTTCGATCAGGCGCTCGCGCGGGAACTGGCCGGGGCTTCGCACCTGGTGTTCGTCTGCGGCCATTACGAAGGCGTGGACGAGCGGGTGCGAACCGGGCTGGCGACGGATGAGATTTCGATCGGCGATTACGTCCTGACCAACGGCGTGCTGCCCGCGGCGGTGGTGGTGGACGCGGTGGTTCGGCTCCGGCCCGGCGTGCTGGGCGCGGAGGATGCCACTGTGGAAGAGTCGTTCAACGAAGGTTTGCTGGAGTACCCGCAGTATACGCGGCCGGAAGAGTTCCGAGGCATGCGGGTGCCCGAGGTCCTGAGGTCCGGCGACCACGAGCGCATTCGCCAGTGGCGCCGGGAACAGGCCCGGGCGCGAACCGCGGAGCTGCGGCCCGATCTGGCCGCGCGGATGGACGGGCCGGCGCGCGGCGCGCCGCCCAAGAAACTTGGAGGAAGAGCGAAATGAAGAATCGGTTGATGGCGAAGGTGGAATCGGAGCAGATCCGCGCAACCCCGCTGCCCGAGATCGCCATTGGCGACTCGGTGCGTGTGCACGTCAAGATCAAGGAAGGCGACAAGGAGCGCATCCAGGTGTTCCCCGGCACGGTGATCGCCCGGGACGGCGCTGGAGCCACGGAGACCTTCACTGTGCGCCGCGTGTCGTTCGGCGAAGGCGTCGAACGCGTGTTTCCGATCAACGCGCCCTCGGTGACCAAAGTGGAAGTCGAAAGCCACGGAAAGTCCCGCCGGGCCAAGCTGTATTACCTGCGCCGCCGATCGGGCAAGAAGGCGCGTCTCGAACGTACCGAAGATTGAACCCTCCCCCCGCCGATCTGCTGCTCCACGAACGCGCCGCCTGGGCCGTCGGGCGGACGCGGGTCGGCGGGGTGGACGAGGCGGGACGCGGGCCTTGGGCCGGACCGGTGGTGGCCGCCTGCGTAGTCTTTGCTCCCGCCGACGCCGAAACGCTCTATGCCGGGCCCTTCCGCCGGCTGACCGATTCCAAACAATTGACCGCGCGCCAGCGCGATGTGTTTTTCGACCTGCTCCAACATCATCCGTCTGTTCACTGGGCCGTGGGCATCGCGTCGGTCCGGGAAATTGACACCCTGAATATTCTGAAGGCAACGCATCTGGCGATGCGCCGCGCGGTGGACGCCCTGCCGGGGGGGGCTCCAGAACTGCTGCTCATAGACGGCCGCCCCGTGCCCGCCCTGCCCGCGCCCTCGCTCGCGCTCGTCGGCGGCGACGGTCTCAGCCTGTCCATCGCCGCGGCGAGCGTTATCGCCAAAGTGACCCGCGACCGGATGATGATGGAGCTGGATCGCGCGCATCCCGCCTACGGTTTCGCCGCGCACAAGGGCTACGGAACGCCGGCGCATAGCGCGGCGCTCGCGCGGCACGGCCCCTGTCCGGAACACCGGCGTTCGTTCCGGCCCATCCGGGAACTCGCCCTCCCCTGCGCCCGGGATGCCGCCCGATGAATATCGCGTGGGGAGAGATCGCATGGGGCATCGCATGGGGTCTGTTGGCCCTGCTCGCTCTCGCCGGCGTTTTTCTTTCTCTGGTTTCGTTTTCCGGCACATGGCTGGTTTGGGTCGCGGGGCTGATCGCCCGGTTTCTTCCGGGCGGTGAAAGCATCGGCTGGCCCTGGCTGATCGCCGGTGGCGCGCTGTGCGCCGCCGTGGAAATGTTTGAAGCTGCGGCGGTGCACTGGGGGGTCATCGCCAGCGGCGGAACGGCCGGTAGCGCATGGGTCGGTTTCGCCGGCGCCATGCTGGGCATGATCCTGGGCGGCATGGTGATCCCGGTTCCCTTCATCGGCGGGCTGGTCGGCATGACGGTCGGGAGTTTCGGGGCGGTGTTGTGGTGGGAATATCGCCGTCATGGGCGCGGCGGAACCGCCGCCCGCGTCGCCACCGGGGCTCTCATCGCCCGGGCGCTGGTGATCGCGCTGAAATGCGGCGTGTCGCTGTTGCTGCTCGCCGTGTATGTGTGGCTCATTCTGCGGGCCTGATGCCCGCCTCTGTTGATCGCTCCACAAACAACGCCGGCCGGTCGCAGTCGTCATGCGCGGTGATCCGCCAGGACCGGCCGTCGCCGACCCGGTGCAAGAGCACATGCCGGCGCTCGCCTTCGCGAATCGAAACGATCCAGTCCGGATGATTGGACCACCGCTGGTTGTCGAACGACATCCCCGGCGGCGCCGGGAGGGTTCGCGCTTCGCGTCCGGTCCGGCTGTCGCGCAGGGACAGTTGCCGGTGATTGCCCGCGTTGACCGTGATAAAACGTCCGTCCGGAGACACGCTCGCCGAGCAACCGCGCCCGATGCGAATCGTATGGCCGGTCGCCGGATCGTGCCGTTCGACCTGATAACCGATTCGCCGCTTGACCGTGACCGCGACAAAGGATCCGTCCGGAGCGATATCCAATTCCCGAAAATCGGCGCCTGATAAAATTTCGCGGGACGCGCCGCCGGCCTGATGTACCGCGCGCACGGCGTGGCCGTCCAGAAACCAGATTTCTTTCCCGCTCGGATGAAACAGGGCCACCCGAGGCGTTTTGCCCCGCGCCACCACGCGCTCCGTCCGGTCCGCGAGGTTCCGCACCGTCACCTCCGTGCCCCGGATAAATACCACGGATGTTCCATCGGGCGACCAGTGCGGCCGCGATCCCCCTTGCGCGATCCGCTCCGCATGACGGGCGCCGGGTTCGCACAGGTACACGCCATCAGCGCGTTCATACAGCAGACGCGCGCGGCCCAACTCCCTCGGCGCGGAAAGCGGCAGGTCTTTCGGATTCTCCGCGGGCCGGAGGGCCGCCGCCGAACACAGGACCAGCGCCGCGCACACCGCGAACCGGCGATACGCATGGAGCATCGTTTTCATGGCCATAACATGATATTACACCCGTCTATGGCCCGGACGACCCGAATCCAATCCGTTGTCTTTCTCGGCTTCAGCCTGCTGGTCGCCGCGGCGGTGTTCGCTCATATCTTCTCGCACATCACCTGGCGGCAGGTCGCGGACCTGATGACCGGCGTGGATCTGCCGCGTGCGGGTCTCTTCGTTGGGCTTTCTCTGGCGATGCATCTGGCGCGCACCTGGCGATACCGCGTCATTCTCCATTCCGTCGGCCAGTCTCCCGGATTTTTCCGCCTGTTCCCGGCGGTGCTTGTGCGGGGGCTGTGTGTGGATCTGCTTCCGGCGCGCTCGGGCGAGCTGGTCTACATTTATCTCCTGCGCGCCCGGCTTGGGGTGGATCTCGGCGCGGCGTCGGCGAGTTTCGCGCTGGCGATTTTGTTCGATCTCATGGCCCTGGCTCCGCTGGTGATGATCGCGTTGCCGCTCGCGGGCGGCGGCGTGACGCTGTCGCCGGGACTGCTCGCGGCGGCCGGATGCGCGCTGTTGGCGCTTTCGGCCGCGCTGATCGGCGGATTACCCGCGGCGCTTCGCTGGGCTTTCGGCGTCTGTTCCCGCGCGCCCCTGCGGCCGCCGCGGGCGCGCCGGGCGCTGCGGCGACTTCTCGCCGGCACCCATCGGCAGATAGGCCGCGCGCGGGCGCGGGGTGTGTATGTTCCGGTGTTCGGGTTGTCCATACTCGTCCGCCTGCTCAAGTACGGCGCCTTGTACGCGCTATTGCTGGCCATGCTCCACCCGCAGGGCTACGCGCCGGCGTCGCTTCCGTTTCCCAAGGTTTTCCTCGGGTTATGCGCCGCGGAGCTTTCCGCCAGTCTGCCGATTTCCGGCATCGCCGGATTCGGCGCCTACGAGGGCGCGTGGGTTCTGGTCTTTGGCCTGCTCGGATTCCCGATGGACCTGGCGCGGGCGACCAGCGTGTCGCATCACCTGTTCAGCCAGCTCTACGGCTATGCGTTGGGTCTGCTGGGGTTGATCGCTTTGCTGGCGCTGCCCGGCCGGCGCGCGCGCGCAAACCACCGGATGTGATTCGTCCGCGCATCGCGTGCGCGGCGCAGACCGTTCGCACGCATTCATCCAAAGGGGCAGATACACAATACAAGTGCAACAGAGATAAGATGGGTCTCAACGGGTAGGAGACGTAGTGAAACCAGCCCGAAAAAAGGAGACCCATCTCATGAGAGAGTATACGCATCTGACCGCGATGGAAC
>JAGOHE010000130.1 GCA_017996315.1 Kiritimatiellia bacterium | reverse complement strand
CCCGGCGGGCGCGCTGCTCGATTTCGGTCGGCCGGGCGCGTTCGTGGATCGCTTCGGTGATGTCCGGCGTGGCTTCAATCATTTCAAACAGCCCGATCCGGCCCGCGTAGCCTTCCCGGCATTCCGAGCAACCCCGGGCCCTCCAATGCGGGCGACCGGCGTATTCCCGCGCCGCCCCGCCCCACGCTTCGACATCGCGCTCCGACAACACGGCCGGCTCCCGGCACCGGGGGCAGAGCCGCCGGACCAGCCGCTGCGCGAGCACCCCGCGCAGCGAGGACGCCAGAAGATACGGCTCCACGCCCATATCGGTCAGCCGGAGAGCGGCGGAGGCGGCGTCATTGGTATGCAGGGTCGTGAAGACCAAGTGACCGGTCAGCGACGCGCGGATCGCAATTTCAGCCGTTTCCAGGTCCCGAGTTTCACCGACCAGGATCACATCCGGATCCTGGCGCAGTACATGACGCAGGCACCGCGCAAAGGTGAGATCAATCCGTGGATTCACCTGGATCTGGCTGATGCCGGGCAGTTGATACTCGATCGGATCTTCGATGGTGATCACATTCCGGCGGCGGGTGTCGATTTCCCGAAGCGCGGCGTAGAGCGTGGTGGTCTTGCCGCTGCCGGTGGGACCGGTGACGAGAATAATTCCCATGGGCGCGCGAAGCCAGGCGCGCAGCCGCTCCACCAGCCGGGTCTCCAATCCCAGGTCTTCCAGCGGCAGCAGCGATGCCGAGTGATTGAGCAGACGCAGAACCACCCGTTCCCCCATGGCGATCGGAACGGTGGATACGCGAATATCCATTTCATTGGATCCGATGCGAACACGCGCCATGCCGTCCTGCGGCAAGCGGCGTTCGGCGATATCCAGCCGCGCCATGACCTTGAGCCTCGACACGAGCGCCGGTTCCATGGGCCGCGGCGCGGCCGCCTGGTCATGCAGCATGCCGTCCACCCGGAAGCGAACACGGATGCCCTCGTCGGTGGGTTCGATATGGATATCCGAAGCGCGCGCCCGCACGGCATCCAGCAGCATGCGGTTGACCCATTGGGTGACGGGCGCGCCCTCGGCCGCCCGGAGCAAATCCTCGGGACCGCTCGCGGCGGCCTCCATCACCTCGGGCCTGGAGACGGGCGCGGGGGATTCGGACGATTCTTCCCGGCGATCCGCATAACAAGTATCGATCGCGCGTTCCACCTCCATCGCCGATGTGAGGACAAGGTGCAGGTCATCCCCCACCATCCGCGCGAGATCCTCCTGGGCGGTCAGGTCACAGGGATCGGCGGCCAGGGCGCAGAGGCGGCCGTTCCATCGCACGGGCAGCAGGTGATGAGCGCGCGCCCATTCCACCGGCAGCCGGCGCACCAGCGATACATCCAACGCGGATGGCGGCAGGGATTCGAGATATTCCAGTTTCCATGCCGATGCCCACGCGCGCGCGATTTCCCGGCGGTCCGCCCATCCCCGCGTCAGGGCGAGGTCCGATGCCTCGCGGTCCGATCCGGCAGCATCGAGCGCCTCGCGCCGGTCGGCCGGCAACCCGCCCACCACCTCTTCCAACGCATCCACCCACCGCACGGTTAGTCCTCCGTCGGAACCGAATCCGCGGAAGGCTCGACGGTCCCCTCGGCCCCATTCGGAGCGGGGGCCAACAGCGTTCCTCCCGGCGTGACGTGTTCGGGCAGGTCCGCCCGAGGTTCCAGAATCCCCCGGACTTCATCGCTATCCTCGACGCCATGAATGATGCGGGGCGTAACGAAGATCATCAGGTTGTTCCGCTGTGTGCTGTCGGAGGTATAGCGGAACAGCGCGCCGAGATACGGGATATCCCCCAGCAGGGGAATCTTCCACACGCGCTTAACCCGGTCTTCGCGAATCAAGCCGCTGATGACCACCGTGGTGCGATCCGGTACGGTCACGGTCGTCTCGACCTGCCGGCGGGCAATGGTCGGCGTATAGGGCAGATCGGCGGAGCCTTCGCTGACCACCGATTCGATCGTGGGTTTCAGCTCCAGCGTCACATTCCCGTCGGCGGTCACCCGGGGGATGACTTCCAGGGAGATGCCGACTTCCTGACGCTTGATGTTCTGGATGTAATCGTCCGTGTACTGCTCGGTGGTCTTGGCCCGGATAACGTTGGACTCGAGCATGGGAATCTCGTCGAGCACTTTGATGGACGCTTTCACATTGTTCTGCGCCCAGAGCGGAACACTGGACAAAATTTTGACATCCCGGTTTTCCTGCAAGGCTTGGATCATGGCCATCAGATTGGGCATGCCGCTGCTGGTCCCCCGGGCGATGCCGACCGAAAGCCCCTGCGGAAACATCCCCTTGGCGATGGTGTCCAGCATCGTATCGGTGATCCCCGGCCGGCTGCGGGCCATCACCTGGTTCTCCCCCGGTTCCGGCATATCCACGGTTGACCATTCGACGCCCAGATCGAGTTTCTTGTCGAACGCCACTTCCGCGATCAGCACCTCCACCATCACCTGCTGCGGCATCAGGTCGAGCTGCTGCACCAGTTCGCGCACCCGCTGGACCTCGCGCGGGATCGCGCGGACCAGGATGGCGTTGTTCTCTTTGTTGGCGGAAATGGATATTTCAGGCGGAGGCGCTTTCTCGCCTTTGGCGCCCAGAATGGGTTCCAGCTCCTTGACGACGTCCTCGGCTTTCAGGAAGCGCAGAAATACGGCGTGCAGGTTCCCCTGCCCGGCCGTACTTTCCACATCCAGCAGTTCGATCACCCGTTTCATCTCCTGCCGCTGGACCGGCGTGCCCACGAGCACAAGGCTGTTGGATTGCGGCGATGCGACGACCATGGATACGCTGGGTTGGGCGGAGCCGCCCTCCGCCACCTGCCGCATGCGACGCGACACCGCCGAGCCGGCCGACTCGGCGCCCGCGAGCACAGTGCTGACTTCCTCGGCGAGTTCGACCGCGGACGCATGGGTCAGCGGCACCACTTCGATCGCATGCGCTGCGCCGGGCTGGTCCACCTCGCGCAGGACCGCTTCGATGCGGCGGAGGCTCGACTCCGTGTCGGTCACCAGCACAATGTTGGAGGAGGAAAAAACGCTCACGCCGCTTTTTCCTTCGCGGCTGCGGACGAGGGGCTCGATGGACCGGGCGAATTCGACTGCGTCCGTATGTTCGAGTTTGAACAACCGCGTCTGCCAGCCGCCGGCTCCCGGCGTATCGAACGGGGCGACGGCCGCGCCGGATGCCGCTTCAGCCACAGGCACGATGAACGAGATCCCCTCCCGCTCAATCACCGTAAACCCGCGCGCTTCGATCAACGCCAGAAAAAGCGGATAGAGCTCATCCATCCGGACCGGTTGGGGATTGAGCAGGCTGATCCGACCTTCCACCTTGTCCGAGATCTCGAATCGCCGCCCCGTGAGCTCGCCCACCGTGCGGGCCAGCACGCGGATGTCGGCCTGCCCCACCTTGAACACCTCCACGAACCGGCTCTCCGCCGGCGCGGCGGATTCGGGCGCCGCTTGCTCTTGCGCGCGCACGATCCCGGCCATCGCGCCAAACACCGCGATCAAGAGCCCGGCGAGCTTCCGGTTCATCGGGCGATTCCTCTGGAAGCCGACTTAAGAAAACCGACCAGTTGCCGGATTTCCGGCACCTCCGGCCACGTCTGTTCCATGTGCGCTATGGCGTCTTGCAGCGTTCGGTTTTCCCGGTAGATGACCCGATGAGCCTTGCGCAGAATTTTCTGCGTTTCTTCCGAGACTCCCCGGCGCTGAAGGCCGACAACGTTGATGGAAGCCACGCGCAGCGGATTGTCGGCGGCCATCATGAACGGGGGCACGTCCTGAATCACGCGGCTCATGCCGCCGATGATGCTTAACCGGCCGATCCGCACAAACTGGTGGACGGCGGCCAATCCCCCGATGATGGCCTGCGGCTCGACCTCGATATGTCCGGCCAGAGTCGCGGCGTTGGCCATGATCACCTCGTCGCCCACCACGCAATCGTGAGCGACATGCGCGTACGCCATCAGCAATACGCGCGAGCCCACCCGGGTGGCATCGCCATCATAGGTCGCCGTATTGACCGTGACGTATTCGCGGATGACGGTGTCGTCGCCGATCTCGACTCGCGGATTTCCGCCTTTGAACTTCTTATCCTGCGTCAGCCCCCCGAGACTGGCGAACGGATGCACTTCGCAGCGCTGGCCCAGGCGGATATGGTTCTGGAGCACCACATGAGAAATCAGGCGGGTGCCGTCGCCGATTTCGGCTTTGGGACCGACCACGCAGTAGGGCCCGATCTGGACGTCATTCCCCAGGCGCGCGGCGGGGTCCACTACAGCGGTAGGATGAATCTGGGTCATAACCATGAATTATTCTATCCGGCGGCTTTCAGACGGGCTGACTCCGAACATCAATTCTGCTTCCGACGCGATCTCGCCGTCCACCAGCACCTGGCCGTGGAAACGTCCCATGCCCAGCCGGAACTTGATAAACCGGACTTCGATGCGAAGCTGGTCGCCCGGCCGCACGATGCGGCGGAATCGCGCCTTGTCCACCGCGAGAAAGTAGGCCACCTGGCCGTTATGCTGGGTCCGGTGGTTCAACAGAACCCCACCCACCTGGGCCATCATTTCGAGTTGCAGCACGCCGGGCAGAATGGGATTCCCGGGAAAATGCCCCTGGAAAAAGGGTTCATTAATCGTCAGGTTCTTGATGCCCACGATCCATTCCTGCATATCGCTCTCGATAATTTTATCCACGAGCAGGAACGGATAACGATGCGGAAGCGCTTTAAAGATATCCAGGATGTCCATCTGCGGTTTCATGGTATTCAGTACTCCTTTCAAAAACCTGATCTCAGCGGTCTCGACGCCGGGGATTCAGTGTACAACCGCGGCGGGCAAATGCACATGCAAAAGACAACGGCGACCGGTCGAAATTGAAAAGCGGAGCCGCCGCGAAATGGAGGCTCCGCCTTCGTTCCGAGTCCGGGCTACTTGCCTTCGCCTGAGCTGGTTTCTTCCGACTTCTTGCTCTTGGCTTTGGGGGCCTTGGGCGCGGGCGGAACGTAGTTCGTCCATTCGAGAAACGCCATCTCGCCGCTATCGCTGCCCCGGCGTCCGATGCGGACGATCCGGGTATACCCGCCTTTGCGGTCGGCGAACGCGGGCGCGACGGTCTCGAAGAGTTTTTTCACCGCGGATTCAGCGTGCAGGCGGCTGAGGGCGAGACGGCGCGCAGCCAGGGTTCCGCGCTTGCCGAGGGTGACCGACCGTTCGGCCAGCCGACGGCTCGCCCGGGCCTTGGGCACCGTGGTGCGGATCCGCCCGTGGCGAATCAGGCTGCACACCTGGGCGGCAAGCATCGCACCGCGATGCTCGCTTTTGCGGCCCAGCTTGACGGTCATTTTCTGATGGCGCATATCGCAATCTCCCGGCGGGCGGGACGGCCCGCGTTATTTTTCCGAAGTCTTGGACGCCTTGCCGGCCTTTGCCCCCTTGGGCGGCTCGGCCGGGGCTTCCGGCTCGGCCGGAGGCGTCAGCACCTCGGCATCAAAGGTCATACCCAGCGACAGGCCCATTTCCGTCAGCTTGAGTTTGATCTCGTTCAGCGACTTCTTTCCGAAGTTGCGATACTTGAGCATCTCCGGCTCGGACTTCTGCGCCAGCTCGCCGACGGTGGTGATGTTGGCGTTGTTGAGACAGTTGGTGGCGCGCACGCTCAGCTCGATTTCATTGACGCTGATGGCCAGTTTGCGACGCAGCTCCTCGCGCTCGACGCTGATCTGCTTCTCGCTTTCCTCGAATTCGATCAGGTCCTTGTCGTAATGTACGAATACGTCGAGATGATGGCGGAGAATCGCGGCCGAGGTGGTCAGCGCATCCTCCGGGTTCACGCGCCCGTCGGTCCACACTTCCAGAACCAGGCGGTCATAATCCGTGCGACGACCCACACGGGTGTTCTCGACGGAGTATTTCACCCGGCGCACCGGAGAAAACAGACAGTCGATCGGAATTACGCCGATTTCCTGATCGGGGTTCTTGTTCCAGTCGGCCGGGCAATATCCGCGGCCCACGCGAACCACCATCTCCATCTCCAGCTTGCCGTTGGCGTCCAGCGTGGCGATGTGATGCTTGGGGTTCAGCACCTCGATCATTCCATCGGTCTGGATGTCGCCGGCCGTTACGGGTC
>JAGOHE010000129.1 GCA_017996315.1 Kiritimatiellia bacterium | reverse complement strand
CACCTGGGTGACATTCATCAGCCGGGTGGGCACCGCGCGGGGGTCGTACTGTCCATAATCTCCATAAGGATACGCAAACGCGATGGGATGCTGTCCCATGCCATCCTGAAAATGCTTCAGCATCAGGTCATGATCCGCGCGGATTCTGGCCTCAAACTCGTCCGGCGATTCCAATCGCTGCTCCGCGGCGAGCCACATGGGCGAAGAAAAGAAATTTCCCTTCTTGCCGTCGGGCCCGGAAGGGATGCTCCGGTAGCCGTCGGCCGATTGCGCGCCGATTTCCCACGTTCCGGACTGCGCCATTTCGCGCAGGATAGGCCAGCGCAATGCGCCGGGATCCTTGTTTTCGATGGTGTCGGAGCGCACAAACATCGTGGCCTTCCACCGATAGGACCGCAGGATACTCCGCGTTTCCAGGTAGGACACGCGTTTGGATTGCTCCATGGTGATCAGCACGGCTTTTCGGGGCAGCAGCTGGCCTTCCTCGTAGAACGCTTTAACATCGGAAAGCCCGATCGGATTAAACCCGCGCTCGCGCAACGCCTGAATTTGCATCTCGAATTTTTCGCGAGTCACCTCTTCAAAAGCGGGCTTCTGCGCTCCGCTCACGGCCCCGTACGCCAGCGCGATGAAGCTATCCGCGTCGCGCGGCCCCCGGATCTCGGGCTCGAATGCGATGCGGGAATACGCGGCGCTGATCGGCTTCCAGAGCGCGGCCAGCAAACACACGCCCGCAATAAAAAACAGCCACGCGCGGACACTGGTTTCGCGCTGCAGGGGGTTCGCAGCGATGTAATCGCGCGCCTCCGCCGAATCCGAGCGCTGCGTGGACTGCGGTAGCGCGGGATCGGGAAGATTCGCGCTGGGCGACGGGAGATTCCCATCGTCGTCCGGAGGCGCCGGGCGTTTTGCGATCATCCCCGCGTCCCCCATTTGCGGCCCGTCAGCGTCGCGAGCGCCCAGTAGACCTGCCAGCTAAAGAAAACCATGTACGTGAGGGTATAGATGAATCCCGTCCACCAGTATGCGCGGCCCGTTCGCTCCCAATACTGCAGGGTCCACACCACGGTAATCGCGCTGACTCCCAGAAGATAGGACCAGGCCAGGTTGCCTGCGCCGGAAACAATCGCCACAATCGGCGCGATGACGAGGGCGGAGACGATGACTACCGGCTCAATTATGGGCATCCACATCATGGCGTACCAGGAAAGCGCCGGCACCGGATTCTTCCTCCACATCTAGCGGCCGACCTTGATGATTTCCCGAAGGTATGAACGGCTCCACCGAGCCTGCTGGCGGATGTACACCTTCCAGCTTTCCGGCGCAATGGTTGTGGCCAACGCCTGATCATGGTACAGAATCTTGAAGTTCCGAAGAATCAGATTGGTCAGGCTTCGGTCATCGCCGAAATTCCCATGCTCTCCGAGCACCGTGGCATTCAGCCACGGCCCCAGGATGTCCATCACGCAGGATCGCCGGTATGCGGAAAAGCATCCGGGCAGACAGCTGACCATTCCGCTGACGCTTTCGGCCGCTTTCATCACCTTGTACGAGAAGAAATACCGGACATCCTGCATTTGAGTCAACAGGTTGGCATGCGCGTTTTCCACATCACAATGCCCGCTGACCCCGCCCACCGACGGATCGACAAATCCCTGCATGAGCTTCTGGATCGAGCCGGGAAATATGAATGTGTCGGAATCCACGCAAACAATGTATTCCCCGCGACTTAAAAGCATTCCCACCGCCCAGGCATGGCAGAGCCCCCGGTTTCTTTCAAAATCAACCACCACCAGGTTGGGGTGCCGCGTCTGCGCGGCCAGCATTTCCGCCAGAGTGTTGTCCGTGGACCCGTCGTTGACGCACACCACTTCAAGCCGGTCATTCGGATACTGCGCCGCGAAAATGCGCTCGATGGTCTGGCGAATCACCGCCGCCTCATTCATGCAGGGCACCAGAACCGTTACGTTCGGCTCATATCCATGATCCTGCGGGGACACGTACATGGCGGAGAGGAGAAATCGGGATACCACGAATAATCCGGCGATCAGGGAGTAAATGCTCACCAGCGGCTGGTAGAAATAGTTCTCCACACTCCTCAACTGCATGAAAACCGCGGCGGCCAGCATCAGAATGGCCACGGTGAGGATCAGCGCGACCAGCCACTTGGGCGGCCGATGATATAGATTCTGCAATCGTACCCGAGCTTCTTCCTGGGTCGGAAACACGGCTTCGGGGGCCAGTGGGACACGAACTTCCTGCTTCTCCAATGGATTCTGGCAATAGGGGCAAGACACAGGAACCGGCGTATGGTGCACGTGCACCGATATGCCGCATGTTGTGCAACGACAGCGTAGTATTGCCGCCTGGCTCATAATCACATCCACAAGACCCAAGGCATATATCCTTGGTGCGCAAGTATACGCATCCCCAGTCAAAAGAAAATAGAAAAACCAATAATTCTCCAGCCTCCATCCAAGCATTGGACAACATGGACCATATTCCATCCAACCTTTGGACAGCCCTGATTTTCGGGTAGTGTTCGGGCGATCTGGAGCCGACCCCGACCGCCCCCCCCGGGCGTCAGTGTTCGGTCCTGAGGAGGATTTCCGATGGAAAAACCACAAATTTCGTGAATCCTTTTGATCGCTGTCCCCGCCCGCGCGGGTCCGGGCCGACCCGCTGTTCCGCTGGTGCGCCACCCCTCCGGCGTGGACGCCTCAGTAGTCGGCACGCCTTTCGTGTCCCGTACAGGTCTTGTGTGGATGCGTGGAAGGGCGGGAATGTGATAGCCTGACGCGGGAGGATGGTCATGCCGAGAATCAAAATTGCGCTGCCGGAAACATGGGCTTATTGCATGCCGCTGCCTGTGCGGATCACGGATGTGAACTATGGCGGGCATGTGGGCAATGATACTTTGCTGGCCTATCTGCAGGAGGCGCGGGTGTGCTGGCTTAGGTCGCTGGGCTATCCGTCCGAACTGCTGGCCGAGCCGGTCGGGCTGATTCTGGTGGATCTGGCCGTCCGCCTGAAGGCCGAGGCGAAGTATGGCGATTCGCTGGAGATTCGGGTCGCGGTGTCCGAGTTTACGCGCGTCGGATTCGAACTGGCGTACCAGATTGTTCGTCCGGCCGACGGCGGCGAAGTGGCTCGCGCGACGACGGGGTTCGCGTTCTTCGATTACGCGCGCGGAGCGCTGTGCCCAGCGCCGACCGGATTTCGCGAGAAAGCAGGCGCCGGTCTTCCTTGATTCATGTCCGGTCCGCCGCCGCGCATGCCCGGCTGCCCGGTCTATGCGTCGGGATTCTCCGCCGCGTCCTCTTCCCTCGCATCGGGCGCGGCGCGCGCTCCCGGCGGAATTTCCAGGTGGACGACATTTCGATGCACATCGAGGGTGATCTGGAATCGCGACAGCAAGCGCAACCCGATTCTCACAATATCCGGACGTCCCAGTCCCAGGTCCTGCGTGGAGACCGCGCGCACTCCTCGTAATACGAGGTCATCGAGCGTCACCTGCCGGATCAGTTCCATCGGCGGCGCCTCCATGGCCATTTCATAATCTCCCGCAAGATCCAGCAACACCTGCCGCGGTTTGGAATCCACAATGGCCCGCACCGTCATTCCGTCCGCGCCGGCTTCCAGGGGCAGGGTGGCCACGACGCTCTCCGGGTCCGGAACATAAGGCTCGGAGGTCGAAGCCGTCCACATGCGCCCTTCAAAATCCCATTGCGCCCACGAGAGGCTCCGCAGAAAGTCGTATCCCAGCACCAGCTTGGCATCGCCGGCCAGCGCCGTCCGGGAAACCGGCCAGAGGGTGGCGGGTCCGGTTCGGGCGTACAACAGCACATTCTTCACCTGCAAGCGGTCCATCAGAAGCTCCGGACATACGCTGAGGACCCCTCCGCGGGAATCAATCACATGCACCGGCGTTTCCACAAGCGCGGGGGGATTCACGGGGGTTAGCTTCAGGGCTTTCGCAAACGCCATGCAGGTCCAGCTTCGGGGCGAAGACGGATCCACCAGCGCCTGCACCGTCCCTTTCGGCCCCACCAGATTCAACAGGGCGATCGGGCTGCCCGCCGGTGAAGCAAAGGAAAGATGCGCCTGCTGATGCGGCGCGACCCGGGTGCCGTTGACAACGAGCCAGCGCTCGCCCTGGTCCTGATACACCGTGAGCGAGAGCGATTGAGGGCTTTGTCCGGCGCGCAAGTAGCGAACAATTTCCCGGTCTTCCGCCGTATTCGAGCGGGGCCCGGCGCTCTGGCATCCCGCGCCCACTCCCATGGCCACCAGCGTCACGGCCACAATCCATTGCTTCGATCTCATGGTTGAGTCTCCTCCAAACCCCCGCGGGGCCCATGCTCCGGCCGGGGCTCGCGGGTCATCAGTTGCCGGACCGCCTCGCGCGGATCGGCATGTTCTTCCACCACGCGCCGGACGGCTTCCGCAATCGGCATATCCACCCCCGCCCGCGCGGCCAGCCCGCAGGCGTGACGGCAGTTCACCGCGCCTTCCGCGACCTGGGTCATTCCGCGGAGGATATCCTCGGCGCGCTCGCCGCGCCCCAGCCGCTCTCCGAACGCCCGGTTGCGGCTGAGCCGACCCATGCAGGTCAACATCAAATCGCCGATCCCGCTCAGGCCGGAAAACGTGCGCGCCCGGGCGCCCATCGCCAACCCCAGCCGCGTGATTTCAGCCAGCCCGCGGGTGACGAGCGCGGCCTTGGTGTTGTATCCGAAGTCGAGACCGTCGCACGCGCCCGCCGCCAGCGCGATCACGTTCTTGAGCGCGCCCCCCAGTTCAACGCCGATCACGTCATCGGACGTGTAAACCCGGAACGTTTCGCTGTTGAACGCCGCCTGCACGGCGCGCACCTGATCCGGATCCCGGCACGCGGCCACGACCGCCGTCGGTTGGCGGCGCGCGACCTCCTCGGCAAAACTGGGCCCCGATAGCGCGGCGACGGGACCTCCGCCCAAAATATCGCCGGCCACTTCGGTCATCCGCCGCAGCGTCTGGGCGTCGAGTCCCTTCGTCACGCTCAATCGCCGCGCATTCGCCGGCAATAGCGGCGCGAACTTCCGGGCGGTCTCCGCGAAATACTGCGAGGGCACCGCCAGAACGACCAGGTCCGTTCCGCGCACGGCCTCCGCCGGATCGCTGGTCCATTCCAGCCCATCAGGCAGCGGTGTGCCGGGCAGAAATTTCGGATTCTCGCGGGCGCCCCGAAGCTGGGCGATATAGTCCGGAAACGGTCCCCAGATCCGGACGGTATGACCGTTGCGACGCAGCACACACGCCAGCGCCGTGCCCCAGCCGCCGTCGCCGATGATGGTGGCGATCACGATGTTGCCTCCGTTGGGGCGGCGGCCCGGGGAGTTCCGAAGCGATGTTCCGTGCCCGCGCGCAGCCGCGCCAGGTTCGCGCGATGCCGCACAATGGTGAGCAGTCCCATCGCCGTCAGCACGATCGGCCGGATCAATCCCTCGCGCGCGTACAGCGCCCATGCGGCGGCGGGGGTCGCCACCGCGGCGCCGATGGATGCGAGCGAAACATACTTGGAAGCGGCGAACAACATCACCCAGACCAACAGGCCGATGCCCACCGCCGCCGGCGCGACGGCCAACAGCATGCCCGCGCTGGTGGCGACGCCTTTGCCGCCTTTGAATCCGAGGAAAATCGGCCAGTTGTGGCCCACCACCGCCATCGCCCCGAAAGCCAACCGCCAGTCGGGAGCGAGATCCGGGCCGCCCATCGCGCGAATCGCGGGCAGCATCCACAGCGCCGGCGCGGCGCCTTTCAAGGCATCCAGAAAGAAAGCCAGCACACCCCAGCCTTTTCCCACCGACCGGAATACATTGGTGGCGCCGACGTTGCCGCTGCCCACCTTCCGGATATCCACCCCGCGCGCGCGGGCGATCAGATAGGAGCATGGCACCGCGCCCAGTAGATAAGACGCGACACATCCTCCGATGATCCACAGGAATTCCATGTGCGCCAGTATGCACCAAGCCGCCGGATTTGTGGATGAGAAACAGCCCGCGTCGCCGAAGCGGCGCGAAAAAATGGAATGCCGTCCAACCTGGCAGATGCAAGTTTGAAGTGCAACACTCGGTGGGGTCCGCAGGGCACTGGAGATCAGGTCGTTCATGGGTATGCCTTGGGCTCTTCGGTCATTGCCCCCCTAGGGGGGCAAAAATTTTTGGCCACC
>JAGOHE010000010.1 GCA_017996315.1 Kiritimatiellia bacterium | reverse complement strand
ATTTTTGCCCCCCTAGGGGGGCAATGACCGAAGAGCCCAAGGCATACCCATGAACGACCTGATCTCCAATGCCCTGCGGACCCCACCGAGTGTTGCACTTCAAACTTGCATCTGCCGGGTTGGATGGCCATAAAACTGCGACACGCCTGCGGGCTGTTGGAACTGGGGCGTTTCCGCATGCAGTGTGCCGGATACCCCGCGCGGCCCCGGCCATTGACTATCGACGCTGCCGGGAATATTTGCATTTCAGGGAGGGGGCTGGCATGGTATGGGCTATGCAACCGGCGTGGACACCGACTCCCGAGGATCACGAGCGCTTCATGGGGCAGGCGATACAAAGCGCCCGCGAGGCGGCGGACGAGGGCGAGGTGCCGGTGGGCGCGCTGATCGTCCGCCACGGGCGGGTCGTGGCCAAGGCGCATAATCAGGTGGAGATGCTCAAGGATCCGACCGCGCACGCGGAAATTCTTGCCATCACACAGGCGGCTTCGGAAGCCGGCGGATGGCGTCTTTCCGACCATGTGCTGTATGTGACCAAGGAGCCTTGTCCGATGTGCGCGGGGGCGATCGTTCTGGCGAGGTTGCCCCTGGTCGTGTGGGGCATGACTGATCCGCTCCGCGGGGGAGCGGTTTCAAAGTTTCATATTCTTCAGCACGGCGACCTGAATCACCAGGCCGCATTTGTGGCGGGGGTTCGCGGGGAGGAATGCGAAACGATCATGAAAGAATTCTTCCGCCATCTGCGCAACCACGAACTCCACAACTCCACCTCTCATTCCGCGATGCCGCTCGATCACACGCTTACTCTTCCAGAAGCGTGATCTGTTCGATGACGACCACGGGATGATCATGCCCGCGCACCCAGAACTCGCGGCCTTGAATGCGTAGCAGACGACCCTCCAGTTCCATCATTTGGGCGCGATTGCCCCGGAGATAACAGGTCATCCGGGCGTCATTGGCCGGGCCGGTGAGCAACTGGAATCGCGACGGACGGCGGAAGGAAAACGCGGGCGAGAAAATGCGTCCTTCCCGCACGACCACGGCGCCTTGCCGGGCGACCGGGGCGAGATCGAGGTCCGCCGGCAGTGTGACCCCCGCGCCCAGACCGGCCGCGGCCGGCGCAGCTGCCGGCTGCAGGGCGGGCGCGCCGACGGGAGCGGCGGTGGGCCCTTGGAGTATGGCGGATGGCGGACGCCGCTGTGTCTCGGGGCGGCTGGACGAAACAGCGGGTGGGGCCGTGGGAACGAACGCGGGTTCTTCGGGCGGCGGTGGGACGGGCTTGGGCTGCTCAAAGGTGACCCAATCCACGCTCACCCACGCCGAGGCGCTCTCGGGCGGGGCGAGTCTGATCCATTCGCCCAGAGCGCCGCGCGCGGCGACGCGTGTGCCTTTGGGAATGGAGCCCACCCGGGAATAGTTAATGCCGGGCCCCGCGCGAAGATTCAGCGGAGACGCCGTGACCACGCCATCCTGTATGAAATCCTTGTGCGCATAGACATCCAACGCTTCCGGAATCGCCACTTCCATCCAGCCATCCCGGACCGAGCGCACGAGGAGTTGCGTTCCGGTGTTCACCTGGCCGAGCACTTCGCTGGTGCTCACCGGTTGCGCTCTCAAATTAACGCGGTCGCCCCGGACCACAGCGATCTCCGCGGCGGAGCACAGGGTGGCGGCCATCACGACGGCGGCGATCCAAAGTCTATGCATACTCATAGGGAACTCCTTGCCCCGCCATCATGGCGAACCTGGAAGATGAAATCAAGGACTACCGGGCTCGCGGGCCATGCGCGCGTTTGCACATGCGGGCCGAGTGTGACAGCATAGCGCGAATCATGCGCATTTTGGGCATCGAAACATCCTGCGACGAGACCTCGGCCGCTGTGGTCGAGGACGGTCTGCGGGTGTTGAGCAACGTGGTGTACAGTCAAATCGCCCAGCATCAGCCGTATGGCGGCGTGGTGCCGGAAGTGGCCTCCCGGTGTCATGTCGAGCGGCTGCCGGGAATTCTCACGGAGGCCGTTTCGACCGCCGGTCTGGATTGGAAGCAGATTGATGCGGTGGCGGTGACCAGCGGTCCCGGCTTGGCCAGCGCGTTGCTGGTGGGGGTGACCGCGGCGCAGGCGTTGGCCCTGCGGTTGGCGATTCCGCTCATCGGTGTGAACCACGTCGCCGGACACCTGTATTCCGTTCTCCTGTCCGCGGGAGATCCCGGCCCATGGATGGAACGCCGGGGATTGGCGCTGCTGGTCAGCGGCGGACATACCGCGCTGGTGGAAGTGGGCCCGGGGCGGCGGGCGAGGGTGCTGGGATGTTCGTTGGACGATGCGGCGGGAGAGGCGCTCGACAAGGGAGCGAAACTCATGGGCCTGGGGTATCCGGGCGGCCCTGCCATCGAACGCGCCGCGGAAGGCGGCGATCCCGAAGCCATTCCGTTTCCGCGCGGCCGGCTCGGAGGTCATCACCCGATGCTGGAGGGGCTGAATCCCGGATATTGCTTTAGTTTCAGCGGTCTAAAAACCGCGTTGCGCTATCACCTCGAAAAGCATCCCGAAGACCGGGGTCCGGATCGGATCGCGCACACGGCGGCCAGTTATCAGGAAGCGGTGATGGATGCTCTGGCCCTGCGCCTTGATCACGCCGCGAAGGACCTGCAGCCCGACTATCTCGCCTGCGCGGGCGGAGTGGCCCGTAACCGGCGTCTTCGCGCTCGGCTGGATGCGCTGGCGGCCAAGCACGGTTTGCCCTTGCTGCTGGCGAAGATGGACTTCTGCACCGACAATGCCGCCATGATCGCCGCCGCCGCCGGGGGCGGCTGGGGCCGGAGTGCGCCGGAATGCGAAGGATTGGATATCCGCCCGGTCTTCCCGCTGGAGGAAGCTTGAGCGAAATGCGGATGATATCCGGCGCTCTTATCCGCGATTGGCTTCGTCGGGAGCCCTGGGTCGTGCAATGGATCCCGGCGCGATGGAAATGGATCCCCCTGTTATGCCTGTCGGTGGCCGTGCCCGTCTTGCTGGTCGTGCCCTGGATGAGCGAGGCCATGGGCGCCATGGTCAACGCGAAATGGGAGCGGGTGAACGCCGCCCGTCTTGAACAATTTATGACGGCCATTTTCGTCTCCGGTTCTTTGTTCCTGGGCGGGGGGGCTCAATATCTGAACCGGGGGAGGCCGCTTCAAGCGGGGGTGTGGTCCGCGCTGGCCGGGGCGGCCGCTTTTTCGCTCTACACGTCTTTCCTTCCCATCCAGTACGGATTTTGGATCGTGCTGACCGCGCTGGGCGTGGCCGCGGCCATCACCTCCTCATGTGCGGTTCACCGAATCCGCAGACCGGGACCGTCAGCCCCCCGGCACGTGCTCGAGATCCGTCACCTGCTGATCCTCGCAGCCAGTATGCTCTTCTTTGTTCTGATCGAGTGATCCGCTCGTTCCATGCGCGGGACGTCCATGGGGAAGGGGTGTAAAACACCCTTGGAACACGCGCCTTTCCGCGCATTGGGAATTGACAATGGAAGCCGTTGGCGCATATTATCCGTACTCATTTTCGCACCGATTACCTCCAAGGCTGGAAGTTCATCGGCGCGCATCTAACCGAAGGAGAGATCATGGCGATCAAGATTGGCATCAATGGATTCGGGCGTATCGGGCGTCTCGTTTTGCGCGCGGCGTCGGAGAACAAAGCGGTGGAAGTGGTCGGCATCAATGACCTGTTTGATGCCAAGCAGCTGGCTTACATGCTGAAGTATGACAGCGTGCACGGCCAGTTCCCCGGCACCGTCGAAGCGGGGGAAGGCTGCCTGATCGTGAACGGCAAAAAAATCCGTCTCACGGCCGAGCGGGATCCCGCGAATCTGAAGTGGGGCGATATCGGCGCCGAATACATCTGCGAGTCCACCGGACTCTTCCTCGAAAAAGCCAAGGCCGAAGGGCATATCAAAGCCGGCGCGAAGCGCGTGGTCATGTCCGCCCCTTCGAAGGACGACACTCCGATGTTCGTCATGGGTGTGAATCACAAGACCTACAAGGGCGAAGCCTTTGTGTCGAACGCTTCCTGCACCACGAACTGCCTGGCCCCCGTGGCCAAGGTGTTGAACGATAACTGGGGCATTTTGGAAGGTCTCATGACCACCGTGCACGCCACCACGGCGACCCAGAAAACGGTGGACGGCCCCGGCGGCAAGAAGGATTTCCGCGGCGGGCGCGCGGCAGCCGGTAATATCATCCCGTCCTCCACCGGCGCGGCGAAGGCCGTCGGCAAGGTGATTCCGGCCCTCAAGGGCAAGCTGACGGGCATGGCCTTCCGCATCCCGACGCTGAACGTTTCGTGCGTGGACCTGACCTGCCGCCTCGAAAAGGCGCCGGGAGCGGATGCCGACAGCGCGTATGCCGCGATCAAGGCCGCCATGAAGAAGGCGTCCGAAGGCGAGCTGGAGAACATTCTCGGCTACACCGAGGATGATGTGGTCTCGACCGACTTCAACCACGACCCCCGGACCTCGATCTTCGATGCGGGCGCGGGCATCATGCTCAACCCGACGTTCGTGAAGATTGTTTCGTGGTATGACAACGAGTGGGGCTACAGCAACAAGCTGGTGGACCTCATCGTCCACATGAACACCGTGAAGTAATCGCGCGGTTGTATTCGATTCGGAAACGCGGCGGGACCATCCGCCGCGTTTCTCATTTTCTGACGGTGGGGGGGAAGGCGGGGAGTTCGCTCTGCGGGCCATCCGCCCCGATTCCTCTCACTCGCGGGTGCGCGGGGGAGGAAGATGAAGCGGAACGGATAGTGCTACAGCAACGAACGGCGCGGGATCCATATCATCTTTTCCGACGGAATGTCCTGCCTGCGTTTCCGTTTCCAGCTCTCCGGATAAGATGTAGCCGACCATGCATGTGGCTTGGAAAGGTCCGTTGCGCCAAGATCCTCGGACCCAGACTGGAATGCCTCGCCATTGTCCAATCTCAGCTTCCTGATCCGGACGGTGTTTGAGACGAAACCGGTCCGAGTAGTAGGACGCGCCCAAACCCAGAGTCCAATCCGGATGAACGGCCCAGGAGGCCTGCAACCCGGCGGGGCCGACGGGACCAACGGGATGGGGATGGGACACCCGGAAGGTGTCGGTCGGTTTCCAGTCCATGGTCATGAGGGGGAACCCTCGCGTTCGATCCAGATCGCGAAACACCCCCACGCCCAGTCCCAGTTGAAGTTGGGGACTCACCCGACCCTGAGCCAGGGCGATTCCGCCATACGCCCATGCGTCCCGGGTGTCGGCGCCAAACTCATGGCTCATGCGCGCACTCGGCGCCAGCCGGAGCGTCCAAGCGTCCTGAAGCCGGGTGGAGGCCCATAGATTCAACGACAACACATCCACCCGTTCCCACGGGGCGGTTCCACCGAACGCGTCGGGGGAATCGAAAGAAAAATCCTGTACGGCATACTGGACACCGCCCCCCAGAGTCCAACTCTCCGGGCGGAGGCGAAGGACCCCCACCTCCAGTTTCCACGCCGACCATTGCACTTCGCCGCCACGATCCATATCCGATGGGAACTGTCCGCCCACGTCCACACCGAAGGTGCGTAGCCACCCCGCGGATATGCGCCCCGGTGGCGGCGACGCCGGGGCGGTGTAGCCTCCGCAGCCAATCGCCATCAGGAGAACTCCGAACAAACGGAGGGGTATCCCATCGGTGACCCGAAATCCAGCTTCAGTTCGGGTGCGCATGGGAAGACGGCGAACGGTTCAAGGTGGCATGTATGGCCCCGGCCAGGGCGGCGCCCACGCCGGGCACCGCGGCAATCTCCTCGACCGACGCGCGGCGAAGCCGCAGCAGCGATCCGAAATGGGTCAAGAGCACTTGCTTCCGTTGTTCGCCCACGCCGGGGATCTCATCCAGCAGCGATTCGCGGATACGGCGCGCACGGAGGTACCGGTGATAGGTCAGCGCGAACCGATGAGCCTCGTCGCGAATGCGGCGCAGGATGACAAGCCCGGGCGAGTCGAGCGGCAGGCGGAGCGTATGTTCCTGGTCGGGCGGTCCGGCAATGAGTTCTTCAAACCGTTTCGCGAGACCCGCGGTCGGTATTTCCGCGCAGCCCGCCTCGGCCAGCGCCGCGCGGGCGGCGCGCAGTTGCGTGAGTCCGCCGTCCACAAGCACCAGATCCGGAGGCTCCCAGCCGGGCTTATCCACGCGGCGGAAACGCCGCAGGAGGACCTCGTGCATCATCGCGGGATCGTCGCTCCGGGTGACCGTTTGGATCCGGAAGCGACGATAGCGATTCCGGCGCGGATATCCGTCCACCGCGCAAACCATACTGCCCACCGCGAGGGTGCCCTGGATATTGGAGATGTCATAGCACTCGATTACCCGGGGGCGGGTCGGGAGACCCAGCGCGGTTTGCAACTCCTCCTGTCCCTGCTCCGATTCCGCTTGTCGGATCAGCGGCGATTTAAGCTCACGCAGCGTGCGCCGCCGCGCGTCGTCCACCATTCGCAGCGTATCGCGCAACGCCGCCGCCCGCTCGAAATCCTGACGCGCGGACGCGTCGCGCATTTCCTCGCGGAGAGCCTTCAGCCGCTCGGGGCGCCGGCCGCGCAGGAACGCGATGGCTTCCTGAACCCGCACGGCGTAGTCCTCCGCGCTGATGCGTCCCACGCACGGAGCGGAACAATGACGGATGATTTCGTCGAGGCAATGGCGATGATCCTCGGGTCCGGGAACACGGGGACGGCACCGGCGCAGTCCGAAGGCGCGCTCCACATACTCCATCGCGGCCCGCGCGGGCGCGGTTTCCGCATACGGCCCGAAGTACACCGCGCCGTCGTCCTTCTTTATTCGGCATGTGGTGAACCTCGGGAACGGATCGCTGGGCGCGATGCGCAGCAGCAGAAATCGCTTGTCGTCCTTGAACTCGACATTGAACCGGGGGCGATATTCCTTGATGAGCTGTCCTTCAATCAGCAGCGCCTCGGCCTCGGACCGGAGCGGCATGAGGTCCAGGTCATGAATGGCGCAAATGAGGGCGCGATGCTTCTGGGTGCCAGCTCGAAATCCGCTGTGGCGGAAATAGGACCGTACCCGGTTCCGGAGCGACGAGGCTTTGCCGACATAGATCACCTTGCCCGCGCGATCGCGCATCAGGTAGACGCCGGGACGGTCGGGCAGGGCGGCCAGTTTGGCGCGCAGGCGTTCGCTGATGTTCATGCGACGCTCCTGCGTTTTCGGGACCGCGCCACAATCCATGCGCTCACCAGCGAAGCGCCGCCCGCAGCGATCATCGCGCCGATTGCTGAATAGCCCGCCGCGCCGAGGATCATCGCTCCCGCGCCCAGCCAGAGCACGCGCCCGTACACCATCTTGGCCACCGTGGAGCGCGATCGCTGCGCGGCGCGAACGCCGATCGGTACGCCCAGAAGCGATCCGGCGAAGAGGGCCAGCGCCGCGCCGCCATCCACCCGGCCCGCCGCGGCATAGCCGAGCGTTCCAGCCCAGCCTGTGCAGGTGACCGCAACGAGACTGGTCGTCACGGCGGACAGCATCGTCATCCCGTGAACCTGAGTCATGATCGGCACCAGCGCGAAACCACCGCCCGTTCCCAGCGTTCCGGAAATCACGCCGATACCCGCGCCCTCCGCCGCCAGCCGGGCGGCATGAATCCGGATGCCGCTTCGAGAAAACCGGAGTTCGCCGGGAGCCCGGGCGGGGGGCGGGGGAGGGCTGTCGGTCGAAGATTGCACGCGAGTTTCAGCGGACGACAACGCTTCCCGGCGGGCAACGCGCATCATCCAGCCTCCCATGGCGATCAACATGACGATGTAGAGCGCGCGGAACGCGATATCCACCTGCCCGGTCCGCTCCATGCGCAACATGATGTGTCGAGCCAGCTCCACACCCGCGGACATCATGATCCCATACGCCAAGCCCAGACGCAGGTCCACCGGGGATCCCGACCGGTGCCGGAGGACGGAATAGAGCGATGTGGCGGCCAGGTAGGCCATGCCCGTACCTACGGCCCACGTGGCCGGAAACCCGGCCAGATGCAGCAACGGCGTCACGACCCAGCCGCCGCCCAAACCGAAGTAGGCGGTCTGGATGCCCACCAACGCCCCGAGCAGCGCCAGCAGCGCCCACGCCTCGGGACGAAGCATCCAATCCATGGGAATCGCGGAGTTCACGAAGGATAGTTTACCCTATAATGCGCATGTTCTCCCGCGGGTTTGAGGACCATGCCCAACTTCGGGCATCTTTAGATTTATCCGGGCTGGACGGCATGAGAAGATAACGGCATGAGAATTTCCGGCGGAATATGGCGTGGACGGATGCTTCGGGTTCCGCGCAACGGAGTGCGTCCCGCGCAGGATCAGCTTCGTCAGGCCATTTTTTCAAGTTTGGGCGAAGCGGTCGTTGACGCCCGCGTGTTGGATCTTTTCGCCGGGACAGGCGCCTACGGCATCGAAGCTCTCAGCCGGGGCGCGGCATCGGTCTGCTGGGTCGAGCGGGACGCTCGTACGCTCGCCGACTTGAAAGGGAATGTCCGCTCGGTGTTGTCCCCAGAAGCATTCCAACGGCAGGCGCATTTCGTCGCCGGGGATGCGCTATTGCCCGCTGTGCTCGCGCAGGCTGGCCATGGATGGGATCTGGTCTTTGCCGATCCGCCCTACGCGGAGGCGGAGGCCGGAGGCTGGGAGCGGCAGACCCTTCTCAATCTCTCGGGTTCACTGCTCCGCCCGGGTGGTTGGCTGGTGTGGGAATCCAGCGCTCGGTCCCCTGTGCCGGAGGTCCCGGTCGGTTGGATCCGCGTGCGCAACCGGTCCAAGGGAAGCACGGCCTGGCGTTTGTACGGGAAGGACGACGCCCAGCCTGTCGAAGCAT
Organism: Kiritimatiellia bacterium; assembly: GCA_017996315.1. GTDB lineage: Bacteria > Verrucomicrobiota > Kiritimatiellia > PWTM01 > PWTM01 > JAGOHE01. Next base: position 21,298 of record JAGOHE010000010.1, on the reverse strand, counting down.
TGTGATCATTCCCTAATCGCTCCGATCCGGGCGCGCGCCATCTCCTCTTTTTTCTCCGGCCCGAGGCGCCGCGCCCCAGCATCTCCCTCAATGCAGATCTTGAAGCATGACGCGCATGGGCCGAGTGCTGCGGTCCGGGAAAATTGAAAAACGAGAAGTATGCGGGTATGTTCTTCTTAACACGTGGTGCGAGGATTGGATGAGTTGATTGAAATTGCGCAAGGAATCGCACGGCGACCACGGTCGGCTGTTCCATATGGAAAGTGGGCGTATACGAGTTGGAGCCCGCGATGATGGGTGCAAGGAAGGGTATAGTTTCGGCGGCCGCAGTGCTGATGTGCGCGGTCATGGCCGTGGCGCCGCGAGCGCAGACTTTGGTCATTAGCGAAATCCACTATCACCCGCTTGCCGCATGGGTCCCGCCCGGGGGAACCATCTTGGTGGATGGCGATGAGTTCGAATTCCTGGAAGTCCGCAATGACGGCGACACCCCGTTGAACTTGAACGGCTACTCGATCACGGGAGGGATAACATTCGTGTTCAGCGGCTCCCATGTGCTTTCCCCGGGCGCCTCCATGGTGATTGTAGAGAATGCGAATTTTTTTGCCCACCGGTATCCCTGGGCCACATCTGTCGCCGGGGCATACAGCGGAAAACTGAGCAACGACGGTGAAACACTGACGCTGAAGAATGCCTCCGGAGTCACTGTTTTTGAGGTGACCTATAATGATGCGAACGGTTGGCCGGAAGCCGCGGATGGGCAGGGGCGCTCCCTGATCCTCATTCAGCCCGAGGGCGATCCCCAGAACCCGGCACACTGGGCTGCCAGCGCTGAATTGCATGGCGCGCCCACAGCGGCCGACACCGCCCACGTGCCCGACATCGTGATCAACGAGGTGCTCGCCCATTCGGATCCGCCGTTGGTGGATGTCATCGAGTTGCATAACCGCTCGGATTCTTCGATGGATTTGACCGGATGGTATCTCAGCGATGACTGGACCCAGCCGAAGAAGTATCGGATCTCCGGCATGGTCATCGGCGCCGGCGGGTATGCGGTGTTGAGCGAGCATGAGTTCAACGCGAATCCTCCGTTGCTCCCCGATAACGTCCCCTTTGCGCTCAGCTCGTTGGGAGACGAACTGATTCTGACCGCGCCCCTTCCGGACGACCGCTTAAGGCTGGCGGATGCTGTCGAGTTTGGCGCCACCGAGACGGATATTTCCATCGGCCGGTTTCCGAATGGCACCGGGGACTTCGCGACCCTGGCGTCGCGGACATTCGGAACCACCAACAGCGCTCCGCGGTCGCCTCCGATCGTCATCAACGAGATTATGTATCATCCCCGGCAGGAGGATGAGGAGGGGTTCGAATTCATAGAATTGTGGAACGCGAGCGGCCAGCACTATGACCTCTCCGGATGGCTTCTCGACGGAGTCAACTTCCTGTTTCCTCCGGGCACCACGCTGGCTCCCGGAGCATTTCTGGTGGTCTGCGCCGATCAGGATGCAGTGGCGGACGCCTACGGAATATCGAATGTCCTCGGCAACTGGCCGGGCCAGTTGCAGAACGGCGGCGAACGCATCGAGCTGCTGACCAGCGAGGGCGTGGTGGTGGACCGTGTCCGTTACGATGACCAGGAGCCCTGGCCCGCGGTGGCCGACGGGTATGGGCCGTCGCTGGAACGAATCCGGTCTGCCGATGACGGCGATACCTATTTGAACTGGCGGGCCTCACGAAATCCCCTGGAATGGACACAACTGGTGGTGACCCAGTCCGTGGCTTCGGGAACGGCCCAGCTCACGTTCTGGCTCGATTTCGAAGGCAAATGCCACTTGGACGACATTTCCGTAAAGCCGGTCGGCGGTGGGGGCGAAGCCGTGCTCAACGGGGATTTCGAACTGGGAGGGCTTCACTGGAGCGCGGTCGGGAATCATGCCACCTCGCGTACGGAAGAGGAGGGGGGGTATTCCGGGACCACCGGCATGGTCATGGTCGGAAACTTTACGCGAACGTTGCCGGATGAAGGAGGCGTGGTGATCAATTTCGGCCAGGAGGAGGGCCATCGCCTGGAATCCGAACCCTTCCCCCTGGCGGGTGGTGACTATGAGCTGTCCTTCCGGGTTCGCCCATCCGGACCCTCGCAGAGTCTGTTCTATTCCTTGGGAGGGGTGGTGCACGAACATCAGCTGGGCAGCTATGGAACCCCCGGGAAGGCCAACAGCGCCGCGAGCGGACTTCCACTGATGGGTATTGCGGAAGCGGTCGCAGATTTGGCCGTGGCACCCATCGGTGTGCCCAACACCATACGCGCCCGGGTGGAGGGCGATTTTCAAGACGCGGAAGTTACCGCGTACTACCGAATCATGGATCCGGATACCTACCAATTCACCGACGTGCATTACAACTCGGCGCCCATGGCCGATGACGGAGTATCGCCGGATCTGGTGGCCGATGACGGCGAGTATGCCGTGACCGTGCCGGGTGTGGCCGCCCCCCGGTCTATCGTTCGGTATCATGTGAACGCGGTCAGCACCTCCGGCGCACAGGCTCGCAGCCCGACCGTGGACAATCCTGCCGCCGACCGAGCCTACTGGGTTCAGGGCAATTCGGTGCAAACGACCCTGCCCAACTGGCATGTGATCTCGGACGGCTCGCCCATTGTATACCCCAACTCGTATCGTTGCTGCGCCGTGAGCCCCGAGGGAGAGGTGTTCACCGACCTGCGCATCCGCTATCGAGGCCGACCGGGACAGAGCGGACCAGATCGTTCGGGATTGGCGCTACTCATGAACCGTAGTCAGCCGTATGCGGCATTCTTTGGCGCATCGCAGAACGGCATCAATTTCCGGCACCGGAAAAACAACAGTCTCTACTGGTATTCTCGGGTGGTTCATGAAGTTCTCGGCTACCGTCTCCAGCGGATGATCGGGCTGGTAACGCCGCATCTGCGGCACATCTGCCTGTGGCTGAATGGCGAACCGACGATTACCACTGAACTGGAGGATCCCGAGGAGGGGTTCCTGGCTCTTCAGAATCAAGCCAGCGGCGATTACATCTCCCGAGCCGGTTATATCGGGCGAGGGATGATCGACGGCGATCCCGCGCTTGATAACTTTGATGCGATGCTCTACGCACTGGAGCACACGACCGGCGCCGCCCGGGCGGAATGTATCCGGACCAATCTCTGGGTGGACAGTGTCCGCTACAGCATGGCCCTGATGTCCATCATGTCCAGCTTCGATCAGAACATCGAATGGAATATGTTCCAGCACAGAAGGGCGCAGGATGGCCGCTGGACCCAATACCCGTGGGATGTCGATAAAGTCTTCCTGGCGGAGGCCAATGGTCAGAACCTGATCGTCCTGCATCCGTATTACATGACACCCGACTATCCCAGCGTGTGGAATACCCTGATTTCCGAGCCGCTGGGCACCATACTCTTCCACCCGGCGTCATCGATCCATACCCTGCCGTACCGCTATCGCCAGCAGATGACCCTCTGGCGTTACTGTCATACCATCTTCACCCCTGACTGCCTCTATCCCATCCTGGACCAGATTCAGGCAGACGTGGAACCGGCGTATGCGCAGATCGGATATCCCACGACTCTTCTTCAGGCGGCGGTTGCGGACGTGAAATCGTTCATCGTCAACCGACGTGACTTTCTGATGAACGGCGACTGGCCGGACAAGATGGCGGAGATCTGGTCCGTCCCAGACTACACACCGGGGGCTCTGGTGATCAATGAGATCATGTACGATCCCGACGTGGGCGGAGAGTATATCGGACTCTATAATTCCGGCAGCACGACCCTCGACTTGAGCTGGTGGCGGCTCAGCGTGGGAGCGGAAAACTACTGGTTGCCGCACGGCACGACGCTGGCGCCGGGATCAGAGCTGGTCGTCGCCGACACGTTCCAGGTGCTGACCAATGCCTATCCGGAACTCAACCACCCGGCTGCCATCGTGCCGCGGTATCCCGGCACACCGATCTGGGATGAACCTATGGATTTCTATACCGCGGCGGAACACCGCACGCGGGTGGTGGATATTCCCAATCTGACATTGCCCAATTTCGGCGCCACGATCGAAGTTCACGACTTGTGCGGCCAGGTCATAGATTCCGTGACGTACAGCTCGGCCGCGCCTTGGCCCGCCCCGTCGGGGGCGGCGCTGGAGCTTGTGGATGCGGCCTATGATAACGCCCTGCCGGCCTCCTGGAGGGTGAGCTTTATCGGGGGCACCCCTTCCACTTCCAACACGGCCGCACAGGACGTGGATAACGACGGACTGATCGACTCATGGGAGAGTCAGATCAACACCGATATTTTGCAGGTGGGACCGGAAGGCGATGAAGACGACGATGGAATTCCCAATCAGCGCGAGTTCACGCTGGGCATGAATCCCATGGTGAAGGATGCGGTCTTGGCGCGGCTATGGATTGAACAGGTGAATTCGGAGATACAGGTGAATTTCAACACAGTGGCCGTTTCCGGTACTGGGTATGACCTGTTTGGCCTGCGGCGATATACTCTGGAAGATGCAACCGCTCTCCAGCCGCCGACCTGGGCAGCCGTCGCGGGTTTTGCGGATTTGCCCGGCGATGGTTTCCCAATTCAGTACGCACACCCCATGCCGGCGGGCTCCATGTTCTACCGATACAAGGTGCAATTGGAGCGTAAGACTTTGCCGTGACCCTGCGGGCGGACAGAGCAGCGGGCTGATCAACCATGATCTGACACTCCGAGGAATAGGCGTCTTGCCGTGGAACCTGATTGTTAATTCTTCGTCTTGGGTCCGGTGATGTCCGTGCTCAGGCGGAGCGCCCATCGCGGCGGTTCGGAGTTTGCCAGCCATGCGCCCCGTGCGTTAAGCTAAACACGCATTTTAAGGAGCGTCTCATGTATGGAGCATTCCAACCGCATCTTCAGAAAACGCTGGAGGACATCGATTCCGCTGGATTGACGAAACCGGAGAGAATCCTTTCCGGCGCGCAGGGCCCGGAGATCACGCTGGCGGACGGACGCCGGGTGCTCAACATGTGCGCGAATAACTATCTGGGGCTCTCCAGTCATCCCGCCGTGGTCGAGGCCGCCCGGCAGGCTCTCGATCGTTGGGGCTATGGGCTGTCGTCGGTTCGATTCATCTGCGGCACGCAATCCATTCACCGGGAGCTGGAAGAAGCGATCAGCGCGTTCCTTGGGACCGAAGACACCATCCTGTACACCTCCTGCTTCGACGCCAATGGGGGATTGTTCGAAACATTGCTGGGCGCCGAAGACGCGGTGATCAGCGACGAGTTGAACCATGCCAGCATCATTGACGGCATCCGCCTGTGCAAAGCGCAGCGTTTTCGCTATCGAAACAACGCGGCGGGGGATTGCGAGGCGCAACTTCAGGCCGCTTCGGGCGCGCGATTCAAAATGGTGGCGACCGACGGCGTGTTCAGCATGGACGGCACCATTGCGGCATTGGGTCCGCTGTGCGACACGGCGGAGCGGCATGGAGCGTTGGTCATGGTGGACGACTCCCACGCCGTCGGCTTCATCGGGCCGCGCGGACGGGGGACGCCCGAGCACAATGCCTGCATGGGCCGCGTGGATGTGATCACCGGAACACTGGGGAAAGCCCTCGGCGGCGCATCCGGAGGATATACCAGCGGTCGGAAGGAAATTATCGCTTTGCTCCGCCAGCGTTCCCGGCCCTATCTCTTCTCCAATTCCGTTCCGCCCATGATCGTTGCGGCCTCGCTCGCCGTGCTGAAGCTGCTGTCGGAGTCCACGGAGCTGCGCGACCGGCTGATGTCCAACGCGGCGTATTGGCGGGCGGGATTGCGCGCGGCGGGGTTCGAGGTGGCGGAGGGCGTGCACCCGATCGTTCCCATCATGCTGGGCGACGCGCGGCGGGCCCAAACCATGGCGGCCCGTCTGCTGTCGCGCGGCATTTATGCCATCGGGTTCTTTTATCCCGTCGTGCCCGAAGGCCGGGCGCGCATACGCACGCAGATCAGCGCCGCGCACACGCGGGAACATCTGGATCGCGCCCTCGAAGCGTTCTCCGCCGTACGCCGGGAAATGGGCGACTAAGGCCTTGCTCATGACCACCCGGTCTTCCCCTTCATGCTCCCTGCGCGCGCCTCTCGCGAAGGCGCGTCGCATCGTGGTCAAACTGGGCAGCCGGGTGCTGGTGCGCGCGGATGGCCGCCCGGACCGCGCGCGGATGGCCGCGCTGGTCCGGGACATTGCGCAACTCCAGCGCTCGGGACGCGAGATGATCGTGGTCTCGTCCGGCGCGATAGCCTCGGGCATGGAAGCGATGGGCTGGCGGACCCGGCCGAAATCGCTGCCGGAACTCCAAATGGCCGCCGCCATCGGGCAGGTGCGCCTGATGAAGCTCTACGATGAACTGTTCCGGAAGTCGCAATGCCTGACCGGGCAGATGCTGCTGACGCACGATGGCCTGCGGGATCGCGAGCGCCATCTCAGCGCCCGCCAGACGCTTCATGCGCTGATGCGCCACCGGGTCATCCCGGTGATCAATGAAAACGACACCGTGGCGGTGGATGAAATCAAGTTCGGCGACAACGATCAACTCGCCGCGCTCGTCGCCCTGCTCGCGGATGCGGACGCGCTGATTCTGATGAGCACCGTGGATGGGCTTCGGGCGCCCGCCGGCCGCGGACGCACCCGGCGGGTGCCGGTGCTGCGCTCCGTCACCCGCCGCGAATTGGAGCTCGTTTTTGGCGCGCGCGACGAATTTTCGAGCGGGGGCATGGCGTCCAAACTGCAATCCGCCCACGCGGCCGCCCGCGCGGGTATTCCGGTCGTCATCGCCCACGGCCGAACCACCGGAATTCTGGAGAAGATTCTTTCCGGCGCGGATGTCGGCACCTTGATCGGCGAGCCGGGTAGTCGTCCCCGCTGGTCCGCGCGCCGCGAATGGATCGGGTTTTTCCACCATCCCCAAGGCGTCATTTCGGTGGATGAAGGCGCGCGCCGGGCGCTGGTGGAGCGGGGGACCAGTCTGCTGGCGATTGGTGTGACGGGTGTGCGCGGAACATTCGCCGCCGAATCGGTGGTGGATATCGCGGATCGGAACGGGCATGTGATTGCCCGCGGCTGGACCTGTTATTCCGCGGACGACATTCGTAAGGTCAAAGGCCTCCGCACGGCCCGTCAGACCGAGGTGCTGGGCGCGCGCGATTACGATGAGATTGTCCATCGCGATCACATGATCGTCCTGGCCACCTCCGAGGCAACGGCATGAACACCGATCCGAATCCTGTTTCGATATCCCGGATGGCCGAACGCGCGGTCGAGGCCGCGACGGAGCTGGCGCGTCTCTCGACCCGCACGAAGAACGGGATATTGGAGGCGATGGCGTCCGGGGTGGAAGCGGCGTCGGAGCGTATCCGGTCGGAAAATCAGGGGGATTTGGACGCCGCGGAATCCGCCGGGCTGCCCCGGCCCATGCGGGACCGGCTCGCGCTGACCCCCGCGCGATTGGATGCCATGGTTCGAGGCATGCGCGCCCTGGTGGGACTCAAGGATCCGGTCGGGACACGCATCAGCCGGTGGTTGCGGCCGAATGGGCTGGAGATTCTCAAGGTCCGGGTGCCCATCGGCGTCATTGCGATCATCTATGAAGCGCGCCCGAATGTCACCGCGGATGCCGCCTCGCTGTGCTTCAAAACCTCCAATGCCGTGCTGCTGCGGGGCGGTCATGAGGCGGCGCGGTCGAATCGCGCGATCCTTGATGCGATGATCACAGCGGCCCGACCGGCGGGTTTGCCGGATCACGCGATGCAATTGGTCGAGACACCGGACCGGGATGCGATCCGCGAAATTGTTCAGCAGGAAGGAAAGGTGGATCTGGTGGTTCCCCGGGGCGGGGAAGGGCTCATCCGCTTCGTCACCGAGCACGCCCGGGTGCCGGTGATCAAACATTACAAAGGCGTGTGTCACATCTATGTGGATCGCGCGGCCCAGCCGGAAATGGCGCTGGATATCTGCGAGAACGCCAAGTGTTCTTATCCCGCGGTATGCAACGCCGCCGAGAAAATTCTGATTCATCGGGAAATCGCCGACTCGTTGCTCCCGAGGCTGGCGGAGCGGCTCCGCGGGCGGGGGGTGGAGTTGCGGGGCGATCCCGAAGTCTGCGCGCGGATACCCGGCGTGATCCCCGCCACAGAGGCCGACTGGACGGCGGAGTATCTCGATTTGATCATCACGCTGAAAGTGGTGGACGGAACGCCGGAGGCCATCGCGCACATCAACCACTATGGCTCGCACCACAGCGATGCGATTGTGACTGAGCATGCCCCTTCCGCGCGCAGGTTCCTCCGGGAGGTGGACTCCGCGGCGGTTTATCACAATGCCAGCACGCGCTTCACCGACGGCGGAGAATTCGGCATGGGCGCCGAGCTGGGCATCAGCACCGACAAGCTGCACGCGCGCGGGCCGATGGGGCTGGACGAACTGACCAGCTACAAGTACATCATCCGGGGCAGCGGGCAGATTCGATCGCCCGCCGGGTAAAGCGCGGGGCAAGCGGCGGGGAACGGCTTGCCCGACCCCGGATCTCGTGTTATTCTACACGTGATCTTCGGGGCAAGGTGAGCGGGCGGCGCAGTGCGCCGTTCGCAATTCCTGATCGGCGGTGGAAGCCCGCGAGCCCACGGCGTTTGGCCGGGGCTGATACGGTAGTCCGCAGGAGCGGATACCCGTAGCCGACCGTACAGTCGGGATAGAAGAAGATCGGCGCCATTCGTGCGTCCGTACGCCCCGGGGATGTTGATGCAAGGGGCAGCCATGGGCGATACCGACATCCACACGTCGTTTGACTCCATTTCCGTGGCCATTGATGCGTTTCGCGCGGGTCGCATGGTCCTCGTGGTGGATGACGAACGGAGGGAAAACGAAGGGGACCTGATCATCGCCGCCGATCACGCCACTCCGGACGCGATTAACTTCATGATCAAGCAGGGGGGGGGATTGGTCTGCATTGCCATGTCCCCGGAGCGGCTCAAGCAACTGGGGATTTCCCGCATGGCGCCCGTATATCCCGGCGACATGTATCGCACTGCGTTTATGGAATCAGTGGATGCCCGCTCCGGCGTGTCTACCGGGATCAGCGCGGCCGACCGGGCCCAGACCGTCCGCGTACTCATGGATCCGGAATCCACGAAGGATGATCTGTCCAGACCCGGCCATTTGTTTCCGCTCGAATCCGTCCCCGGGGGGGTCCTGCAGCGCGCCGGCCACACCGAAGCCGCCGTGGATCTCGCCCGTCTGTCCGGATGCCAACCGGCCGGTGTGATTTGTGAAATTCTGCGGGAAGACGGACAGATGGCCCGGCGCGACGAGCTCATCGCGTTTGCCCGACGGCACCGCCTGCCCATCATCACCATCGCCGACTTGATCGTGTACCGCCGCGCCCGGGAGCCATTGACCGAACGCGAGTGCAGCATCCGGCTCCCCACCGAATGGGCCGAATTCCAGATGCACATGTACCGGGCCAAACCCGAGAATGAACATCATCTCGCGCTTTGCCTGGGTTCGATCGCAGGGGATCCTCCGCCGCTGGTCCGCATGCATAGCGAGTGCCTGACCGGCGATGTGTTCGGATCACAGCGCTGCGATTGCGGAGCCCAGCTTCATCGCGCCATGGCGATGGTGGCTCAGGAGGGCCGGGGCGCGGTGTTATATCTGCGGCAGGAAGGGCGGGGGATCGGCCTGGCGCACAAAATCCATGCCTACGCTTTGCAGGAGGCGGGATTGGACACCGTGGAGGCCAACGAGCGGCTCGGGTTCGATCCGGACCTGCGCGATTACAGCGCCGCCGCGCACATGCTGCGCGACCTCGGCGCGACACGGGTGCGGTTGTTGACCAACAATCCTCACAAGGTTGAGGAGCTTGAAAAATACGGCATTTCCGTGGTGGAACGGATCCCCCTGAAAATTCCGCCCGGTGCGCATAACGAAAAATATCTTCGCGCCAAGCGGGATAAACTGGGGCATCTTCTATAATCAGGAGCCGGCAAACGATGTCCACACATCATGTTGATTACGCATTCACGCCCCCGGATTTCGGCAAGGTCCGGCAGATCATGGGGACCGGCGATGTCTCGAAGCTCCGTCTGACCATCGTATCGAGCCGGTTCAACGAGGCCCTGGTCCTCCCCCTGCTCGATTCCGCCCGCGCCGCCCTCGCCGAAGCCGGCGTTCCCGAGACCGGGCTGCGATTGATTTGGGTTCCGGGCGCGTACGAGATCCCTGTGGTGGCCGAGTGGGCGGCGGCCTCGCGAAACTGCGATGCGGTGATCGCGCTCGGATGCATCATCGAAGGGGAAACTCCTCATGCCATGCTGATCTCCGAATCGGTCGCCCGGGCGCTGACGGAGATTTCCATGCGACATGGCGTGCCGGCGCTTGACGGCGTGGTTTCGGTGCGGACCCAGGCGCAGGCCGAGGCGCGCTGCCGCCCGGGGCCCGAGGGCCGGGGATGGCATGTCGCCCGGGCCGCGGTGGAAATGGGATTGCTGATGAAAACCTTGCGGGATCTCCAGTCATGAGTCGCCGAAGAGACGGCCGGCTGCTGGCGGTCCAGTTCCTGTTCCAGCGGGATTTCAACTCCGGGGATCTGGATCGCGCGTTCGCGGATTTCTTCGCCACGCGGAAAATCCCTGAGAAGGTGAAAACCTTCGCCGAAGAGCTGATCCGCGGAGTGGAACAGCACCTGTGGGAATTGGACGAGAAACTCAAGGAGTATGCGGAACATTGGGAGCCCCGCCGGATGGCCGGAGTGGACCGGAATGTCATGCGTCTCGCCCTTTATGAAATGATGTACCGCGCTGAAATCCCTCCCGTTGTTTCGATTAATGAAGCGGTGGAATTGGCCAAGCAGTTCGGAGGCATGGAATCCGGTCGGTTTGTGAACGGGATTCTGGACCGCGCGCGCAAGGCAATCCGACGCCCGGCGCGGTGCGCTCTTCCGGACGCCCGTTGGACATCTTCCCCCGAATCTCCGAACTCCAAGGGACCCTGACGTCATGGCTTCATGGTGGAGCGCGCTGCGAAAGACCCGGGATGCCCTCGCGGGGGCATTGGATCGCATCACCGGAGTTCGACGTCCCGACGCGGCATCGCTGGCGGATTTGGAAGAAGCGTTGATCCGGGCCGACGTGCCCGCGCGCGTGGCCGCGGATGCTGTTCAGCAGATTGCCCACACCGATGTATCGAAGGATCCTGCCCGCCAGCAACTGGCCCGGCTGTTGAAGACCCGCTGCGCGGTGCCGCAGACGGACTGGCTGGAGGGAGAAGCGCCCCGGACCGTGCTTGTGGTGGGGGTGAATGGTTCCGGGAAAACGACGACCTGCGCGAAACTGGCCCGCATCGCCGCAGCCCGCGGGGCTCGTCCGCTCCTGTGCGCGGGGGATACGTTCCGGGCGGCGGGCGTGACCCAAATGCGGTTGTGGGCAGAACGTCTGGGCATCGACGTGGTGGGCGGAAACACCGGTTCGGACGCGGCCGCGGTCGCCTACGACGCGCTGGACGCCGCGATCGCCCGGGGATCCGGATGTCTCATTGTCGACACCGCGGGACGCATGCATACGCGGCAGCCGCTCATGCAAGAACTGGAGAAAATGCGTCGGGCCATGTCCAAGCGCCTGCCGCGCGCGCCGGATGAGACCTGGATCGTGTTGGACGCCGCGCTGGGACGCAATGCGATCGCGCAAGCCCGGCAGTTCCATGCCGGCGCCCCGCTCACCGGCGCGATCGTATCGAAGCTCGATGGTTCATCGAAAGGCGGATTCGTGTTTGAAATTGCCGAGGATCTCGGTGTGCCCATCCGCTATGTCGGATTGGGCGAGGGGCCCGACGATCTGGCGCCGTTCGATCCGGATGCGTTTGTGCAATCGCTATTGAATGGAGCGGAGACCCATGCGGCCGGATGACGCCATGCGCCGCGCGCTGGAGCTTGCGCGCCGGGGTATCGGCCTGACCCGGCCCAATCCTCCGGTTGGCGCCGTGCTGGTCAAGGCCAGCCGGGTGGTGGGCGAAGGTTGGCATCGCGCCGCCGGGCGACCGCACGCCGAGATTGAGGCGATCCGCCACGCCGGGCCCCGGGCTCGGGGGGCGGATTTGTTTGTCACCCTGGAACCCTGCAGTACGCATGGCCGCACACCGCCCTGTACCGAGGCGATTGCGCGGGCCGGTATCCGACGAGTCTGGGCCGCCGTGCGTGATCCCAATCCGCGCCATCGCGGCCGCGGCTTGCGTCAACTGGCCGGACAGGGCATCGAAGTGCATGAGGGATTGTGCGCGGATGAAGCGCGGGCGATCCTTGCCCCGTTTGCCCACCGGATTTTGAATGGGCGACCCCGGGTGGCGCTCAAGATGGCATGCACGCTGGATGGAAGAATTGCCGATGCCGATGGGAATTCGCGCTGGATTTCCGGGCCCGCCTCCCGGGCGCGCGTGCAGGAACTGCGGCGGGCCTCGGATGCCATCCTGATCGGGTCGCGCACCGCCTGTGCGGACAACCCGCGGCTGACGCCGCGGCCGGCGCGCGGACGTGCTCCATGGAGAGTGCTGGTGGATTCGACCGGCCGTACGCCGCCCGCCGCCGCCGTATTCACGGCCGATGCGGGCCGCACCATAGTCGCGGTCACCCACCGGTGTCCCATTCGCCGCCGCTCCGCGTTTGAGGCGACGGGCGCCCGATGCTGGGTCTTCGCGCCGGATGCCTCGGGCCGGGTTCCCCTCGAGCCGCTGCTGCGGCGGCTGTCGGACGAATGCCATGTGATGCAACTGCTGTGCGAAGGCGGCGGCGCGCTGGCGGGTTCGCTGTTGCGGGAAGGGCGTGTGGATGAATTGCATTGGATCATCGCGCCCCGATGGCTCGGCGACGGCGCCACGCCTGCCGTATCCGGAGCGCAAGCCTCGATTTCTGATACTCGTCCGTTCCGGGTGCTATCCGCCGAACGGATGGGAACCGATGTATGGATGGTCATGGTCCCGCGCGCCGGAAACCGTCGTTCCCCAAAAACCTGAGCGCATAACCCAAGGAGGATTCGTATGTTCACGGGAATCATTCAGAAGATGGGCAAGATCACCGAACTCGATTTGAAGGAAAAATGGGGCCGCATCGTCATCGACGCGGGCGCTTGGGATCGGCCCATGGAAGCCGGAGAGAGTGTCGCGGTTTCCGGAATCTGCCTGACCGTCACGCGTACGGATGGACCGCAGCTTCATTTCGATGTGTTGCGGGAGACGTTCGAGAAGACGAATCTGGGCAGCCAGAGCGTGGGCAGCCTGATGAACTTGGAGCGGGCCCTGCGCTGGGGCGATCCCATGGGCGGGCATATCGTGATCGGTCATGTGGATGGGGTGGGGGAGGTTCGTTCGATCGAGGCCGTGGGACGCGATTGGCGATTTGAATTCGCGTGTTCTCCAGAACTGATGCACGGCATGGTGTACAAGGGGTCGGTGGGTATAGACGGAGTGAGTCTGACGCTGGCGGAAGTCCGGGAAGACAGCGTGGTTGTGCATATTATTCCCTTCACGTATGAGCACACGTCTTTCGGGCGATACCAACGGGGGCACCGGGTGAATGTGGAAGTGGACGTGCTGGGCAAGTTTGTGCGCCGGTATGTGGAACGGGGACTGGCCTATCCCGGGGTGGATTGGGAGACCCTCCGCGCCGCCGGATTAATCGAGGCGCTGCAAAAATAGCTGGAAGGGACCGTTCGTTTGACCTAATGTCGCCGGAGGAGTCCACTTATGACATCCATTTCACGTTGCGCTCTCTTAGCCGTCCTGCCATGGGCCTGTGCGATTCTGTCGGGCTGCGAAGTCGGCTCGCCGGACAACACGGAACGCCAGGTGGGCATCAGTGTGGATGGCCTGTATGTCGGACAGAACGCCGGAGGACGTCTGACCACCGCGAATACAGGGCCGGCGGTGACCCGGCTGAATCTGCGTCAAGCCGGCGCCTCGCTGGAAGCCACGGATAACAACGGAATCCGTTTTGCCGGATCCATCAGCGGCGAAACGTCCACTCGGGCGCCGTTCCAGTTGGAAGGCAGAACCACCGCGGGCGGCGTCGTAAATATCGTCGGCACCATCTCCACCAGCGGCACCACGGCGACCATGTTCGGATCGTGGGTGGAAGCTTCGTTGGTGGGGGATGTGCTCGCTTCGGCGACGGTAACCACCAATGCGCCGTCGGCATCGCTGACGCTCTCCCCGTCCGGCGCCATTAATCTCACGGTGGGGAATTCCCGCTCGTTCACCGCAAGCGGGAGCAGCAACGGCACCTACTCATGGTCGCTGAGCAACAACGGCCTGGGCACGTTGAGTTCAACGTCGGGCGCTACGGTGGACTACAACGCCACCAACAACGGGACCCAGACGATAAGCGTAACCGACGGCACATCCACGCGCAGCGCCACCATTACCCAAAGCTGATCCGCGCGAAGCCCGCGGTGGTTATTGGGGAGGGAGAACGCCTTCCGAGACGAGCGTGGCGTCTTCTTCCGGGGTCAGCGGAATCGGGAGCGGCGGCATTCCTTCACGAATAGCTTTCATGTTGTATTCGCGCAGGTGCTGTTCCAACTCCGGCCCGGTCAACCGCGGACTTTCCGCAGCAGGCGCGGCGGTTGCGCTTGTCGGCCGGGGAGCTGGCAGGGTCCGAGGGGTCGTTGTTCGGCTTCGGGGGAAGGAGGACGTCCGGCCCCGGCTGGATAACGGAGCGCGAGACATTGCGGGCGCTTCCGGCGTCGTGCTCATTTTCAAGAGCAGGAGCTGCCCTGAATACCGGATGGTGGCCTCGCCTTGCGTCGTTTGCAGGTCCAACAGTTCCAAACCGGTTTCGGACGGTGTTCCCTTGTAGAGGATGATCGTCTTGTTCGTCTGCAGATCCACCAGCCCGGCATACCCGCCTTCGGTGGCGTCGCCCACCAGCATGGCCAACCGATACTTCTTCATGAAGTCGTCCGCCGCCGCGACCGCGGTCGTGCTCACCGCCTCGGTCTCCACCGCGGGTTCCGAGCCAAAGGGCGCGCGGTCGATAATGACCTGATAGCGTTCAAATCCAAGGACGCTCTGGGCTGGAGCCGGGCTCGACACCAGTACCGCCCACAGCGCGATGCAAAAGGCACGTTTCATGACTCTACTCTAGAATAGGAACGTCCTATGCGCAAGCAGCCGCCGTGTCCGGCCGTATTCATATCGGATGCAACGACGCCGGCCCTCGCCGGATCACCCGCGAGTCGGGATACCGGGCAAGGGCGCAGAATTCTCCCCTCCGGTAGCCGAAAACACGGCGTTCCACGGCACAGGCCGCTCCGTGGTATGCTCGCAACAATGAACACGACGAACCTATCTTCCATCGGCTCCGTTGACGGGCCGCCGATCGCATTGGTGGCCGCGATGAAGGAAGAGCTCGACGCCTTGCTGACGGTATTTCCCCATGCTGAAGCGTATACGCACTTCCATACGCGGCTCTATCGAACGCGGCATGCGAATCAGGAGCTGGTCATCGCCCAGTCCGGAATGGGAAAGGTCAACGCCGCGTGCACGCTGGCGCTTCTGTTGTCGGATTTTTCGCCTTCCTGCGTAATCAACACGGGTTGTGCGGGAGGACTGATGGAAGATCAGCAGGTGCTGGATCTGGTGGTGCCCGAGGAGATCGTTTATACCGACGTGGACATCACGCCGCTGGGATTTGAATATGGCCAGATGATGGGCAGCCCCGCGCGCTTTGAATCGTCACCGAAGCTGATGGCCCACTTCCGCCAGTTGCGCGATGAAGGCGCGGTGACCGCCGCATGTCACCATGGCTGGCTGGGATCCGCGGATTCGTTTATTTCCACTCCGGAGCACGTCGGCCGCATTCGCGAACGGTTCGGCGATCGGGTGTGCTGCGTGGATATGGAAGGCGCGGCCATCGCGCACGTGTGCACCCGTTTTGGCGTGCCGTTCCTGATCATCCGGTCCGTGAGCGACGTTCCGGGGCGGGGAGAAAATGCCTTGGACTTCCAAACCTTTCTTGACCGGGCCGCGGCGTACTCGGCGAGCCTGTGCAAGGCTCTGGTCGAGCGCATCGCTCATCACGCGTCATAGCCGGGCCGTGATTTTATCTTGCGCGATTTGTCATCATCCTTCATCATACGTCGCGTATTCGCTTGGGGACGTAGCTCAATTGGTTAGAGTACCAGATTGTCGATCTGGGTGTTGCGGGTTCGAGTCCCGTCGTCCCCGCCAGCCGCATGGAGGCTCCCGGTGCTAAAACTTCTCGAAGATCTACTCCATATTCAGGACTTGGATCAAAGCATCCGGAACATGCGCCGTGAAATACAGAACATTCCCTCCCGAAAAAAGCAGCTCATGGATTCCGCCACCGACCGCCGGTCGGCGCTGAGCTCGGCGGAAGAGCGGCTGAAGCATGTCCAAGCCTCCATCAAACAATTGGACGTCGAGGTGGGCGGACTGAAAGATCAAATTCTGCGTTACCGTCAGCAGCAGAATGAGGTTCGGACGAACGACGAGTATCGCGCGCTGGAGCATGAAATCGCGGGGTGCGAACGGCAAATCTCCGAGGCCGAGGACCGGGAACTCCAGTACATGGAGGACATGGATCGGGTGAACGCCGAAGTGTCGTCCATGCGGAGTACGTGGGATGACGCCGTACGCGCGGCGGACGCGGAATCCGCGCAGATGGACGCCCAGGGCGCCGAACTGGCCGCCCGGCTCGCGGAGACCGAAGCGACCCGAACCGCCGCCGCACAGCAAGTTCCCGCGGATTGGCTTTCGCGATACGAACGGATTTTCAATCATCGCGGCGACCGGGCGATCGTCCCGATTAAATCGAGCGCTCCGGAAAATTCATCCGCCCAATCCTCCGGGGTCTGCGGGGGGTGCCATACCACACTGCCGCCCCAGACCATCAATGACGCCCGCCTTTCAGAAACCAACGGGCGCATCGCCGTGTGTGCATTCTGCGGCCGAATGTTGTATGTTTAGTCCGGCGTGACCTGCCGGAGTGGACGGTCGCTGCCCGGTTCGCCGGGGGGAGGAAAGTCCGGACTCCGCAGGGCAGGATGTCCCGTTGTTAAAGCGGGAGGCTTTCCGCGATACCGGAAAGTACGGAAAGTGCCACAGAAACAAACCGCCTTGCGTTTCGGCGCGAGGTAAGGGTGAAAAGGTGGGGTAAGAGCCCACCGCCCCGAGAGAGATCGAGGGGGCCAGGCAAACCCCGTCCGGAGCAAGATCAAATAGGAAGCGAGGAGCGGCCCGCTCCACGCCGCGCAAGCGGCAAAGCTTCGGGTGCATCGCGTAGATAAATGACCGTGTGAACAGAATCCGGCTTACGGCTCCGGCAGGCACGCTTGAAGACATGCGAGGAGAGGAGCCGCCATGCAGAAGCTCCTCGACGGAAAAGAGCAACTGGCGTCCTCCGCCGCGTCGTCGTATCATCCCAGCATGAGCCCCAACGACTCATCGGTGAACACGGTTCGTCCCGTGATATGTAAATTTCTGGCGGCGGTCGCCGTCATGGCCGCGCTGGCCATGGCCGGGCTGTACGTGGGAATCATCCGGCAGGCGCAGTCCCGACAGGCCGTGCCGGATCCGGTCGTTCCGGCCGGCGGCACGATGGATGAAATCACAACGATTCCGAATCCGCATTGGACAGCGTTGAGAACCGGGCCCGGTGACTCGAAAAGCGTGGAAGCGGAACCGCAGGGGGCGGGACCCCGATTTCGGCTTGCGGGTATTTTCATAGATTTGGGCGAATCCGGACGCGCGCCCTACCGCAAGGCGATTCTCGACGACACGGAAACGGATACCCAGTATCTGGCCGGAGAGAATGAACACGCGGGGCCGGCCCTGGTGATCCGAATCGAGCCGGACCGGGTGGTGCTGGAAATTGACGGACGACGGGAGGAGTTGAGAAAACTGAACCTCGATCCCGGCGCGCCCGGTGCGGATGAGGAGTCCGCGGCGTTCGGCCTCATGGAAGAGCCGGACCTCTCCGATGAACCCCCGCTGGAGGAAAGCCCGTACGGACGACGCATTCGCGAGGACCGGTGGGTGATCTCGCACAAGGGATTGACCCAGTATTACGCCGAAATGCTGGATCATCCGGACCGCATCGTAAACCTCTATAAGAGTTTTCAGCCGGACCGCGTGAATGGCATCGTCCGCGGACATCGCCTGAAGATCGAGGGCGAGCGGGAATTTTTGGGCGCCATGGGATTGCGGGATGACGATGTGGTGCTCAAGGTCAACTCGATGAACATGACCAGTCAGAAACGCGCGGAGTTTTTCATCGGGCAGTTCATGCAGGAAAAGCTCGGGGCCGTTGTATTGGACATCGAGCGCGATGGCCAACCCCTGAAATACGTCTATCTCGTGGAATAATTCCGACGGGACGGAATCATCTACCGTTTTCTGCGCGGATTCTTTCGCGCGGCTTTTCGGATTTCCCGACGGTTTCGCCGGACGACGGGTTTCCGGTTTCGGGCCGCGGCATGCTGCGTCGGCCAGGGCCGGACGTCCACCAGTCTGCGAATGGGATCCACGCGCATGATCTGCACATCCAGCCGGGTGCCGGGCGCGAGGGTGCGTCCCGGCCCGCGCACGAAACTCCGGGGGATGAGCGCGCGCTGGAGACTGTCCCACAGCTCCACGATCCAGCCTTTACCCAGTTCCATGGTCACCACGGCATGGAACGGACCGGTCTCGCCTTCCTCCAGCTTTTGCTGGAAAAACGCCAGACGTTTGATATCCACGCTCTCCCGTTCCGCCTCGTCCGCCTCGCGCTCGCGACGCGAACAATGCTCGGCCAGCTCCGCGACCGTCGTATGAGAGAGCGGGGGAGGGGCGTCCCGCTCGATCGCCTTGAGCATGCGATGCACCACAAGGTCGGGATACCGCCGGATCGGTGATGTGAAGTGGGTGTAGGGATGAAACGCGAGACCGAAATGCGGTACGCATCTCGGGGAATACTCCGCGCGCTTGAGATTGCGCAGGATCGCCAGCGCGACCGCATATCCCGCGTCGTTCGCGGAGGACTGGCGCACGATTTCATTCAACCTCTGCCGGGAACGGGTACGGAGCGTGAACCCGAGTTCCGCAAGATCCTGTTCCATGCGATCCCACTGATCCTCGTCGGGCTCCTCATGAATCCGATACATCGCCGGAACCCGCGCGACGGACAGCCGGCGGGCAACCGCCTGATTGGCCAGCAGCATGAATTCTTCGATAAGATGATAGGCCTCGTCACCGCCCCGACGGCGGATGGTCTCCACGCGTCCTTCATCGTTGAACTCGAACCGGATCTCCGGCAGGGTGAAGTCCAGGGCCCCCGCGGCCATGCGGCGCCGGCGCAGTCGTTCCGCCACCCGGTTCATATCCCGGAGCATGGGCTGCAGATCTTCCGGAATTCCGAGATCCGACTGGCCGGCGATCAGGGCCTGGACCTGGTCATAATTGAGGCACGCGCGGGATCGGATGACGGTGGGCGCGGTGTCTTCCGACTCCACGGCCAGTTCCGGAGACAACGTGATGAGGACCGAATGCCCCAGCCGATCCACGTGCGGACGAAGGCTGCAGACCTCCGCGGTCAACCGCCGGGGAAGCATGGGTATAAAGCGATCCGCGAGATACACGCTGGTGGCCCGGGACCGGGCTTCCATATCCACCGGTCCGCCAAGCGGAACCAGATGACTGACATCCGCGATATGCACGCCCAGTTCCCATCGTCCGCCGGGCAATGCGCGCAACGTCACGGCATCGTCAAAATCCCGCGCGTTTTCGGGGTCAATCGTCACGCAGGGAACATCGCGAAAGTCGCGCCGGCCGGCCAAATCTTCCGGACGGGGCAGGGCGGGGGCTGCGGCCGCTTCCGCGCGGGCGGCTTCCGGAAAATCGTCCTGCAGCCCATACAGCAGCATTAGCGCCTGAATATCCGCATCCGGCCCGGGCTCGACACCCAGCGTTCGAATGATCGTGCCGCCCGGCACATCTTGGTGAGCGGACCAGGGATCGAGGGCCAGCGCCACCAGTTCATTCTCCCGCGGATCCAGCCCCGCTTCCCGTCCGCGCACGCGAAGAGTGGTGGGCATGCGCGCGTCCGTGGGGATCACATAATCATAGTATTTCGTATGCTTATAGAGTCCCGGGATAATGGCGAACCGCCGCGCCATCACCCGCACAATGCGTCCCCGGGCTCCGCCTTCCGACCGGCCTTGGGCTTCGGCCTCTACGGTATCGCCATGGATCGCGCCCCGGAGCGACTCCGCATCCAACGCAAGCGTGGGACGCTGGGGATCTTCCGGTTCCACCTGGGCCGTTCCCCGCCGATGAATCCATACCCGGCCGCGAAACACATGGGACGCGCCCGTGGCCGCCCAGCGATTCTTGCGCAACTCGACCGCCGCGCCTTCCGATTGCATGCGCTTCAGGGTCGCCCGAAGTTCCCGGCGATGCTCCGCGTCCAACCGCAGGCGACGGGCAATTTCGGGACGGGTCAGGGGCCGGTATCCTGGCTCGCGGAATAGGCGATTGAGTAAATGTTCCAAAGATGGTATGAAATCACCGGTGGTCACAGGTTCAGAGTGTACCCAAGGAGTACGGGCGGTACCAGTCGGCGGTTCACCATATGAAAGTAGCATTTGCCACTAGCGAAGCGGTCCCATTTGCGTCCACGGGCGGGTTGGGGGAGGTCGCGCATGCGCTACCCGCCGCGCTGAAGACCGACGGTGTGGATGTGATCCGGGTGATGCCAATGTATCGCCAGGTGCTCGAGGGCGGCTATGAGCTGCGCGACACCCAGTGGCGGTTGCGCATTCCGGTGGGCTTCCGGGTGTACATCGCGGAAATCTGGGAAGCGCATCAGGAACCGGTGCCGACCTACTTTGTCCGCCGGGATGAATACTTCGATCGTCGCGCGCTCTATTCTCTTTCGGAGCGCGATTACACCGACAATCTCGAACGCTTTGTGTTCTTCCAGAAATCCGTCGTCGCCCTGCTCGATACGATGGGTTGGTCTGCGGATATCGTGCATTGCAACGATTGGACCTCCGGGATGATTCCGCTCTACCTGCGCCACGGCATCAGCGGCACCGGCCGAGCCGGGCGTGAGCGAACGGTGTTTACCATTCATAATCTGGCGTATCAGGGCATTTTCCCCGGCGCCGAATTCCCGACCACCAATCTCCCGTTTTCATGTTTCACCATGCAGGGGATGGAGTTCTTCGGCAATATGAATTGCATGAAGGCCGGACTGACCTC
>JAGOHE010000128.1 GCA_017996315.1 Kiritimatiellia bacterium | reverse complement strand
GGCTCGAAGCGTGGAATCGCGGAAGATTACGTCGCCGGCGGAGGCGTTTCGGTGGAAGTGGCGTCGGGTTTTGGCGGCTCCGCCGGAGCCGGCGCGCGAAGGGTCATGTGGCGGTACGCGATGCGGCCGTCGCCGCGCAGCAGCCGGAGCCGGCCGGCGGGGAGTTGCCCGTACCGGGGGGTGTCGCGAAAAATACTGCCCGCGGTCAACGCTTCAAATTCCGGGCGTGAGGTGTCGGTGTGCAGCGCGCGCATACCATTGATCCAATGCTCGATGATCGTGCCCCGCGCGACAATCCGCGCCTGATTCCATTCGCCCAGCGGACGCACCACGGTGGAGGGCGCCGGCCCGAGCACATCGAAGAGCGCCCCCGTGCTGCGGTTGCCGAGGCGTCCCACGCCGGATAGGGGATGATGGGCGTCATCGCATATGCAGAAGAAGAGGCCGCGCAACGGGCGGCCGGAGCTTTCCGGCATTCGATATTCGATGCCGCCCCATCCCATGCGTTGAATTTGAAATTCGAACGACAGCTCAAAATCGCCCACCGGCTCGGGCCAGTCGAGGTCCGGGGGCACTTCCGGTTCCTCTGTTGCGATGGGATTCGCCAGCAGTTCGCCGTCGCGAAGCAGCCACCCGAATGACAGTTCGCTTCCGCCGGCCACGGACCAGCGGCCGGCCTGTTCGCCGGAGAGCATCGAATCGGCGGGAGCGGGCGCGACGGCGGCGGGGTCTGTGGCCGGCGCTTCTTCCGCGTTCGCGAGGCTCGCCGTGAATAGCGCCGCGCAGAGCATTGCAAACGGCGCGCGCAGGGCGGATCGGAACAGCCCAGATTGGTGGCGCCGCGTGTTGATGGTTCGCATGGTGGGTATCCCTTTGTTCCGCGTCAGGAGGCGCCCTGCTCCGGAAGTGGCGGAGGCAGCGTCCTGGGCTCGCGCATGGGAGAGCGCAGGAGCGCGCCCGCGCCGGCCGCCGCCGCGAGGAGCAGCAACGTCAGGCCGATGTACGGGAGGAGCGCGACGGCCAGGAGCGCGAGCAGCCCGACTCCGGCTTGATTCATCAGTTTCCGACGAACGCTTGCGCCGCGACCGACCCCGAATCGCGCGCCCAGGGCCGCCGCGGTGACCGCGGGGGAGAGGCTGAACGCCAGCAGCACGCCGAACAGCAGGGCCAAAACGAGGGGCACGCCGACCATCGTGGCGCCCAGCAATCCCGCGACAAACGGCGTGATCGTCATCACCACCAGGCCGGTCAGCGCGCAGCGCGTCGGTTCGCGACGCAGAAGGTCGGCGGCGCGGCTCAGCGGTCCGGGCAGCACGAGGGCGAAGACGGTGTTCATCAGCCAGAACGCCGCGAGGAGATAGACGATCCACATTCCGCCGATGCCGGCGCGCGGCGGGGCGGGATCGCGGATCACCTCGCCGGTTACGCGCGCATCCGCCGGCACGGCAAGGATGGAGGGCGCGGAGTACCGCAGGTAGCCCTCAATCACCGTGCCGGATTGGATGACGATGTCGTCGGCGTCCACCCGCACCGGCCCTCGCATGTGGCCGCCCAGGGTGACGCGGCGCGCGCGGATGTTCAGCGGTCCGTCCGTTTCGCCCTGAAAGATGACATCCTCCGCCACGATATCCGTTTCACGGCCGAGTCGGGCGGAAGATTCCACTTTGATGGTTCCGCCCGACAGATACGCGCGCCGGGCGGCGGACCCGCGAAAGAGGATCAGCGGACTCACCAGGCGGACGTCATCGCTCGCCGCGCCATCCCAGTCCATCCGGCGGCTGGCACAGATCCATGCATCGCCTTCCAATGGTCCGGAAATCCGGGCCGTATAGCCGGCCAGAAACAGATCTCCCCGGACGGTTCCGGCAATATCCGCTTCTCCTGCTCCGATGATGACTTCTTCGTTCCAGGTCTCGTCGGCATGGAGGGTGACTCGATCCTGCCGCACCCAGCGGGCGGCGTCGGAGGTTCCGGCGAGCGCGCAGCCCGCCGCCCAGATCGCCAGCGCCGCGCGCAGGGAGGGGGCCAGGTTCACCGTGCCTCCGGGGCGGCCGCGGGTTCGACGATCACGCGCAGGCCATGAACGGCGGTGACACGCACCTCGACCCCGGAATCCATCCAGGCGGAGGCGGTGGTGACATCCACGCGATGGCCGTCAATCTGCGCGATGCCGGCGGGATGGAGCGCCGTGATGGTTCGTCCGGTTTTACCGATGAGCCCCTTCCATTCGGGGCGGTCGGAGCGGAAATCCTTTCCGTCCTTCTCGAGGGAGAACCGACGGCCCGCGCGGGTGCGGGGGAAGACGCAGGCCCACCAGTAAATGCCGGCCACGCAGCCGGCCAGGATCGCCAGGGCGCTCAGGATTCCATACGGTTCAGGAAAGCGAAAACCGACCACCATGGCCGCGACGAGCACCAGCGCGCCGATCGTGCCGACGATCCCGCCGGGAATGTAAATTTCGAGTCCGACCAGCAGGATCCCGGCCAGCAGCAGGCCGAGATACATGGGCAGATAACTGGAGATGCCATCCATGTGAACTCCTTTGGGCGGTCAGGACGGGGTTTCGGCCGGCCCGACCACGATCCGGTTTCCGCTGACTTCGATTACGCGCACCCGGGCGCCCTGCGGAATGAACTCGCCGTCGGCGACCACGTCCGAGCGCCGGCCATTGAGCCGGGCGATACCGGAGGGGCGTAGTTCGGTTTCCGTCACACCCTCCGCGCCCAGCAGCGTAGCCTCGCCCGGAGCGGAGCTGGTGAACCCATGGTCGCGATCGGTGGCGGCTTCGAGGATCAGCTTGCGGAATACGGGCGACTTGGGCAGCCATGCGCCGATCAGCGCGGCGGCGATGCCGGCTCCGGCGGCCGCGCCGGTCAGTTTGATAAAAGGAAGGCGCAACGCGGGCAGCGCGGGCCACCAGGAACCGTCGGGCGCGCGGCCGGCCATCGCCATGAGCAGGCTGAAGACCATCAGGACGAGGCCGGTGATGCCGGTGATGCCGAAGCCCGGCAGGACGAATATCTCCACCGCCAGCAAGGCCACGCCGATGAGGAACAGGGCCATGTGTTCCCAGCCGGCAAGACCCGCGATGTGATGCCCCGCGAAGAAAATCCCCAGCGCGGCAATGCCCAGGGCGCCGGGCAAACCGAACCCGGGGGTTTTGATTTCAATCCAGATGCCCAGCAGCCCCCCCATCAGAAAGAGCGGCGCGAGCAGTTTGATCCATCGCGCGATTCGTTCCGCGGAGGTCACCGCGAACGCCTCCACGGGCGCCGCGCCGAGGCCCTCCCGGTGGAGCAACTCCTCCAGGTTGGTCACCGTGCCGGAAGAAAGCAGCGGACGGGGGGGATCGCCGAACAGCCGTTCCGCCTCCTGGTTGGTCAGGGTGAGGAGCTGGCCGGTCGGCTTGATCACCGTGTCGCCCCGGCGCAGTTCCATGCCGCGACGGACGAAGGCTTCGGCCACATCCGGGTCGTGTCCGGCCTCCTCGGCGGTGGCCCGGGCAAAGGCGGCGGTGCCCGAGTCGAGTTTTTCCCGAAGGTCTTCGGGCACCGGCTGCGGTCCGCTCAACGGCGGCACGAGAATGGCCATGGCGTCGCCGATGACGCTGCCGGGGGCCATGTAGATGCGTTGGGTGGAGAGCGCGATCAGCGCGCCGGCGGAATAGGCGGAGCGCTCGACATAGGTCAGCACGGGAACGGGGGATTTCTGGATCAGGGAGACGATATCACGGCAGGCATCAAGTCCTCCGCCGGGCGTGTCCATGACCAGCACCAGCGCGGAGGTGGGCGATTCCGCGGCCTGCCGCGCCGCCCGGCGGACGATATACGTCAGCGCCTCATCAATCGGTCCCCGAATTTCCAGCACCAGCACCCGCGCCGGGGGCGGGGTCGGAGTCTCCGGAGTTTCCGAAAAGGCCAGGGCGGCCGGGATCAGCAGCATCCCGAGGGCGATCCGGGCCCTTCGATAATTTCGGAGCGTGTACATGATTTTTCTCTTCCTCGCGCTCGCGGCCGCGGCGGCGCGGCCGTCTGTAACGGGCATTGATTCACATTCTCATACATGCTACACCATACCCATGGCAAATACATCACCGGGCCGCGCCCGGGTGGGAATAGGCACATGAACGATCCGACCGATTCGCATACGGTATACAGTCTTTCGGAACCCGGCGGCACGGAATACCGCCATGCGCAACGAAGGGAAATCCCGCATCGGCGTTTTCCGAGGGGATGGCTGGTTCCGATGCTGATGTTGCTGGTCATGGCCGCCACGGTGGTGGTGACGATGGCGGTCATGTCCTATCGGGATCGAAGTGTGAAACCCGAGGTGTCCTTGCCGGATCCCGCCCAGGAAACCCCCGCCGAACCGACACCGCCCGCCAGCGCATCGGTGGAGATTACCCGTCTCATGGAGAACGCGCGCATCATTCGCGATCTGAAAATTCAGGTGGATTTGCTTCAGGGACGCGGACTCTATGCCGAGGCGGCGGAGAAAGTCCGCCGACAGCGCGCGGTGATGCCCGACTCGACCGAGCTTAAGGTTCTTCTGGGCCGGCTGTATTTTCGCACGGGGCGACTGGACGATGCGATCCGGCTTCTGCTGGACGCGTTGAAGGATGATCCGGGCGTTCTGGGCGCGCGTTTGGATCTCGCAAATGCGCTGTTGAGCCGGGGCGATCACGCGGGCGCGCTGGCCGCCGCCCGATGGTTGCTGGAGGCCACGCCATCGGTCATGGAAGCGCACCTCATCGCCGCCCGCGCCGCGCTCGCCGAGGGCTGGTATGACCGGGCGCTGGAGCATCTCCGCGAAGCGGTGGACCTCCGGCCGATGGACATGGAAGCCCGGAATATGCTCGCGCTGACGTATCTCCGGCAGGGCGCGCACGCCCGGGCGATCAGCCACCTGCAGGATATCATCAAGGCAGGCGCGGCGGATCATGTAACGTATTACAATCTGGCCGTGTGTTACGCCCAGAAACATCAGCCTGAGGATACGGCGCGCGTCCTGATAGAAGCGAGTGAAGATCTCGGCGCCGATCAGGTGGCCCCGTGGATGGAAGCGGATGACTTCGCGCCGGTTCAGCCGACGGAACTGTTCAAAAACGCCCGCATGCAGATTCTCAATTCCGTTGCCCAATCCACCCGCGTTCAGATGATCTCGCCCAAAACGGATACGGGACTGGGCATCATGCCCATGATGGAGAACCGGTACCGGCAAATAGAACTAAAATAAACAGCGCGGTGTTCAGCCCCACCATCGGGCCCGGCGCAGGGCCGCCAGAATACCGACAATCGTCAGTCCGCACAAACCCCAGAAAAACGCGTATCCCCAGGGCCACCGCAGCTCGGGCATGACGTCGAAATTCATCCCGTAGACGCCGCAGAGAAACGTCAGGGGGAGAAAAACGAAGCTGATCACGGTGAGCCGGTTGATCAGCCGGTTGGTGCGGTGGCTGACCATGCCCATATACAGGTTCAGGAGCTCGTGCAGCGTCTGCCGCTCCCCGTCCAGATCCGCGCCCATCCGCTGCAGTGTCGTCGCCAGATCGTCCAAATGCGGCTGAGTGGTCTCCGGAACAAACCGGGATCGGCGGTGGGCCAGTTCGTGAATCATCTCCCGCGCGCCGTACAGCGCCTGCCGAAACAGGTTGATTCCGCCGATACGCGCGGCCACCCGCGTGAACAACTCATCATCGGCGCGATCGAACAGGGTGCGCTGCAACTCGGAGGTTTCGGTGGCAATGGATTGCAGGGCGCCCCGGTATTCCTCCCGGAGCTGATCCCCGATTTCAAACAGCAGAAAACCCTGCGACTGGCTGAAGCGAGCAAAGTCTTCCGGCACGGACTGGCGCATCCGTTCCATCGCGGGGGACGGGCCCTCGCGGCGGGACAGCAGATACCTTTCGCCGAGGACGAAGTCGTGATGTGTGATCCGGGGCCGGGCATCCGACCACTGGACTTCGCTCACCGCGATATGCAGCGCGGAGTCGTACAGATCAAACCGGCCCTCGCGGGAAGGACCGACGACTGCGTCGGCCGCCTCGGGAGGCACGTTCAAGGCGCGGAAAACAGATTGATGTTCCTCATCGCGGGCGTCTTCCATATCCACCCACACAAACCGCCCATCCGCCATCGCGGCCGCCATCGTATCCGCCCGGCCCTCACGCATGGTCTTTTGCCGAAAATCAAACTCGAGCACACGAATCATGGCTCCACACTCTGAAGCCGGCCTGCCCGGTTGTCAATGTGTCGGTG
>JAGOHE010000009.1 GCA_017996315.1 Kiritimatiellia bacterium | reverse complement strand
CAAAACCGTCATCGGCAAAAGAACCAAGCAATCCGGCATGTTCTGGCGGGTTCCCGGTGCACAGCACGTACTCAACATCCGCTGCGCCGTACTCGGTGAAATCTACGACGCCTTCTGGGACCATCGCAGAAAAAGCGAAATCCAATCCCTCAACCTCGCAGCGTGACTCCCTCTACCCACTTTCCTCAACTGCACCCAGATGCTCCCCCCTGAATGTTTATTGTTTTCCTTGCGCGGTCGCCGAGGGTACGATAGGCATGGAATACAGCAGGGAGCCGGCTCGTCATGACGCCAGAAGAATCAAAGCAAGCATCCGGGGAGGACCTGCTGGATCTTAATTTCGTTCCCACCTGGGCCCGGGAGCCGTCCACGCATAATCCCTATGCGGATTATGCGGGCGGACGCGCGCGCCGGGAGGATCACGACCGGCGCGACGATCGTCGCAGCGGGGATCGCCGGCCGCCAGCCGGGCGTCGGGATGAACAACGTCGCGGCGGAGGCCGTCCGGAGCAACGGGGACCGCGCCGGGAGGATCGCTTTACACGCGGGGAACGCGAAGCGCCCCGACCCGGTCCCGCCGGGCGAGCACCGGAGGGACGCCCCGCGATTTCGCGCGAGACGACTCACGCCGTGGCGCCGGTGGACGTGTCTTTCTTGCCGGATCGGCACGGACTCGGGGGCGCCATCCACCGGATTCAGGTTTCGCGGCGCGCGTTTCCACTGGCCCAGCTGGCCCACATGTTTCTCACCCGGCCCTCGCTGTATCTGGTGAAAGTGGAAGTCCGTCCGCCCCGACCGGCGCCCGCGCGGGATAATTCCGGAAAACCATCCATTTCCTTGTATCAATGCACAGTGTGCCATGCGGTATTCGTGAATGCGACCGGGGTGGAACAGCACGCGATGGCGGCGCATGTGGATCACTTCTTTACGATTGAGGAAACCGCCGGAGATCCGCCCACCGGGCAATTCAAATGC
The DNA here is from genome assembly GCA_017996315.1 of Kiritimatiellia bacterium. Classification (GTDB taxonomy): domain Bacteria; phylum Verrucomicrobiota; class Kiritimatiellia; order PWTM01; family PWTM01; genus JAGOHE01. Next base: position 29,311 of record JAGOHE010000009.1, on the reverse strand, counting down.
ATAGCCCGATGTCCCCGCAGCGGGCGGCTCCTCGGACCGCCCAATCATCATGGATTCAACGAAGCGTTGGCGGAAATTCATGCCGAACGGTTCTCGCGGGAGACGCTGGACGAATACCGGGCCACAATCGAAATGGTCCACGATCCAGTCGTGATCGACCAGTGGAAACAGGAATATGTGAAGCGCAAACTCTATCGCATCAAGACTGCGCCGCCCGAAGATCCGCCCATGAAATGGATGGAAGCCAAGGCGTGGATGCGGGGGCAGGTTCCTGCGCTGGTTCGCGAGGTGAAACGCGCGGTGACCCCCGCGCCGGTGGCGATCGAGTGTGGAGACGCGGGACTGCGCCGCGCCGTCCGTGAAGCATGGACGCGCGAGGACCGTTTTCCGATGAGCCTGATGCTTGCGCTGCGGCCCGCACTGCGGCACATGGGCATGCACTTGTTCAAAGCCGGGGGGGTATCGTTCGTTACCGCGATCCGGCCCACACCGATCAATCCTGATTATGCCGTGCCCGGAATCCGTCGCGCGTTGGATTATCTTTGCGCGCATCCCGGAGCGACTTGGGCGCAAATGAGGCAGGATCTTTTCCCCGGTGGCGGGCAGGAAGATGCCGAGGGCGCCGCGCTTTTGAAGGATCTCCGATGGCTGATCGACAAGGGGCACGTGATCGAATTTCATGACGGCACGCTGGCGATGCCGCGGGGCGGATCGGCGCCCTCAGTCGCGCACGAATCGCGTCCTCGCTCGGATCGGCCGCGGGCATGATGTGAACACGGAATACTGGCTTTCCGCCGATGTGGCGGAGCTGGAGGCCGCCCTGAATTCCGGTTCGCCCGTTCGAATCTTCGACCTTCCCCCCGCCGCCCGCGCCTGGCTCGCATGGACCCTGCACCGCCGAACCCAACGCGCCATACTGGTCGTGCTGGATGGCACCCGGACGCTGGATGAATTTTTTGAGGATCTTTCTACCCTCTGCGGATCGAAGGCGTCCGCACAGCTTGCGTGTTTTCCGGCGGAGGAGAGCGCGCCAACCCGTGCCCGTCGCCGGGCCGATGAGCAATCGGCGGATCGGCTGGATACGCTTCGACGGCTGAACTCCGATTCTCATCCGGGCGTGATCGCCACATGCGTGCCGGCCCTGCTGCAGCCGACCTGGGCGCCTGCGGCGCTTCAACAATTGCGCCGCCGCGTCGCGACGAATGACGCTTGCCCGCCGGCTCCGCTAGCGGCGTGGATGGAGGCCGCCGGATATCGTTTCGCAGTGCAGGTACAGGAGAAGGGCGCCGGTTCCTTGCGCGGCGGCATACTGGATGTGTGGCCGCCCCATGCGGAGTGGCCTTCTCGGATTGAATTCGACGGAGATCGGGTCGAGTCCATTCGCAGCTTTGACCCGTGGTCACAGGTCTCCCGCGGCACGGAATCCTTTGTCGAAATCACTCCTCCGGCTTTTGCGCCGGATCCGAATGAGACCGCCGTGCTGATGGATCATCTCCCACCGGGTGCGGCCGTTCTATGGGTCGATCCGTTGGAGCTCGAGCGGCGGGCCGAGCTGTGGAGCACGGCATCGCGTGAAGCGGAACGCGGCAGGAACACGGCCGATTGGAGTGCGGTGCGCGCCGCCGCGGCCGAGCGCGCGGCCATTCAGATTGAACTGGATCCATTGGCGCGCGAGACGGATGTGATTCAACTATCCGTCCGGCCCCTGGCGTCCCTGCCGTCCCCCGCCGGCGAGGGCGGGGTTGAGCCCGAGCGGATTGCCTCGGAGCGCGCGAACTTTGTGAGCCGGTTGATCCAGCGCGCCTCTCCCGAACATCCGCTCTGGTTCACGTTCTCGACCGGGGGGGCGTGGGATCGTTTTCGCGAGTTGTATCTGAGCGATGGAATTCCGCCGGGGGTGAGTCTTCGCGAGGGCGGACTGACTGAGGGGTTTGAAATCGGTCCGACCAATCGCCCCCAGTTCACCGTGGTGTCGGAGTCCGATCTGTATGGGCGGCGGAATTTACCGCTGCGGTATGATTTGCACGGCCGCCGTGCGGGACCGCTGCGGCAGGCGGCGGGGGAGCGCATTTTGGATGCGGGCGAGCTGGAGCCCGGCGAATGGGTGGTGCATGCGGAGCATGGCATCGGAAAATATCTCGGTCTGACGCTATTGCGGGAACAGGGCGCGGAGCGCGAGGCGCTGGCGGTGGAGTATGCCGACAAGGCGCGGCTCTACATCCCGGTCAGTCAGGCCCATCTGCTGAGCCGCTATATCGGCGCCGGCCGCGCGCGCCCCGAACCGCACCGGCTGGGTGGGGTCCGCTGGGCGCGCGAAAAAGAGGCTGCCGCGCGCGCGGTGCAGGATTTGGCGGCTCAGTTGCTGGAAACGCAGGCAGCGCGCGAAGCCCGTCCGGGCCACGCGTTCCCGCCGGATACCCCTTGGCAACATGAGCTGGAATCGGCTTTTCCGTATGTCGAAACCCCCGACCAGCGCGAAGCCATTGGTGAGGTCAAGCGCGACATGGAAAGCCCGAGGCCCATGGACCGGCTGGTGTGCGGCGACGTGGGATTCGGAAAAACCGAGGTTGCCCTGCGCGCCGTATTCAAAGCGGTCATGGGCGGACGGCAGGCGGCGGTTCTTGTGCCTACAACCGTGCTGGCGCAGCAGCATTATGAAACCTTCCGGACCCGGATGGCCGCGTTTCCGGTGCGCATCGAGCTCTTGAGCCGCTATCGCTCGCGCGCCGAGCAGCGCGATACCGTCGAACGACTGGGCGCCGGCGCGACGGATGTAGTGATCGGAACCCACCGGCTGGTGCAGCCGGATGTGCGATTTCGCGACTTGGGGCTGGTGGTGATTGATGAAGAACAGCGATTTGGCGTGGCGCACAAGGAGGCGCTCAAACGGCTGCGGAGCACAGTGGACGTGCTCACCATGACCGCGACCCCCATACCGCGCACGTTGTATCTCTCGCTATCCGGAGCACGCGACCTCAGCGTCATCCAGACCCCTCCGCAGGACCGACTGCCGGTGGAGACGGTGGTGTGCGCGTACGATGAGCATGTGGTGCGCGAAGCGATTTTGCGCGAACTCAACCGGGAAGGGCAGGTGTTTTACCTTCACAACCGTGTTGAAACCATTGCGCACGCGCTCGAGCGGCTGCGAAAGCTCGCGCCCGAAGCGCGGATTGAAATGGCCCATGGGCAAATGACCGAGGGAATGCTCGAACGCATCATGCGGCGTTTCGTGGCGGGAGAGTTCGATGTGCTCCTGTGCACCACGATCATTGAAAGCGGCATTGATATTCCAAGGGTGAACACGATTTTGATTGAGCGCGCGGATCGTTTTGGACTGGCGGATTTATATCAACTGCGCGGACGGGTGGGGCGATATCGGCACCAGGCGTTTGCCTATCTGCTGTTGCCGCGTCACGGCCGTTTGTTTGATAACGCGCGCCGCCGCATGGGCGCGCTTAGGAAATATTCCGGATTGGGCGCGGGATTCAAGGTCGCCCTGCGCGATCTGGAAACGCGCGGCGCGGGCAATGTGCTTGGAGCCGAGCAGAGCGGCCACATTGCGGCGGTGGGCTTTGACTTGTACTGCCAGTTGCTGCACCGGACGGTGGCGGCGCTCAAGGGAGAACCTTTGCCCCGGCCCGCCGAGGCCGAGTTAAAACTCACATTTATGGAGGAGCCGGGCCCCGGACGAGGCGCGGGAATTCCCGGAGACTACATCGAGGACGAATCGTTGAGGCTGCGGATGTACCGGCGGATTTCCGCGGCATTGGAGATGCGGGAGATTGACCAGTTGTCCACCGAACTGCGCGACCGATTTGGGGTTCTGCCGCCGGAGACGCGGACACTGCTGGATGTCGCCCGCATCCGGCTGGCGGCGCGTGATGCGCACGTAGACGCGGTGGAATCGGACGGGCATGTAGTTCATCTGAAGCGCGGGAACGACTGGATCATGCCCGAGGGACGGCATCCGAGGCTCCGCGCCCACACGCTCGCGGGACGATTAAAGGAGATCCGCCGCCTTCTAGAAGAATTGGCTCTCGTTCCGCCGACACCGGGCAAAGACCCTACACGTCCGAGCCGGCAATCCCCAGCTCGAAAACCACGGACCTCCGGCAAGCAGGACCGTTGGAAATGGCCATCGGAATAGCGCTTGCCGATCCCACCTGCGGCCCTTCGCGCACTTGGTGCCAGGCACAGAGCTTCTCAAATCGACCCCGAATCATCCCGCGGTGCCAGGCACGAGTGTGCCGGGCGTTGAGGCCATGGTGCCCCGGTGCCAGGCACGATGGCGCTTAAATGCGTGTTCAGAACAATTCATTAGTTTTTCATGCACAATGAGATGTGCGGCTTCTTTCGCATATTCGTGCATGGGCGCATTCGTGCCTGGCACCAAGGACACCAAGGAGAGCACCAAGGAGACCAAGGGGATCGCGCCTGGTATTAGGAAATCCAGAAAACCATGGGCGTCGTGCCTGGCACCAAGGGGAGCGCCATGGGACAGGGAACACAGGGGCCGAGAGTGGGGTTAAGCGAAGATGGCGGAATTGCAGTACAATCTCCCAAAAGATTATCATCGGAATGAATGAGCGCCGCGTGAGGCGCATGCAGGAGTACTTTCATGATCATCGTAATGCGTCAAAATGCGCCGTCGCAAGAGGTCGAACAGGTGGAGAAAGAAATTCTCCGTCTCGGCTACACCCCGCATCCGATCTATGGCGTGGAGCGTACGGTCATCGGTGCCGTGGGAGACGATCGCGACAAGCCGCGAGTGCAGCAGGCGCTGGCCACCATGGCGGGCGTCGAGAGCGTTATTCCCATTCTCAAGCCGTATAAATTGGCCGGACGCGAACTTCACAAAGAACCCCGGCCGATCCGCGTGGGCGAATCGGTAGTATTCGGAGGTCCGAAGATTCCCGTACTGGCAGGCCCATGTTCCGTGGAGGGGCTCGAAGCGATCTGCGGGGTCGCCGAACAGGTCAAAGCTGCCGGGGCGAGCATCCTGCGGGGGGGCGCATACAAGCCCCGCACTTCTCCCTACAGCTTTCAGGGGCTGGCCGAAGAGGGGCTGAAAATGCTCGCCGAAGCCCGTCGCCGGACCGGCCTGCCGGTGGACACTGAGGCCATGAACGAAAACGCGCTGTCGCTGGTGTCTGAATACGCGGATCTCATTCAAATCGGCACGCGCAACATGCAGAATTTCGACCTGCTCAAGGCTGCGGGACAGCAACGCAAACCAGTGTTGCTCAAGCGCGGCCTCGCCAACACCATCAAGGAATGGCTGATGAGCGCGGAATACATCATGTCGCAGGGGAATATGAACGTGATCTTGTGCGAACGGGGCATCCGCACGTTTGAAACCGCCACCCGCAACACGCTCGACCTGAGCGCCGTCGCGGTGCTCAAGCAGGAAACACATCTACCGGTCGTGGTGGATCCGAGCCATGGGACCGGAGAATGGAAGTACGTGGAGCCGATGGCCTTGGCGGCAGTGGCGGCGGGGGCGGACGGGATCATGATCGAAGTGCACGCGAACCCGCACGAAGCATGGTCCGATGGCATGCAGTCGCTCACCCCGTCGCGGTTTGCCGCCGCGATGACTCGCATGCGCGCGGTGGCGCAAGCGATCGGACGGGAAATCTGAACCCAGCGAGAACCGCGAGGCTCCCTGAGATACCGTCGCTTGAACCCGTTATCGGTTCTCGCCAGCCACTAGGCGGTCACCATCGCCGGATTGCCGGGCGGACGGATTCATGATGCGCCATCCCGCGTTGCGAAGCGATCCAGTCGCGGCATACCTCGTATTAATGAAAACCAGCAGTGTTCCATCGTCTCCAGCATCCAGGGATTTCTGTCTCCAAACCGCCCCGCCGCCGCTCAAGATGTACTCGACATTCTGCGCGCGATTTCCCCCGCGGTTGTCGGGCCCATACAGGGTCATGTGCCGCCGTCGCGAAAACACATTCAGTTGCCAATGCGGCAGGCTGGCGGGAATTACAATTCGTACGCTGTCGCTTCGGGGCTCCCAGAGAAATGTTCCACCGCCCGCATCCGCCGACGCGGGCGCCACTGATGGCGCCACTGATGGCTCCACACTCGGAGAATCATCGTTCGAAGCGGCGCTGGAATTTGTGCGGGTTCCGGTGTTTCCGGCCGCGGGCGTCTCCGCCACAGTATCCGCCGTAGCGGGGCTGATGCGTTCACTCGAAGAGGATCCCGAGCCTTGAATATCGAAACACCCGGCCCCTGCCCAAAGGATCGCCAGACCAAGGAGGCAAGCCGCATTAGTTGCGAAACGGTTCTTTTGCATGCCGGATTAGACGCAAATTCAGCCCGGAGGTCAATGCCGCGAAATGCGTTCGCTGAATTTTGCGACGTGTTTCAGAATGATGTGTTTTAGTGAAACCCGGAAGCATGCCGTCACCCGACATGTGTCGGGGAAATTCCGGCATACACCGCACGCAGATTTCAGGGCGAGGCGGCAGCTCGAATTCGATAATACGCGGGACCGGACGGATCTCCATCGTCATGGCTCATATCGGATCCCGTTCCCGCCATCGGGCCTTCGATGACACCCCATCCTCCCGCATTGAGCAGGTCCGCCGAGCGTTCCAGATAGTAGTAAACCCCGGTAGCGGACGGCCATGTGATGCGCTGAGCGGCCCCAACTCGCGTGATGCTGGTGATTCTCAGGTAATCGAACCGATTGATCGGGGATGTGCGAGTAATATGCACCTCGATATAGTCGTTGTATCCATCTCCGTCGGTATCCGCGAGCAGCGGATTTGTTTCATGGAGGGATTCATCTTCATCGGACAGGCCATCGTTGTCGTCATCCGGATCTGTCGCGTCTGGGATGCCGTCGCCGTCCGCGTCCGGCCCCTCTTCATCATCGAACGGAGCCAATACGCCCAGCGAAACCCGAACGTTTCCTTCCACCGCAGCCTGGGCGCCCAGCGGACAAGGCTGAGCAAGGGCGACATGGAACCCTGAATCGAGGTAGCCTTGCTGGCCCCCGCCACCTCCGTTGAGCAAGTCCGCGGTTATGGCAAATCCGCCTCCGGATTGATCCGCCGCCCGCGTGGCGCCCGTCAGCATCCACAGGAGCCACGCGGCGGACGCGAAGGACTTGAAACGAGTATTCATGACACATTCGTCTCTATGGGATGTAATTCCCGTTTCCCAGATCCGCAGCGGGGGGCGCAACCGTCACGCCCGCTCCGATCGCCGTATTCAATTCGGTATTGAACATTTTGATGGTGGCCGACGAAGGGCCATTGAAGCCGAAACATTGCGTATATCCGAGGGCTTCAATCTGGCAATTGGCAAAGTACGGTGACGGCGCGGATGCTCCGCTCAATAACACGGCGGGTTGCGCCACGGCCGCCAATCGCATGAATGTGGACGCATGAAATTGTGTCACGGGACTGCCGCTGGCCAACGTGCTCAATTCCGCGGGGATGTCGCCTTCAGATATAAAGACCGTGGATGTGGATCGGAGAGCAGAATTTCCCATGACGAGCGCGCCGCGCCCTTCGCCGAACACGCTGGATCCAATGAGGACAGCCCAGGGCGCCTCGTCCGCCGCTGACTCCAGGCGAAGTCCCGTGGCCAGCAGGGGATCGGGGCCTTCGCCATTCATCTCCGAATTCCGAAGGAAGACGCGGGCACCGCCTTCCGCCCAGACGCCGGGGCCGCTGGAATCTGAACCGCCGCCATACACCGCACTATCTGCCAACGACAGGCCGGCGCCTGGCCCGGTCACTCGCACCGCGGCCGTGCCGCCTTCCACGGTGCAGCCGGCCAGCTCCACTTCGCCCCCGAGCGTGGACCGAATTCCGTAGCCAACATGGCCCATGATCTCTGTGGCAAAGGCGTATACCGTCGAGTTTTTGGATTCCACCGCGCCCGCCTGATCCTCGGACCCCGCCAGCACACGGGTTCGACGTAACGTCAGTCGCACGTTTTCCGAGTCATTGTCCGCATGGTTGTCCAGAACGACGGCATATACCGAAGAGGCTCCATCCGACCAGACGGAGCAGCTTTCGAATTCCGCGCTGGCATTCAATCCGCTGGCTGCCGCCAGACGCACCACCGGTTGACCGATGCCGTTAAGCCGACAATGACGGAACAACACGTTGGCCTGTCCTGCGCCGCCTTCCACCAGCACGGCGGCGGCAGGAGGATTCGGGGCATGCACGTTCATCCATTCCAATTCCAAGCCGGTCTGAAGATTTCGGATTTCGACCGCCCCCTCCAAATCATTGTAGCGATAGGAATGCAGGCCGGCGGCATTATTCAACTGAAGAGCCACCGGCGCCCCGTAGACCCAGCTTTCGGACAGGAACAAAGAAGCCGCCCCATCCACCTGTATGGCCGGCTGGGCTCCATTCAGAAGCCCGATTGTGCTGTCGCGAATCCGCAGTTCGACCGTCCCCCCGAGCATCATGCCACCGCCCGTACTGTTGTGCCCCATATCCACATGAGTCGCCTGCACGACAACCCCGGCGATCGATGTTAACACCATAGCCGCGCCATCGCCGGAATGCCCGAGCAGATCGCACGCTTCGAGGGTGAGTCGGCAAGGGGTCGTTACTCCCGCATCCGTCAACGCCGGATTGCCCTCCAATGAGACATTTTTCAAGGCGCCGCCCCCAATGACCACCGCCGCGCCGGCGGGATTAGCAATCAGCACAGCTTCCTCGAGAACACCGACAATGGCTACGTTCTTGTCCGCGGGGAGACGGATGGGTTCCGTCAGCTCAAAATATCCGGGGAAGATATACACCACATCGCCATCATCCTTTTCTGCGGCGTAATCAATCGCCTCCTGGATGCTTTCGAAATCCCCGCATCCACCACTGTCCACAATTAACATGCGTCCCGTGTTCAGGTTGGCCGGAGAACCGGGCCGCAACGTGACGTCGGGCGATAATTCGACGAAATCCACGCCATTGGTCGAAACCCATGTGCGCAACGCAAGCGAAGGACGATGAAAAATCGCCGGCGGCAGAACCTCCATGCCAGCGTCCGCGCTTCCCAGCTCGGTGTGGAATAGGCCCCGATGGACGCCCAAATTCACATGGCCGACGGGCGGCCCCATGCCCGCCGTGCCGTCGTTGGACCAGAGGCCCTGTGTTCCATCATGCAACACAAACTTGAAATACCCGGTTCCGGTATACGCGGAATTCCCGGATTCCATGCGCCCTTGATAGTTAATGACGGGTGCACCGATCGCAACCATGGCGGGCATCGCTAACACCGCCACATATGCAAAGAAAACCCGATGGAACTTCATGGCCCTTCCCTCCTGAGCAATTCCTCCGGAATCATCTCCGGCTCCCGAGCGCGACTATAGCTCAAGCGGTCGGCAAAGCAATATTCAAGTGGTGAAAACATTTGGCGATTTCGGCAGTAATTTCGGATGTGGCAGGGGAACAAAGCGGATGGCGAAAGGCTCGGCGCAGGCCTTCGCGACAGATCAGATCGACGGGGTCATCCCGAACCGTGAATTCGCCCAACCCCCAACCCGGGCGGCAATTTCATCGGCGCCATGCCGCTGGCGAATCACTCGGATTTCGGCGAAGGGACAATGATGACGGGGCAGGGGGTGTGTTTGATGACCGCCTGCGTGACGCTGCCCAGCAGCGCGTGACGCAGCGCACCGTGTCCGTGAGACCCAAGTACGATCCAGCCGGCATTGAGTTTTCCGGCTTCTTCGATGATTTTATCGGAAATACCCCCCTGAACCATCAGGGCGCGCACCCGAACGCCGGCGCTGCGCAGACGCGATTCGATGTCCTGCAATTGTCGGTGATGGTCGCGGAGCAGATGGGCCACGCTTTCGCGAACCACTTCAGGCCCCGGTTCGTATCCCACGAAATCCGGCTCCGCGGAGGCCACATGAATCAGGATCAGTTCTGCGTCCATCGCGCGCGCCAGAGTTGTGGCGGCGTCCAGCGCCCGCCCCTGCACGGGGGAGAAATCAATCCCAACAAGGATGGTGTTCATCGTCGGACCCTCCACCACCATCATCGCGCATCCGCGGCGGGATGCAACCCCGCACGAGGAAAACTCCCCGGAATTCTATTTCGCGCGCGCGGCCGCCGCCCGGAAGGCGCGATCCGAATCCTCGCCGCGGTGCAGGGCGGCGACCAGTTCCGCGCCCTGAAGCGCGCGTTGCTGGAGAACGGGGATCACGCGATCCAGGTGCGCGCGAATCTCGGCGCGACGTTCCCATCCGCGCATGAGGTGGCGGTAGAGCTGATCCTCGGAAAAATTCTCGAAGCCCATGCAGGAATCCGGCAGTTCCAGCGTGTTGAAGTAATGCTGGTTCTTGGGCTGGTAGGCCAAGCCGACGACCGGGGTGTGCTCGGACGAGGAAAGAATCATGCAGTGCAGGCGCATGCCGAACAGCAGGGCCAGGCGCGCCAGGACGGCTTTGATGTCGCAGTGGTTATGTTCCCGATTCGTAATGATCGCCATGCGTTCCGGACTCCGCACGCGCCGCATCAGCTCCCGCGTGATATCCACATCCAGATGCTGGGTGCATACGAACAACGTCGGCGCGCGGATCTCCGCGAGGACGCGATTGAGGGCCGCCGCGTACGCGGCGAGAAACTTCTCGCGGCCCATGGGCGTGATGTTCGGCCCGGCCCAGGTATCGAGATAGGCATTGATGTTGATACCCAGGATTTCGCCATCCACCGGAAGCCCCAGGCCTTTCAGCAGACCTTCCGCGTGCGAACGATCGGAGGCCGGCGCGTTGAGCGCGGCGTCGGCGGTGATCAAAATGCGCGGATTTTGCACCCCGATATCCTGAAGAATGTCGAACGAATCACGATCGCGCACGGTGATGAAATCCATCAACTCCGCCAGTTCCCGGAGCATGCGGCGGCCGGTGGGGGTTGTGACGGGGCCGGTTCCGACATTGTAGCAGGCCATGCGTTTGCCCTTGCGGCGCGCGTACGGCAGCATGAGATGAAGCGATGACATGAAGTTGAACAGCGGATTAAATAACGAGCGGTCAAACAGGATCGCATCGAAAATCAGTGTGATATCGGTGCGCAGCACCGAACGCAGGGTCGGGAGCCCGAGCATTTTGAGCGATCCGCTCCACGGCATCATCGAAATGGGCACAGTGTGGTTGGGGTAGTTGTCGCGGATATAGCCCGGCCGGATGGTCGGTATCTCATAGCGCAGCGGAGCGCCGATGGCGTGGTCCACGGCATTCATGATGCCGGAAATCAGCGCGGCGTCGCCGGCGTTGCGGCCGGAGGATGAACCCAACAGAGTGGCACTGGTCAGCATGGCGGGTCTCCCGGGGAGGTCAGGGGTTGATAGCAGCGACGAAGTCCATCACGAAACACGTCGAAGGTGTAGGCGCGTTGTTGCTCGGCGCGTCCGGCGTCCGCGAGGCGCGCGCGCAGGCCGGGGTCCGAGATGAGACGGTCGAATCCGTCGGCGAGAGCCTCCGGGGTGGGCGGCACCAGCAGGGCAAGGGAATCGTTCAGCAGCAGCCGGTTGGCCTCCGTATCGGTGGCCAACACCGCGCGCCCGGCCTTGAGATAATCGAGAATTTTGAGCGGGGTATTCGCGCCCGCCAGCCGGGGCGAGACCAGAACATCCGCGGCGGCGAGATAATTGGGAATATGATCCGGGTGCACCGGGCCCAGAAACGTCACCCGGCCGGCCATGCCCAGCTCCGCCATCCGCGCTTTTTTTTCATCCGCGGCTTTGGAGGGATTGCACAGGATGACCAGCCGCGCCTTCGGATGCCGGGAGACCACGCGAGGCAGGCTGTCCAGCAGCACGTCAACGCCCTGATATACGGCGAGGGAGCCCACATACATCAGCAGGCACTCATCGGGATCCTGTTTCAAGGCCGCGCGCAGCCGGACGACTTCCCGGTCATCCACGTCATGAAGCGAAGAGGGAATATCCGGAATCGAATGGACAATGGCGTGAGGCGCGATGGCCGCGGCTTGCGCGGCCAGACCCGGTCCGGTTCCGATCACGGCGGCGGCGCGGCGCAGGGCAAAGGCTTCCGCGCGCGCGTACAGCTTCAGCACCATATTCTTCAGCCGGCCCTGGGCATGGGATCCGGGATCGCTGTGTTTTTCAAAGACCACAGGACGACGGGTCAGGCGGCCAAGGACGACCGCGACGACTCCGGCATCCTCCACGCCATGAAGGATCGCCGGCCGCCGGCGGAGAATGAGCGCCCAAGCATGGAAAAACAGCACCAGATCGAACAGCGCCTTGAGAAACGACGGACCGATCGACACCTGCCGCGCGCAGAACAGATTCGGGGTGCGAATGAGCCGGACACCGGGGGGAAGATCGGGCGTTTCGCCGATCGGCAGCGTCAGCAGGTCAACCTCATACCCCAACTGCGACAGGGCCCGCACGTCGAAATACACCCGAATGGGCGAGCCGCGCCATTGCAGAAACGGCTGGGAGACGATGAACAGGACTCGGGGGACTTCCGCCTTCATGAACGCATGAGGCGGGACTCGTCCGCGCTGTGCTGATGGTTAATCGTCATTCTAATTCGGCCGGCTCGGCGGAAACCGACCTCCCGCGGCGCACAGTCTGCCATGATCGCCCACGCCTGCGAAGTCCAAAAAGACCGATCGCGCGCCGATTCACCATGGGCGATGCCGGAGACGGGTTGTGTCGAATGGAATCGCGCGTTGTGCCCCGGCGCGGGAACGATTAAGGTATGATGCATCTCAATCGAAACCTTCATCATGGCACAACCTTTATATCTAGTGACCGGAGCCGGCGGATATGTGGGCGGAGAAATTGTCCGCCAGCTATCCGCGCAGGGCATTCGAGTGCGCGGCATGGTTCGGAAGGCCGAGCAGGCCGAAGCGGTCCGTGCGCTGGGCGCCGAAGATGTGGTGGTGGCTGATTTGAGAGATGCGGCGAGCCTGGCGCCGGCGGTGTCTGGGGTGAAGGGCATCTATCACATCGCGGCGCTGTTCCGCCAGGCCGGGTTGCCCGAGAGCGAGTTTCATGACATCAACGCCGAGGGCGTTCGACGGCTGTTTGACGCCGCGATCGCCGCCGGCGTGTCGCGGATAGTTCATTGTTCCACGGGCGGCGTGCTGGGACATATTGCCAATCCGCCGGGCACGGAAACGAGCCCCCATAATCCCGGCGACATGTACCAGCGGACCAAATTGGAGGGCGAAACGATCGCGCTGGAATATTTCCGATCGGGAAAAATACGCGGCGCGGTGATTCGTCCGGGGATGATCTATGGTCCCGGAGACACCCGGAATCTCAAGATGTTCCGCATGATCGCCCACCGCCGGTTCTTCTATGTCGGGCCCGGATGCCATGTGCATTTCGTGGATGTGCGCGATCTGGCGCGCGCGTTCCAGCTGGCGATGGAAAAAGAGGACATCAACGGCGAGATCTACATCATTGCCGGCGAGTGCGCGGCGCCGCTGCGCGAGGTATGCAAAGAAATAGCGCGCCTGCTGAACGTGCCGCCGCCCTGGCTTACTGTTCCCGTGAAACCAATGCAGTGGCTGGGCTCGCTTTGCGAATGGATCTGCACGCCGTTGCATATTTCCCCCCCTCTGTATCGTCGACGGGTGGATTTCTTCACCAAAAACCGTCACTTCGACTGGAGCAAGGCGGCCCGCGACCTCGGGTACCGGCCGGCGCGCTCCTTCGAAGAAGAGTTGGCGGATATCGTGCGATGGTATCAGGAGCACCATTGGCTCTGATCGGGGAATACTCCGCCGGATGACGGGGACGACGGATGGAATTGGCGCGGCCGTCGAACGAGCGTGGGAAATCTAGGCGCCGCGCAGATCGCGCAACTCCGCAGTGGATAGATGCCGGCGGCGATACCACACGAATCCGAAGAGATCATATATCGTGCGGGGCAGGCGCATGAGATTGGTGTACTTGGATCGGCCGTGCTGTCGCGGGCGGTGATCCACGGGCGCTTCGATCATCCGGCATCCGTGGAGTTTGAAATAGGCGGGCATGAAGCGGTGCGTTCCGTTCAGCGGCGGCAAGGCTTCCACGCAGATCCGCCGGAACACTTTCAGGCTGCATCCGGTGTCGCGCATGCCGTCGCGGGTGAACCAATTGCGCACGGTGTTGCCGATGCGCGACGCGGCGCGGCGGGACCAGGGGTCGCGCCGGCGCGCGCGATATCCGCAGATCACATCGAGATCCTCGGATTCCAGCCTCGCGACCAGCGCGGGAATATCCCGCGGATTGTTCTGCAAGTCGCCGTCCATCGTTACCAGCACATCGCCTCGTGCCGCGCGCAAGCCCGAGAGCAGGGCGGCGGATTGCCCGCGATGGGCATCCGCCCGGCAAGGCACGAGAAACGGATGGGACCGGGCGCATTCCCGCAAGCGATCCGGCGTGGCATCCTGGCTGCCATCATCCACAATCCGGAGCTCAAGCCCCGGCAGCGCGTCCGCCACCGGCACAAATTCCTCCACCAGCGGAACGATATTGTCCGCTTCGTTGAACACCGGAATGACGACGGATACGCGCATGGTTATTCCTCCTCCTTCCGCCCGTCGTGCCGGACGGCGATCGTATGGAGTTGCCGCAGGGCTTCGTAGAGCGCGATGGACACGGCGCCGGAAAGGTTCAACGAGCGCACGGCTGCGCGGCGGAGGGGGATGCCCACCACACGGCCCGGATGCGCGGCCAGTTGTTCATCCGAAAGGCCTCGCGATTCGCAGCCGAATACCAGCGCGTCGCCGGGCTGGAATTCCACGTCATAGACGGATTGCGCGCCGCCTGTGCTGAACAGCCAGCGCCGCGCGGGCGCGGCGTCGCGCAGCCATTCGTTCCATCCGGAATGGCGGTGGAGGTCCACGAACGGCCAATAATCCAATCCCGCCCGGCGCAGATGGCGGTCGGTGATTTTGAATCCCAACGGCTCGATCAAATGAAGCGCGGAGCCGGTGGCGGCGCAGAGCCGCGCAACATTGCCGGTATTGGGGGGAATCTCCGGTTCGACCAATACGATTTGGAGCGGCGGATCGGGCCAGTGAAACGGAATCGTCACCGCGCGCCGCCGCGCGGGAGAACGCGGGTCCGGGGTCCGGGCGCTGGGAGAGATGTGTTCCGGCACGGTTAGTTCCCCGAGGCGGAAACGAAATCCGCCGGCCGCGCACGGCAGTATTCGATCACTGCAGGGATGTGCGACGGATGCACACCCCGCCAGAAAATAGTCCACGGCTGATCGCGGTGCATTCCGTCCGCCTGCCGGGCATACCACCCGTTGATCGGGTTGTCCGGCCGCGCCCGCCAGAACATCGCGGGATGCGCGCCGCAGACGATACTCCAGATTTCCTGGGCCAGTCCTTCGCCCCGGGCTTCGGTTCCGACGGCGAACTTTGACAGATAATAACCCTCCGTACGTCGTTCCAGCAGGGCCGCGCCCCGGTAGCGGGACTCCAGGTAAATGTCGCTGGCGCCCGTCAGCGATTCCGGCCGGGCCAGCGAGCGGCCGAAGGATTGCGTCAACAGCGCGGTAAGCCGCGGCACGTCCACTCCGCTCAGTCCCGAATGATGGACGATGGTGCTTCCGGGGCGCACGATGGTGCCCCGGCCCTTGACGGTGAACATTTCCCGGAGCAAATCGAGCGGGCTGGCGACGGACACATGCAGCGAAGGGCAATCGTTCAGGCACGCTTCAATAAATTGGAGCAGCGGCGCGTCTTCGGCGCTGACGGGCCGCTCGTTGTGCCCGCGCAGCCAGTGGTAGGCGATGAGTCCGCCGCTGGCGTCGCGCAGGCCTCCGACGGACCGCAGAATATGCAGCCGGTGCAGCACTTCCGGAGCGAGGGCCGCGATTAATTCCCCGGGATCGCGCGATCCTCCGTTGAGCAGGGCTATCCGGCCTTCCGTGCGGGATTGCCGCAGCATCTCCACCACATCGGCGCGCCAATCCGCGGAAGCGTCCGCATTCACCTCCAGCGCATCACCCGCGGCTTCCTGCATCAGCTCGCTCATCGCGCCGGCCTCCGGACCGGACAGCACCACCAGCGGCGCCAGTTCCAGCCGGAGAAGAAAATTCATGTCGAACGCCATCAGGTCCGCCGACTGTTCCAGCGAGGGCAGGTCGGGCATGACCGCGGCGAAGGACTGGCCGGGCTCGGAGTGGAATTTCTGCAGATAGAACTCGTATTCCTCCCGGCGGCCGATGCCGTCGAGGAACAATCGCAGGGTAGTAGACAGCAGCATGGGCGATTTATAGCACCTCCCGATATTTCGCGCGAGACCAGCCGCGCGAGGACCGCTATAATCGCCTTTCGACCGGATCGGTCAGGGAAAGGACCCCCGTATGCCTACACCCCAAGCGGACATCGGATTAATCGGCCTCGCCGTGATGGGCGAGAACCTGATTTTGAACATGGAAAGCAAGGGCTTCACCGTGGCCTGTTTCAACCGCACCACGAGCAAGGTGGACGAGTTCCTCCGCGGTCGGGCGAACGGCAAGCGCATCATCGGCTGCCATTCGATTCCCGAGCTGTGCGCGGCGCTGAAACGTCCGCGAAAAGTGATGCTCATGGTCAAGGCGGGGCAGGCGGTGGACGATTTTATCGCGAAGATTGTTCCGTGCCTGGAACCCGGCGATATCATTATTGACGGCGGAAACTCGCATTTCCCGGACAGCAGCCGGCGCGCGGCCGAGCTGGAAGCCCGGGGCCTGCTGTTCATCGGCACGGGGGTATCGGGCGGCGAGGAGGGGGCGCTGACGGGGCCCTCCATCATGCCGGGCGGATCGGAGAAGGCGTGGCCCGCCGTGAAGGCCATCTTTCAGCGGATTGCGGCGCACACCGACGCCGGCGAGCCCTGTTGCGACTGGGTCGGCGCGGGGGGCGCGGGTCATTTTGTAAAGATGGTGCACAACGGCATTGAGTACGGCGATATGCAGATGATCGCCGAGACCTATCATTTCATGCGCGATGGGCTCGGATTCGACAATCGCGCCATGCACGAGGTTTTTTCCCGGTGGAATCGCGGGGCGCTGGATTCGTACCTGATCGAAATCACCCGCGACATTCTCGGCTATCGGGATGAGCGCGGAGAGGCGACGCTGGACACCATCCTCGACGCCGCCGGGCAGAAGGGCACGGGCAAATGGACGGCCTTCGCCGCGCTGGATGCCGGGCAGCCGCTCACGCTGATTGCCGAAGCCGTATTTGCCCGATGTCTCTCCTCGCTCAAGGAGGAACGAGTCGCCGCCGCTCGAGTTTTGAGCGGGCCCAAGGCGCGGTTCCGGGGCAACCGCGCCACGATCCGCAATGACCTGCGCGACGCGCTGTACGCCTCCAAAATCGTCTCGTACGCGCAGGGATATCAGCTCATGCGCGCGGCGGCGCGGGAATACGGGTGGACGCTCAACTATGGCGGCATTGCGCTGATGTGGCGCGGGGGATGCATCATCCGCTCCGCGTTCCTTGGAAAGATCAAGGACGCCTACGACCGGAATCCGGAGCTGGTCAACCTGCTGCTCGATCCGTTTTTCAAGCGCGCGGTGAGCCGGGCGCAGGACGGATGGCGAAGGGTCGTCGCCGCGGCCGTGACCCTGGGCATTCCAATGCCCGCCATCAGCGCGGCGCTGGCGTATTTTGACGGATATCGGACCGACGCCCTGCCGGCGAATCTGCTGCAGGCGCAACGCGACTATTTCGGCGCGCATACCTATGAACGGACGGATCGGCCGCGCGGCGAATTCTTCCATACCAACTGGACCGGCCGCGGCGGAAAGACCGCCGCTTCGGCGTACATCGCGTAAGAACGGGCTCTAGTTTTTCCCGGCGTCCGGCGTTACGGGCGAATCTTCGAGCAACGGAGCCAGATGGGGTTCCATGGCTTCAGCCCACCGGCGATAGCCCTCCGCGCTCAGATGGAGCAGGTCGGGCATCACGGCGCGCGGAAGCGTTCCGTCCGGCTCCAGAAACGCGGCCCCGAGGTCGGCATAGACGACGCGCCGCCCATCCGCCCGCTTCGCGTATTCCGCGTTGATTTCCGCATTTCGGATTCGCCGGGGATCTGTCGGCTTCGATCCGCACGGGAAAATGCCGAGCAGCAAAATCCGCGCGCGGGGAAGTTTCGATGTCAGCTGGGCCAGAATGGCGGACATGCCCGCGGCGACGTCTGCGACCGGATCCATGCGGTGCCCGGTATTGTTGGTGCCCAGCAGGACCACCGTCGCCCTGGGGGACAGCCCCTCCAATTCGCGGCCCTCATTCATTCGCCACAAGGCATGTTCCGTGCAGTCCCCGCTGAAGCCCAGGTTGAGCGGCGCGCGATGGGCGTAGTGGCGGGTCCACACCAGCCGTCCGACGTCTTCCCATCCCTGCGTGATGGAATCGCCGAGGAAGACGAGCTCGATGCCGCCGGCGCGCGCCCGCTCGAGGCATTTCAGATGCCGGACATTCCACTCGTCTTCATCGAGGCGGTGCCGTGGGGTGTTTGCGGCCGGAATACCCGCGGCGCCGCCGGCGGTCCGCCCCCCGCCGGGACGCGCAACCCATCGTTGAAAGATTCTCATGTTATCCATGATGGAGGATGGCGTACCGGACATCAATGAGGTAGAATGGCTCGACGCACCGCCATCGCATTCCGCAGCGGAAGAAAGGGCAAGCCATGAAACAGCGCGCGCGTGGAGGAATGATAGTTCTCGCTTGGGCCGGGCTGGTTCTGTCGGTTCAAGCCGCCGATCCGGGGGTCGTCACGTCAGCCATTTCCAAGGTGACGGTGTACTCCGATCGCGCCCGGGTGGAGCGCGCGGCGGACGTTGAGTTGACCGCGGGTACGAGTGTCTGGGAATTCCGCACCCTGCCCGGGTGGCTGGATGAGGAATCCATCCGTGTTGATCTGCGCCAGGCGCCGGGCGCGCGCATCGCGGATGTCCAGGTGTCCCGGGTGCATCTGGCGGATACGCCGGACGCGGACGTTCGCGCCGCGGAGGCGGCCTTGCAGGAAATGACGGATCGCGCCGCGGAGGTGGAGGATGAATTAAGAATTCTCACCCAGAAAGAAAAGCAGGTCGAAACGGTCCGGGCTTTTTCATCGGAGCAGCTTCCGAAAGAAACGGCGTGGAAGGGCGTGGATATGGCGGGCTACGCTTCGGTCGTGGAGTATGTCTCGGGCGAGCTCGGAAAAATCGCCGCCGCGCGCCGGGCGTTGGAACGACGCCGGCGGGATTTGGCGCCCGAACTGAATGCGCGACAGAACACGTTGCAGGACCTGGTCCAGCGGCGTTCCCTGCAGCAAACCATCATTCGCCTGACCATTGACGCGCCAGGGGCCGTCCGCGCCGGAGTGGGGCTGGTGTATATGCTGCCGGGCGCGACCTGGGAAAGCGCGCACGAGATTCGCGCGGTCGCCGATCATCCGGAGCGCGTGCAGTGGCGGACCCATGCGATCGTGACCCAAACCACCGGCGAAGACTGGACGGACGCGGAGCTGGCGTTTTCCACGCAATCCCCGCAGGACATTCTCGAAGCGCCCGCGCTGGAAGCCCTGTATCTGGGCCGGACTCCGTCGCTACCCGCGGGCCGGGGTGTTTCATCATCCTCGTTCGGCAAAGCCAAGGGACTGTATCTCGAACAAAACCGGCTGTGGAACGCCCAGCAAAACGATGTTCCCGGCGACGTGCTTTCCGGAAATTGGGGAGGGCAGGTCGCCGCGGAATCCCGCGCCACGGAACTGATCCATCGCCTGCGGAAACGGGGAACCCTGGCGCATTTTGAAGGCCTCGGCCGCCCGGCGGTGCGCAGCGACGGCCGCCCGGTCCGGGTGCCGATCCGCGAAACCGGACTGGACGCCGAGGGAAAGATCGTCGCGGCGCCCGAGAAATCCCTCAACGCTTCGCGCCTGCTGAATCTGAAGAACACCACCGGCCAGCCGTTGCTGCCCGGACGTGTGACGCTGTATCAGGACGGAGCGTTTCTGGGGGCGACGGATATTGATTTTGTCGCCGAGAACGAAACCTTCGCGTCTGTGATCGGGGTCGCGGACGGCATCAAACTCAGCCGCACGATGGACAAGAACAACAGCGCGCTCGTGCGCGGGCAGCGCACCCGCATGGACGTGGCTTATGTGGTGACGGCGGAGAACCTGTATGACGTTCCGGTGAACATCGAACTGCTGGATCGGATTCCCGTATCGCGCAACGAAGACATCCGGGTGTCGCGCATCCGGACGCAACCGGACATAACGCCCGATGAGCATGGGCTTCTGAAATGGACCGCCGCGCTGGAACCGGGGAAGACTGCCCGCTGGCGCATCGAGTACCGGGTGGAATATCCGGCGGAGATCGTCCGGGATCAACTCCGGCGGAAGGCCAGTGACCTGCCCGCAGCGCAGCCCGCGGAAGGGGCGGACGACGCGGTGGAGCAACTGATGGACCTCGAGTCGCGCTTCTAGCGTCCGATCGCGCCCGGCATCCCGGCATGCAGATTATCTTCCATTGCAACAACTGCGATGCCCGTCTCGAAATCGAGGCCGACAGCGCCGGATCGCGCGTCGAGTGCCCCACCTGCCGGACATGGGTGGTGGTGCCGCGCAAGGGCATCGAACCGGGCACCACGCTGGGAGGATTCCGGATCGTGCGGCTGCTGGGGCGGGGCGGGATGGGCGAGGTGTTTCTGGCCAGGCAGATCAGCATGGATCGCCCCGTGGCGCTGAAAATACTTTCCCGCGCAGTGGCGGGAGATCCCGGCGCCAAGGAAGCGTTTATCCGGGAAATCCGGCTGACCGCGCGGCTGCAACATCCGCATCTGGTCACCGCTTACGATGCCGGCGAAGACGCCGGGGTGCTCTTCATGGCCATGGCCTACATCTCCGGGCCGACCCTGCATGAGCTGGTCCGCCGCCGCGGCGCGCTGGAGCAGGATGAGGCCGTGGCCATCGCGTACAAGATCAGCGGAGCGCTCCTGTACGCATGGCATGAACACAAACTGCTGCATCGGGACATCAAGCCCGGAAATATCCTGATGGACGCGAAAGGGGAACCGCATTTGTCGGATCTCGGGCTCGCCCAAAGCCTGCTGGAGCTTTCCTCTCCCGCGACGCAGGGTCCCCTGGGAACCGCCAATTACATGAGCCCGGCGCAGGCGGAAGGGCGCGCGGCGACACCGCAGGATGACATCTACAGCCTCGGCGCCACGCTCTATACGATGGTGACCGGCCAGATTCCTTACGAAGATCGCACTCCGGAAGACGCGCTCCGAAGGCTGCGGGAGGAATCGCTGCCCGATCCGCGAACCTTCCATCCGACGCTGACAACCGGTTTTATCGAGACGCTGGGCCACATGATGGCGCGAAATCCCCGGGACCGGTACGCCGATTGGGATGAGACGCATCGCGCGCTCCGCGCCCTGAATGCGGGTCGGGCGCCCCCGACCTTCACAAAAAAATTTCAGATGCCCGCCCGGGCCGCCTCCGTGCGCGCGGGTCGAATATGGGCCGTGGTGATCGGCGCGGTGGCGGGTCTGGCGCTGGGCTTCGCCCTCTCCCAATGGCTGGCCCCGTCCCGCGGACGTCCATCGAAGCCGGTTCCTGCCCCGGATGAAATGCGCTCCGACAACACGCCGCCGGACGCCGGGCCCGGGCAGCGTCCGTCGGACACTCCACAGCTCGCCGGCGATGCGGCCTCCGGGGGAGAGGTATCTGCGCAGTCCGAATCCATTCCATCGGAACGCACGGACGAACGACGCGCCCGCGAATCTCGTCAGGACGAATTGGCTGAACCGATGGAGCGGATCCGGGCGAGGCGGGCGAATCAGTTTTTCTTGAGCCTGAACCGGGAGGCGGAAGCCCGGGCTGCGGAGGGGCTGTTCCGGGAGGCGGCCCAGTTATTGCGCGGGTATGAGGGCGAATGGGCCGACGATACGCGTGAATTGCGCGATCGGGCCGCCCGGCGAATGGAGCGAGCGGCGAGGAAGAAAGAAAACTTCGAGCGGCTGGTGGATGACACGGCGAGAGCGTTGGTGGCCGGACGGACCGATGCAGCCCGGTGGGCGGTCATCGGCGCGTGGGCGAACCCCGAGTCCGCTCCGGACGCGATATCGTTGGCGGACCTCCAGCGTCATGTGCAAGACGCCGCGGAGATGAACACGCGCCTGTGGAATTCGTTTTTG
Organism: Kiritimatiellia bacterium; assembly: GCA_017996315.1. Classification (GTDB taxonomy): domain Bacteria; phylum Verrucomicrobiota; class Kiritimatiellia; order PWTM01; family PWTM01; genus JAGOHE01. Next base: position 7,166 of record JAGOHE010000009.1, on the reverse strand, counting down.
GATCAAGTCGGCACGGATGTTTCCATCGAACGGGCGAGCGGCCAGGAAGAGAATCTGCGAATTGATGGCGTTCGGGACGGAATCATTCGAGCGCGGCGGATTCTGCCCGAGGGATTTATCTTCCGGGAACTGACGGTATCTGATTTGTCCCATGCGGAACGCCTGCGCCGCCTGGGCGCAAGCAAGCCGGTCTCTCCGATTGAGCGCGGCCTGTCCGCGCTGTGGGCGGGCGACTGGATCGCAGCCGTGCTGGCCTTTCGCGAGGTCCCCGACCCGCTGGGCTCCGCTCTGGTGAATGCCCTGCAGCCCGCGCAGCCTTGATCCCGACGGGATGGGCCGGCGGGAGATGCTCCGCCGCCGCGCGGCCATCCAAGGTTTGGATGGAACGACCCTCATTCCGTCCAATCCTTGGATGAGGAATCTCCCGCGGTTTTTTCGTTTGCCCCGGTTGATCTCGATTTTTGCCGGACTCGCAGGCCGGCCGGGCGGGAACGCAGGATGGCGCCGGGAGGAGCCGGTTTTACCGCCGGGTTCGCACCTGGTTCGGCCCCCGCGGAGCGGTGAGCTGGGCGAGCGTGGATGCGGTGCCGATCCGGGTTTGCAGCGTGGCTTCGGCAATGGACCGGCCATCGCGCAGGACGGGCGTATGACGCGGGATCCACAAACGGCGTTTTGCGCGCACGAGGAGCCGATGGCCTCGGCTGAGGAGCAACGGCGCATCCAGCACGCGCGCCGCCCACGCGGCGGGCATCCAGGTCCGGGCCAGCTCGGCCCAGGCTTCGTACACTGCGCCCTCGATCCCCGAGCGCCGCACCGCCGCGGCGCGCAGGGCCAAATCGAACAGGTGCGACCACGGCCGCCCATACGACCGCGCGTCCTGCACATCGAATCCGTTTTTGAGCACCGCGAAAAGCTGCCGGGGGGTGTATCCCGCCCGCAGGCGGCTGGCCCACGGATCTTGGATGCGCAGCAGGCGGCGGCAGGCGGAAACCACCGAGCCGGAGCGAAGGCGGGGCACCTGGATAATTAATTGTCCGGCCGGGCGGAGCACCCGATGCAGCTCCTGCACCAGCGCGTCCTCGTCCCGGGCGTGTTGCAGCAGATCGACCACAATCACGACATCGAACGACTGGTCGGCAAAGGGCAGCTGAAGGCGTTCGATGGGATAGATGCGTTCGTCGCCGCACCGCTTGCGCAGCGATTCGAAGGCTGGCCCCGGAGCGTCCATACTGGTCCAGGCTCCGCCCCGACGGCGGAGCTCCGCGCTCAACGCTCCGCCCCAGCCACCCAGATCCAGGCCCGTCAGATTACGAAGAGGGCCGAGCATGTCTTCCAGGTGCTTCAGGAAAATCCGCGCCAGCGGAAGCCGAAGAAGATTCCGCTCTACGGAATCCGGAACCAAAGGAGCGGCAGGCGAGGGCATGAATCAGCTTTCCGGCGTGCGGGGGGCGGCGTCTTCATAGAACGCCGTGTAGCTCGCGCACATGTAGGGGATGACCCAGAGAAACCCGATGCCGCAGGTCAGCATGGCGAGCAATGACCAGCCGAAAAAGCGAAACATCAGGCAGAACAACTTCCATTTCCGGCCCCGCATGATCTGAACGCTGCGGCGCAGGGCGGCCACGGCGCCGGTCGAAGGCCGGTCCGCCAAAATCGCCCAGACCATGCTGAACCGAAGCTGAATCCACGTTACCACGACGATCAGCAAAACATAGAAAATAACCAAGAGCGCGATGATCGAAGGAATACTGCGCGCCATTTCCGGCGATGGTCCGTCATTGAAAAGGGCGGACAATCCGCCGCTTGAGGCGAGTATGGCCGCCACTGCCGCAATGAACGGTATGGCCAATACCAGCACGAGACCCAGCCCGATCAGGGCGAGCAACAACTGGGCCAGCACAGAGGGACCAAAAGCCGCAAAGCCGCCAAACAATTGGCCAACGTTTACCGGTTCTCTCCGGAGGAGGGACAAAAAAAACATGATAACGCCGACCATTATGGGCGGCATGAGCACATACTGCGCAACCAAGTTAGCCAGGGGGATGAAGCTGGAGATCAGAATCACGGCGAACAGGAGTACATAGGCGATGACGATCAGTCCGATCGCGGATCCCCATGAGCCGCTCAGGGATTCCCGTGCGCGCCGGGTCAGCTCGCTGTTGGTCGCATCGGGCCCAGTGAAGTCGGCCGCCGGCCGCTGAGTGATGTGCGAGGGAAATGTGGATGGCGGCGTGGTGAAGGCCGGTGCGGCGGGCGCGGCCGGGGCCCCTGCAAACACCGCCGCAAGAAGCGGAACCGTACGAGCGGGCACCCATTCGGCGCTGACTTCGGGGTTCCACACAAGGGAAGCGGGCTCCAGCCGGCCATCGCGGGCCAATTGCTGGATTGTGGTGTCATCCACCGGACCTTCGGGTTTACCGTGTGCTGCGTAATACCATGGCATGCGCGCATCATATCCCACGCTCCGCCCCGCTTGCAATCCCGATGCCCTCATGAAACGAGCGGCCGGCGCTCAGGATCGGGGCGACAAGAGTTCGGTATAGAGGTTGTCATAGGCGGCGACGGTCTGCCGCAGATGGAACGCCGACAGGATGCGTTCGCGGGCGCGCCGCCCGCACGCGGCGCGAAAGTCGGCGTCGCGCGCCATGTGTTCCATCGCGGATGCGAGGGCGGCGGCCTGGCCGCGCGGAACCACCAGCCCTTCCATGCCGTCCCGAATGATCTCCGGCATGCCGCCGGCATCGCTCACGATCGCCGGTACGCCCTGAATGGCGGCTTCGATGACGGCTTTGCACAGTCCTTCGCGTTCCAGGGTTGGCATCACCATCCCGTCGCATGCGCCCATCAGCGCCGCGGCATCCGGGCGCGGGCCGGCGAGGCGGATCCGGTCGCGCCACCGGGGATCCCGCGCCAAGCGCTCCATCTGGCGGTCCCGAAGGTCGCCGATCGCCAGCGCGACGATGGGCACATCGGGGGGCACCCGCTGGAGCGCCTCCAGCCAGAGCGCGCCGCCCTTGGACGGGCGCCAGCTGGCCGCGCTGCCGAAGACGACTGCGCCGGGCGGGATGTTGAATTCGCGGAGGAGCGCGCGGGAACTGGCCGGATACCACGCAGGATCGTGGCCCTTGTAGATACCACGCAGCATGCGATCGGGAAGTCCGCGGCCGAGCAGATGGGCGCGTACGGCTTCACATACGCACACAACCGCGTCCACGGGGATGCGGCGATAAAACCACAGGGATGACCACGTCAGATTCATCGCTCCGCGATACGCGATCCAGCGGGGCGCATCCATTCCCCGTGGAATTGTTTTCCAGACCCCCCGCAGGGCGCTGTTGTGCAGGCTGTGGACGATTCGGAATTTTCCCCGCTGCAGGATTTCGGCCAACTCAGCGCGGACCGCGCCCGGAAGCCGGCGCGGACCGAGGTCGAGTTCGTGGATGGGGATTCCCGCTTCTTCGAGCCATGCCGCATGACGGCGTTCCGGATGCAGCACCGCCTCCATGCGCCATCCCTTTCGAGCCAGCTCGGCGAACAAGCGGGCTTCCGGGTGATCCAAATTCCGGGCGGCGATCAGAATCGGCCCGCCTCGGGGACGGTCCTCTTTTTCCGCTGGGCGGTCTGAACGAATCTCCACGAACAACATCTCCTCGGCTTGCCGATCCGGCGCCGGGGCATTCAACCACGGAAACGCCCATCACATCGAGGTCTTTCAGCTCCGGTCCGCGTCCGCGGCTCGCGCGGCCGGGCGCGCGCACCCCGGCGTCCAGAGCCAGCGCGCGATCGGGAAGAAAAAGACTTCCGCGCGGGAAGAGGGTTGACGCGCATGCGGTATTGGCATGAAATGGCTCCACGTTCGGCGGTGAAGACGAAGTGTGAGTTTTACAGGAGACAGGCCATGACCTTTCGTGTGGATCAAGACGCGTGCATCGGATGCGGGGCGTGCGAGGGCACCTGCCCGGCCGTATTCGAATTGGTGGATTTCAAATCCACCGTAAAAGTTGATCCGGTGCCCGACGATCTTCGCCGCTCGGCGTTGGAGGCGGAGGAGGGATGTCCGGTGGGGGCGATTTCCCACTCCTGAAACGCGACCGTCCGAACCGCGCGTTCAGGCCGCTTCGGCCAGCACTTCTTCCTGCGGGGAGGAACCCCGCAGCGCATCGCGCCACCGGCAGATGTCGGACAGGACCCGGAGGGCTTCCATTAGCACCGCATCCTGTGTGGGGGATTCGTCGTTCGCAGGGGTTGCGCCCATCAGCTTGCGCTGTTCTTCATTGAGTTCGCGGTCCGCGCGCGCCATGGCCAGCCGTTCTTCGAAATTCAAGCTGATCCGGTTGGCGTTTGTGCGTTCGCGGATGCGCTTGAGCAATTCTTCACGCTTCTGGAAGGCGGCGTCGCCATTCCGGCGCTGCTCCGACTGGCCCCGCAGGATATCCATGGGCGGCGCCTGGTCTGACAGCGTGGCGTAGAACGCGGGATCCACCACGGACCAGGGCATGGCATTTTCGAGATATTCCTCCCCGATCTTCATGCCGTCGAACACGGAGGACACCACGATATCCGATTTTACGCCCTCCACCTGCGTGGACTGGCCGTTGATCCGGTAGAAGCTGGCGTTGGTGACCTTGAAGGAGCCCAAATCCGCGCCGCGCACTTCGAGCGGCAGCAAGGCCTGGACGGAGCCCTTTCCGTGAGTCTTGGAATCGCCGATGACGATGGCCCGTCCGTAATCCTGCAGGGCTGCGGCCACGATTTCGGAGGCCGAAGCGCTCATCCGGTTCACCAGCACGACCATGGGGCCGGCGTACAGCATCTCGGGATCGGGATCGCTGTGCACTTCCACCTGCCGCGCGCTGCGCACCTGCACGATGGGGCCGGACCGGATGAAAAATCCGGCCAAATCAATTGCGTCCTGCAGCGAGCCGCCCCCGTTGTTGCGCAGATCCAGCGCGATGCCATCAATGTTCTGCCCCTCCAGCTCCTTCAGCAGCCGTTTCACATCGGTGGAGCAGCGCCGGGCCTCGGAATCTCCCGCGGGTTTGAAGTCGGCGTAGAATTCCGGAAGCGTGATGAGCCCCATGCGGCGGACCTGGCCGTCGGCGCCGGGCAGTTCCACCACTTTGCTTTTCGCGGCGGATTCCTCCAGCTTGACTTCGTCCCGAACGAGTTCGATCCGGCGCTCCGTGGATCCCGAGATATCGCCGGCGGGCCAGTAGACCAGCGTGACGCGGCTGCCCTTGCTGCCCCGGATTTTCCGGACCGCCCGGCTGAGCGGAAGGTGCAGGATTTCTTCCGGCGTCTGGTCGTCCTGACCGACGGCGATGATCCGGTCGCCGGGCTGAAGGCGGCCGTCAAGCTCCGCCGGACCGCCCGGCATGATGCGCTCGATCTTGGCGGCGCCATCTTCCGAGGTCAGCACAGCGCCAATGCCCACCAGTTTGAGCTTCATGTTGATGTCGAAATCCTCGGTCTGCATGGGCGACATGTATTCGGAATGAGGGTCGTATGCCATGGTGAAGGACGAAAGGAAGGCCGCCACGATCGTTTCGGAGTCTGGCGCGCCAATCAGCCGTTCATACTGACGGTATCGCTTGGCCAGAAATTCTTCCGGAGTCAATTCACGGTCTTCCAGCCCTTCAGCTCCGCCGTTGGCGATCACTTCCCGTTCCAGCTCCGCGGCGCCGGGGGTCCGAACGGAACCCGTGGCGGCGGCCGGCTCTTCTTTTGTTCCGGAGTCTTCGGCCAGCTTCACGCTGACCATCCGGGCCACATATTCGTGCTGCAGCTTCCGGCGCCACAGATCATCCCACGCCGCTTCATCCGCGGCGCGCATGGCCTTGTTGCGCCTCCATTCATACTCTTCCTTCGATTGAAGATCGAAGCCCTGGCTCAGGGTCTGGCGCACAAACTCCAGCCGGTTGCGCACCCGCGCATCGAACCGGTCTTGTACCTGCCATGCGAACGCAAGATTTCCGTCCCGAAAATCGCGCGCCAGGTTGGCGGAATCGCGACGGAACTGCTCCTCGTCCGAACGAAGGAAAAATATCCGGTCCGGATCAAGGGCATCCAAGTACAGATCCACGGCCTTGGCGGCGATGGCATCCGAAACCGGCTGCTGGAACAGATGGACGCGCGGGATGACCGCCGCCAGGATCCGGCTGACGCGAGATCCGAGCCGATCAAACTTTTCCCGCTCCGCCCGCACGTCTTCCGGCTTGGGGGCGACGGGCGCTTTGGGTTCCGCCGCGACCGTCGGGGCGGGCGCGGGGGCTTCCTGCGCGAGCGCCGTCCGGTACAAACCGGCCAGGACCAGGACGATCAGGCCCAAACCCAGGCCGGACCAGATTTTCAATGTCTTGCTCATAAATAATTTCCACGCACCCGCGGGCCATGTTCGCCGTCGTCGCCGCGGACAAGCGGCGTAACGATTGGACCCACCCGCGGCGTCCGGCGTTCACCGGAATGGCGGTTGTAGAAGCGTCCGCTATTTCGCCGGCGGAGCCGAGGCGGCGGCATAGCGGGCCGCTCCAATTTCATGGTGCTTGGTGCGGATTTTCTCCACCATCATCTGGGCCACGTCGGGATTCCGTTTCAACTCGGTGACCGCTGCATCGCGCCCCTGACCGATCTGCTGGCCTTCGAACGACAACCAGGAGCCGCGTTTCTCGATCAGGTTCAGGGCGATCGCCGAGTCCACGATCGATCCCGCCCACGAAATGCCTTCGGCGTACATGATGTCGAACTCGGCCTCGGTGAACGGGGGGGCGACCTTGTTTTTGACCACCTTGACCTTGGTCCGGTTGCCGATGGCGGTTCCAGCCGGGTCTTTGATGGTCGCGATCCGGCGCACATCCAGACGCACCGAGGCGTAGAATTTCAGCGCCCGGCCGCCGGGTGTGGTTTCCGGGCTGCCGAACATCACGCCGACTTTCTCGCGAATCTGGTTGGTGAAGATACAACAGGTCTTGGACCGGTTGATCGCGCCGGTCAGCTTGCGCATGGCCTGCGACATCAGCCGCGCCTGGAGTCCGACATAGCTGTCGCCCATCTGCCCCTCCAGCTCCGCCCGCGGGGCGAGCGCGGCGACGGAATCCACCACGACCACGTCCAGGGCGTTGCTGCGGACGAGCTGATCGGCAATGTTCAGCGCTTCCTCGCCCGAGTCC
>JAGOHE010000127.1 GCA_017996315.1 Kiritimatiellia bacterium | reverse complement strand
CCGCGGCCCACGCGAACCACCATCTCCATCTCCAGCTTGCCGTTGGCGTCCAGCGTGGCGATGTGATGCTTGGGGTTCAGCACCTCGATCATTCCATCGGTCTGGATGTCGCCGGCCGTTACGGGTCCCGGGCCCTTGACTTTCAGCCGGATTCTCCGTTGCTCGCGGGTATAGGACTTCAGCAACACCTGCTTCAGATTCAGGACGATGTCCGTGACATCCTCCACCACGCCGGGCAGGCTGCAGAATTCATGCATGGCGCCTTCGATCTTGACCGACGCGATCGCCGCGCCTTCGATCGAGGACAGCAGCACGCGCCGCAGCGAGTTGCCCATCGTGCGCCCGTAGCCCGCTTCGAAGGGCTCGGCGGTGAATTTCCCGTAGTGGGGAACGTCCGCGCTCATTTCGGCGCGGATCGTTTTCGGCATTTCAAAACGACCCAATCGGATCGGCATGTTTATCTCCTCCCAAGGCCGCGCATTAAGCGGCCTGTATGGCGGTATTCCGGCCGGCCCGTCGTGGGCCGGACGCGGGAATTACTTCGAGTACAATTCCACGATCTGCTGCTCGTTCACCACGGGGTTGATGTCCTCGCGGGTCGGAATGCGCAGCACCATTCCCTTGAGATTTTCCTTGTCCAACGCGAGCCACTTGGCAATCCCGCGGGCTTCGGCTTCTTCCACCGGCATGCGGGCCATGGTCTGGCTTCGCTCGCGCGCGCGCATCTGCACCGTGTCGTTGGCTTTGAGCTGCATCGAAGGAATGGTCGCGGTGCGGCCGTTGACCGAGACGTGGCCGTGCAACACCGCCTGCCGTGCGGCGCGGCGCGACGGGGCGAAGCCCAGGCGCTGCACCACCGTGTCGAGGCGCATTTCGAGCATTTGCAGCAGCGTTTCGCCGGTCACGCCGCGCTTGCGCTGAGCTTCCGCGAAGAAGCGCCGGAATTGGCCTTCCCGCATTCCGTACATCGAGCGCAGCCGCTGTTTCTCGCGCAGCTGCTGGCCGTAGTCCGACGTCTTCCGGCGGCGCGCGCCGTGCTGGCCGGGCGGCACGGTGCCCTGCTGAATCGGGCACTTGGCGGTGAAGCAACGATTGCCTTTGAGGAAGAGCTGCATGCCCTCCCGGCGGCACTTGCGGCAAACTGGTCCGGTATCTCGACCCATGGTGACTCCTGTAAATCTCCGCGGTTACACGCGACGGCGCTTCGGCGGCCGGCAGCCATTATGCGGAACCGGCGTGACGTCCTTGATGGCGGATACATTCATCCCCGCCGACTGGATGGCGCGGATGGCCGACTCGCGGCCGGATCCGGGCCCCTGCACACGAATTTCCACCTCGCGCATGCCCGTGTTCGCCACGGCGGCGCGCGCCGCTTCCTGCGCCACCACGGTCGCGGCGTACGCCGTGCTCTTGCGCGAACCCTTGAACCCGCACCGGCCGGCCGAACTCCAGGAGACGGTCGCGCCGCGCGGATCGGTAATGGTCACGATGGTGTTGTTGAAGCTGGCCTGGATAAACACGATGCCGCTGGGAATCAGTTTTCCGGCCTTGACGCGAACCTTGCGGGTCTTGGCGGCATCTTCCGCCCCGCCCTCGAGAACCGCGTCAACGCCCGTCACCGGGGCCGGAGCGGCGTCCGGCGCGGCTTCGGAGGTTTTTTTATCTTCTTTCGGATCAGCCATGTTCTGCATGCTCCTGGAAAAGGGGGATCATTCGCCGGCGCGTCATGCGTCGGTCTTCACCGCGGCGCGGGCTTCCTTGCCGCGCACGGCGCCAACGGTCTTCCGCGGGCCCTTCCGTGTACGGGCGTTCGTCTTCGTGCGCTGGCCGCGCACCGGCAAGCCGCGGCGGTGCCGCTGCCCGCGATAGCAGTTGACGCCGATGAGCCGGCGGATATTCGCGGACACTTCGCGGCGCAGATCGCCCTCGACCTTATATTCGGCCTGAAGCACCTGCGCGATCGATGTGATTTCCTCGTCGGTCAGATCATCCGCCTTCTTCGCGGGATCGACTTTGCACTTGGCCAGGATCTCCCGCGCTTTCGCCGGTCCGATCCCATAGATGTACCGCAACGAGTACTCGACTCGCTTGCGGCCCGGAATATCCACACCGATTACCCGTGGCATATGCTCGTATACTCCTTGCGCGGGCCGGGCAGCCTCGAAGGCCGCCGCGCCGCAATCATCCTTGCCGCTGTTTGTGACGCGGATTGGTGCAGATCACCCGAACCACGCCATTCCGGCGAACCACTTTACACCGCTCGCAAATGCGGCGGACCGAACTACGCACTTTCATGACCATCCTCGCTTGACGGGCCTAGAATCGCCCCTTTGCTCATGTCGCAGGGCGACATCTCGACCCGAATTCGACTCCCCGGCGCATATACGCCGGAGGACTCCGCGGCACGAAGAAACGCGACCAGCTCGTGGCCGTTCTCCAGTACCGCACGAAAAGCCCTACTTGATATCACATTGTTCACCACGGCGTCCAGCACAAAACGTTCCGGCGTCATGCGACTTCGTCCGTCCGGGTCAGAATCTCGCCCCGGTCCCGGCCGACAACCACCGTATGCTCCACGTGGGCCGACAGGCTGCCGTCCGCCGTTCGAACCGTCCATCCGTCGGGCTCCACTCGAACCGCGGCTCCTCCGGCGTTGACCATCGGTTCGATGGCCAGCGTCATGCCGGCCGCCAACCGGATCCGGGACATCCGTCGGTCCACGAAATTCGGCACCTGCGGTTCCTCGTGCATACGGCGGCCGATGCCGTGGCCCACAAAATCACGCACCACGGAAAATCCATTCGACTCCACCGTCCGCTGAACCGCCTGTGACACGTCCGACAACCAGCGGCCTTCAGCGGCCGTGGCTATGGCCGCCTCCAGCGCCTGTCCGGCGACATCCACCAGACGCATCGCTTCGGCCGAGGGCGCCCCGACCAGCACGGTGGTGGCCGTGTCGCCAAACCAGCCGTCCTGCTCCACACCGACATCCAAGCTGACCAGATCGCCGGGCTGGATCACGCGCGCTCCCGGGATGCCATGAACCACTTCATCGTTGACCGATACACAGACACTGGCCGGATAGCCTCGATATCCGAGGAAGGCCGGACGGCATCCCAGCCGTACGAACTCCGCACGCGCCAGCTCGTCCAACTCGCGGGTGGTGACTCCGGGCTGTACCGCACGGGCCACCATGTCGCGAACCTGGGCCGCCAGCCGGCCACTCACGCGCATCGCGTCAATTTCGCCGGGAGTTTTGGGCCGGGGTCCGGCGCTCATCGCGGATCAAGAACGGCTTGGATTCCCGCGAGCGTCGTGTCACGATCCCGGGCGTCTACATCAAAGAGCAATTCCTGCCGCCGGTAGTACTCCACCAGCGGAGCCGATTGGCGGACATACACCGCCAGCCGGTTGCGCACCGTCGCCTCGTTGTCGTCCGGACGCTGGATCAGCGTTCCCCCGCAGTGATCGCACACGCCTTCGACGCGAGGGGGCATGGTATTGACATTGAACACCGCGGCGCAGTCCCGGCAGATGCGCCGGCCCGAAAGCCGGCGGACCACCAACTCTTCATCCGCGATGAGTTGAAACACCGCCCGCAGGCGGCCGCCGGTTTCGGCCAGGAGCGCATCCAGAGCGACAGCCTGCTCGATCGTTCGGGGAAAGCCATCGAACAACACGCGCGCGTCGGGCGCCGACCGGGCGAGGATATCGCGCACCAGAGAAAGAATCAGCGCGTCGGGTACGAGATCCCCCCGCGCCATGTATTCTTTCGCCGCTTTCCCCAGCTCGCTTTCCGACCGGATGGCCTCGCGCAGGAGATCACCCGTGGACAGGTGCAGGTAGCCGCACTGGTCCCGAAGCGCCTCCGCTGCGGTGCCCTTGCCGGCGCCCGGCGCGCCCAGGAGAACGATGAAACTCGCCATCTCGATCCGTTCAGCTCCGACTGCGGAGTTTGCCCTTCTTGAGGAATCCGTCGTAGTGCCGCATGAGCAACTGCGATTCAATCTGGCGCATCGTATCCAGCATGACGCCGACGATGATCAGCAGGCTGGTGCCGCCGAAGAAGGAGGCCACGATCCAGGGAATCCCGAGGTTGACCTGCATGATGCGGGGAACAAGCGCGATCGCGGTCAGGAAAATCGCTCCGGCCAGCGTGAGGCGCGTCATGGCGCGGTCCAGATATTCGGCCGTGGGCGTGCCCGGCCGGATCCCCGGCACATAGCCGCCATATTTCTTGAGATCATCGGCGATCCGCACCGGATTGAACTGCGTGGCGACCCAGAAGTACGAGAAGAAAAGAATGAGGAGTCCGAAGAGCACGTCATACGTCGCGGTGCCGACGTCAATCGCCGCGCCAAAGGTCTTGGCCCATTCAAACGGGAGGGCCTTGAACAGCCGGGGCGGGAAGATCAGCAGGGAACTGGCGAAAATGATCGGCATGACGCCCGAGTAATTCACCCGCAGCGGCATATAGGTGTTCTGTCCGCCATAGACCTTGCGTCCGACCACGCGGCGCGCGTACTGGACGGGAATCTTGCGCTGCGCCTGAGTCATGGCCACCACGCTCGCCACAACCAGGAACAACAGCACCGCCAGTACGACGATATGGAATACCGTGAACCGGCTTTCCCCTCCGGTCTTGGTGAGCTCGGCGATGATGGCGTTGACCGCGCCCGGGAGGCGGCTGATGATGTTGACGGTAATCAGCAGCGAAATGCCATTCCCGATGCCCCGGGCGGTGATCTGCTCACCCAGCCACATCGACACCATGGTTCCGGTCGTCATGGCCATGACCGCCAGCGCCAGGAACAACCCGGAGGATTCCATCACCACGATCGGCTGCTCCGCCCCGAACGTCTGAGGGCTGAGCATGGCGCGGGCGAACACCAGCGACTGGATGATGCACAACGCGACGGTAAGATACCGGGTGTACTGGGTGATTTTCTGGCGACCGGCATCGCCCTCGCGCGCCAGGCGTTCCAGCGCGGGCACGACGGCGGTCATCAGCTGAAGGATGATGGAAGCGCTGATGTAGGGCATGATGCCCAGCGCGCCCACAGCGCAACGCTCCAGCGCTCCGCCTGTGAACAGGTCATAGAGCCCGAGAAATCCGCCGCCGACATCCCCGTGAATTTTACGGATCACCTCGGCCAGCGCCGCGGCGTCGACTCCCGGAACGGGGATGGTCGCGATCACCCGGCAGGCAAAGAGCAACCCCAGCGTAAAGAGAATACGCTGACGCAGCTCGGGAACCTTAAATGTGTTTCTGAAGGCAGAGAGCATGATTGTTACTTCAGAAGCTCGCACCCGCCGCCGGCCGCCTCGATTTTCTGTTTCGCGGACGCGCTGCAGGCATGAACCCGGACGGTGAGATTTCGGCTCAAGGATCCAAATCCCAGAATTTTGACGGGATTCCCGGCGGAGCCCCGTACAAGTCTGCGGCTCCGGAGCGCGGCGATATCCACGGTCGTGCCCGCGTCAAACGACTCCAGATCCCCGACATTGACGACGCTGTAGACCACCCGGGTGGGCGGTTTGAATCCGCGCTTGGGCAACCGGCGCATCAGCGGCATCTGACCGCCTTCAAACATCACGCGGTGACCGCTGCCCGCGCGGCTGTGCTGGCCCTTGTTGCCCCGACCGGACGTCTTGCCCCAGCCGGACGACTCCCCGCGCCCCACCCGCTTCGCGCGGCGCCGGGATCCGGGGGTATTCTTTAATTCATGCAGTTTCATCGAAGATCCTTTCCAAAATCTCACACCGCGCTGCGCGCCGCCTTGACCTCCTCATAGCTGCGCATCAGGGAGAGCGCTTTCATGGTCGCGCGGGTGACATTGAGCGGGCTTTTGCTGCCCTTGGATTTGGCGAGCACATCGCGCACACCCGCGAGTTCCAGCACCGCGCGCACCGCGCCTCCGGCAATAACGCCGGTACCCGCCGAGGCGGGTTTGAGCAGCACATGCGCGCCCGCCTCGCGGGCCTCGATCTCGTGGGGAATGGTCCGATCGCGCAAGCGGATGGGCACCATCGCGCGACGAGCGGCTTCCCCGCCCTTGCGGATCGCATCGGCCACCTCGTTCGCCTTGCCCAGCGCGTAGCCGACTCGGCCCTTGCGATCGCCCACGACGACCAGCGAGCTGAAGCTGAAGCGGCGGCCGCCCTTGACGACCTTCGCGCAGCGGTTGACCGCCACGACGCGTTCCTCGGTGTCCGAAGAGCCGCGATCCTGTTTATCCATCATTGAACTGCGTTGTGCCATGGTATGCTCCGCGCCCTTAGAATTGGAGGCCCGCCTTGCGCGCGGCATCCGCCAGCGCCTTCACACGGCCGCCGTACCGGAACCCGCCCCGGTCGAACACGACCCCGGTGATTCCAGCGGCTTTAGCCGCGGCCGCCGCGGCCCGGCCAATCTCGGCCGCCGCCTGGAGATTCACCCGCCCGGCGTGCGCCTTGAGGGCTTCGGACTGGGTGTGCACCGCCGCGACCGTGCGACTGGCCTCGTCGTCGATAAACTGTACCCCCGCATGGCGCAGACTG
>JAGOHE010000126.1 GCA_017996315.1 Kiritimatiellia bacterium | reverse complement strand
CCACGGCATACGTGGAACACTCCACGCCCGCGAAGAGAAACGTTGGAGGCAGGCCGAGGTAGAAGATAAAGAAACGAGAGCCGACGGAAGGGAAAATGCCGAAGTTGATCAAGCCGGAAATGAACGCGACCAGCCCCGCGAAGACCCGGAAATTCCGGCTGTACCGGGCTTCAAAAAACTGCGCCAGCGTCAGCGCCCGGGTTTGCCGGAACCGATACACCACCCAGCCCGACACCGACAGGATCACAACCACGGCGCCCATCGAGAGCCCCCACCAGGCCTGGCAGAACCCGGATTTATACATGAGCTCGAATTCGCCGATGATGCTGATCGCGCCCAGCGCGGCCATGCCGCTGGCGACGGTGAGCAAATAGCGCCCCGCGGTCCTGCCCGCCGCCAGAAAGTCGGCGACACTGCGCATTTGCTGGCGGCTGCGCATCGCGCCGTAGAAGATCGGCGCGAGCGAGGCAATCAGGATGAGCCAATCCAGGGGGCGGAAGCTCATGGTTCCATCTCCTCTTTCCAGATGCCGCCGAGATCATTGATATTCCATGCGGTCCGTCCGTCCGGCAGGAGCCACCGCGCCTGGAACTGATTCCAGGCGGCCCGGAGTTGGAGAGCGCCCGCCGCTGCCGGCGGGGCGGTCAGGTTCAGATCGGAGAGCGACTCGGTGAATCGGGCATGCGCGTAGCGGTGCGCATGCTGACGGTGATATATTTTCCTCAGCAGATCGCGCGCTTGAAGCTCCGACACGTCGAGCTCGAAATTCTTCGGGGCGCTTTCGGGCGGTTGTTCGCTAAAGTATACCCAGCCCCAGCGCTCGGGATAGTGGATGTTGATCAGTCCGGTCGGCGACCAGGTCCAATTGTCTTCCGCCCGGGGCGCGCCGGTGACGGGATCCAATGTCTTTGTGTAGCCGCCGTCCCGGATATCGAGCCGCCACTGGACCCGGGAGAAATTCACGCTCCAGATATGGCCGGGCTTCGGAGGAATGAGGTCCGGAGCGATGTCCTTGAGCCCGGCCCAGGGAATCGCGATTTCCACGGTCCAGCCCTCATCGGTGTCCGACGGATCGTTGACCGTGCCGCGCAGCCCGATCGCGGTGCGCAGGCCGGGAATATTCCATCCGTGCAAGGCGCGCCCGTGATCGCGATAGGGACGGGTGATCATCAGGTCCCAGACTGTGTTGAGCGCGTTGATTTCGATTTCCGCGTAGTTGTGTGTGGACCCCGAAGGATCGAGGAATACTTCAAAGTCGTTGTCGAAATACACGATGGCATCGCGTTCGGTCAGGGTGCCCCACAGGTGCGGTTCATCGAGCTCGGCGGCGATATAAAAATACTCGTCGTCCCAAAGCATCTTGGCGCGGGTGCGATGGCGGGGCGCGGGATGGCCGTGGCCTTGGATGTCCACGAAATCCGCCGTCCAAGGCGCCCGGGCCCATGCGGGTTCATCCAGCCGTCCGTCCACGGTCATCGGCCCCGACGCGCGGCCGCACACGTATCGGGGCGCATCCGCGGGCAGGGCGGGTTCCGGCAGCGGAGGATCGGCGGGTCGGCGGGGCCAGGGGCCTTCCGGGGAACGAACGGCGCACGAAGTGGCCATCAGAAGTGCGGCGATGCCCGGGATCAGAAAGCCGGTGTTGCTCACATCGGATCTCCGATCTGCCAGCCGGGGAATGCGTGCGATTTCCACTCGGACCACGTGAAGGTGGCGAGCCCCACACAGGTGTCCGCCGCGCCGTAGTAGCAGAGCACCCGGCTGTCGGGTTGCAGGAATCCCCGGTCATCCATGCGATCCGCCACCCAGCCGCTGGGAAACACCACATTCGGAACCTGGCCGACGCACTCGTAGGATTCGCGCGGTTCGAGAATATTGGCCGGACTTCGCTGGAGGACGCGAAGGGGATTTTCCAAATCCAGCAACAGGGCGCCCGCCTGATAGATCCCCGCGGAAAGATGGGTGGCGATGCCGTGATAGAGCAGCAGCCATCCCTCCCGAGTTTTGAGGGGCGGGGGGCCGGCGCCGATAAATTCATCCCAGTAGTGAAAACGTCCGGAGGCCACGGGCCCCACGGGATTCCAGTTCATCAAATCGTCCGATTCCGAAAGCCAGATCTCCGTGCCGGAACGAGGACCGCCGCTCAAGGCGGCGCGATTGGGGCGGTCGAGGCGAAGGTAGCGTCCCGCGACCTTTTCGGGGAAGAGCACGCCATTGCGATTGTCCTCCTCCGACACGACGCCGAGAAATTCGAACTGCTCGAAGTTCAGGGTGCGCGCCAGCCCCAGCCGGCAGCCGCATTCCATGTCCATGGCGAAAAGAATGTAGAAGGCGCCATCGATCGGGGTGATGCGCGCGTCGTAGCAATGGAAAATCCGCCCACCGATCCGCTCCAGGCCATCCAGCCGGATCGGTTCGGGACGCACATGGAACCGAACCCCGTCCGGGCTCCGGGCCGCCATAAAGAAGGTTTCGCGAGCGCGATTCTGAACGCGCAACATCAGGTGAACCTCGTCTCCTACCCGCGCGGCGCCGGGATTGAACACCGAGGTCACATCCCGCAGGCGGGGGGTGACTCCCGGGATATCAGCCCGGGTCAGGATCGGATTGGCCGGATGACGTTCCATGGTGTTGCGCCATCCTAAAGGGATTGGGCCGGGGAGGCCACAAGAAACCAACGCCTTGCATTCCCCGCTTGCGATCGGGGGGTGGGATGCGGTATTCTGTGGGCTCAATTTTGCATTTTCGGGCCGGAACAAGGCCTGCGGAACCAAGGAACCACATTATGCGCAAGAACATCGTGGCGGGTAACTGGAAGATGAACAAGACGGCGCACGAAGCGAAGGCGCTGACGGCGGAGATTCGCGCGAAACTCGGCGATTTCACCGACGTGGAATGCGTGCTGTGTCCTCCCTTCACCAGCTTGTGGGTGGTGGCGGATGGTGTGCGCGGTTCGCAGATCGCCCTGGGTGCGCAAAATGTGCATTGGGAAAAGAATGGCGCCTATACGGGCGAAATCGCCACCGACATGCTGATCGAAAAAGGCTGCGCCTATGTCATCGTCGGCCACAGCGAGCGCCGGCAATACTTCGGCGAAACCGATGAAACGGTCAACCGCCGCGCGCGCGCCGCGCTGGCCGCCGGGCTGAAGCCGATTGTGTGTGTGGGAGAGACTCTGCAGGAGCGCGATTCGGGCGAAACCTTCAACGTCGTCGCGCGCCAGATCGCCCGCGGTTTGGACGGCATCACCGGGGCCGATTGGGATTCCGTGGTGATCGCGTACGAACCGGTCTGGGCCATCGGAACCGGCCGCACGGCAACTGCCGCGCAGGCGCAGGAGGTTCATGCCGCGATTCGCAAGCAGCTCGGGCAGATCGCCGGCGCGGAAGTCGCGGCCAAGGTGCGGATTCAATACGGTGGAAGCATGAAGCCGGAGAATGCGAAAGAGTTGATGAGCCAGCCGGATATTGACGGCGGTTTGATTGGCGGCGCGGCGCTCAAAGCCGATTCATTTGTCGCGATTGTTCGCGCGGGAGCCTGATATGCAAGTGGTGCGAGTACTGTTGATTGTCCTCGAGGCGCTGGTTTCGCTGTTGCTCATCGGCGTCATCCTGCTCCAGCGGGCGCGTAACGAAGGCTTGGGCCTCGCGTTCGGTTCCGGAATGGGGGAGTCTATTTTCGGATCGCGCGCGGGCAATGTGCTGACCAAAATCACGGTCTGGCTGGGTGCGATCTTCGTGGTGAATACCGTTGTGCTGGCGATGCTGTACTCGGGGGTGAACGGGGAGTCTACCCTGATGCGCGAGAAGGACCCGGTTCCGGTGCCGATCGAAACGCCGGTGACGCCGGCAACGCCGGTCGCCCCCGTGGATTCAATCGCCCCCAATGCCGAAACCATGCCGGACGCCGAAACGGCGACCGATGCGGATCCGGTGTCTGAGGAGGCTACCACTCCGCCGGCAGCAACCGTGGAGCCGGCAACGGTAGCGGAGCCGACGATGCCCGCCGCACCGGAGGCGCCGGCTGAAGAGCCAGCGGTTCCGGAGTCGAATCCGACGGAAGCCCCCTCCGTTCCCGCCGGGCAATAACCGTTGGCCGGCCGCTGTTTCCACGTCTCTGCATTCATGCGGACTTTCGCGGATCCCTTCGCAGGGGAACGCATGTTCTCCCGAGCGTCCTGCGCTGGCCGGGTTGGATGAAATGAATCGCTATCCAGTTGATGTTCGATGGGGAACGAGTAGGATTGAGACCAACGGAGGTTTTCACATGCGGCGTTTTTATACACTGATCATCTTGCTGGCCACCGTTTCGATCACTGCCCCCTTGCCCGCGCGCGCCCAGACAACGGCGTCGGCGGACCTGACGAAAATCCAAGCCCGCCTGCATGACATGGGCGGCCGGACCATCTCCACGCAGGAATGGACGGATATCATCAGTGAACTGCACCGTCTGGCCGCGGACGCGGAAGCCCGTGGCGAAGGTGGCGCCGTGGTGGATGCCCGCCTGGTGGAAGCGCGCGCGTGGGCGGATCTTCGACGCCAGCCCGCGCAGGGGATTCCCATTGTGGAAGCCCTTCGGAAGAATCCCCCCGCCCGGGTGACTCCCGAAGCGATGCGGCATGTGTATGCGACCGAAGCCGAATGGCGAGCCCGAACCGGCGAGAGTGATGCGATCCGCCGCTTGATCATTGAGTTCAAAGGCAGCCCGTATTTCGATCCCCGCTCATTCCAGTATTCGGGCGGACACGGGCCCCAGTCGCCGCTGGTGGTGCGCCGTCCGTTCGCCGGCTCGGAAGAGTCGCGGACGTTGCTGGCGATGGAAACCAGCCTTCGTAAATCGCTGCTGGCTCCGGGCGCGATGTTTCCCGAATTCACGGCGCGTGACGAGGCGGGCAGAACATGGTCGCCCGACGCATTGCGAGGCAAGGCGTATCTGGTGGATTTCTGGACTGATTCCGTCCCGTGGCGGCGGGACCTGCCCACGTTGATCGGGCTGCGCTCCCGGTATCCCTCCGCTCGATTTGAGGTGATTGGCGTATCGCTCATGGGTGCGGACGCGGTGCGTCGCCTTCAGGCGGATGCGGCGGGGGCGGGATGGCCCCAGGTAGTCGGGCCGGATGCGCGGACGTGGGCGGCCCAATGCGGGTTATTCGGTGAGGCGGCGTCATTTCTGGTGGATCAGGACGGCCGCATTCGAGGGCGGAATTTGAAAGGCGCGGATCTCGCAGAAGCGGTTCGCGCGCTGCTTGGAGAATAGGGGATCGCGCCGGACGGATTCGTCTTCGTGTTCCCGGGCATGTCGGCCCCGATGGTGAACGGCCATCGCGTGCGGTGGATGGATGTGGATGGCTGCTTCGACGAACCTCATGCCGCATACCCGATGCGACAAACCGCCACTCCTCCTTACTCCGCACTTTTGATATAATGACGAGTCCCAAGGGGCGGTTAGCTCAATTGGTTAGAGCGTCTGGTTTACACCCAGAAGGTTACAGGTTCGAGTCCTGTACCGCCCACCAGAAAGCCCCGGCATCAACCCTCATTTCAGCCAATGAACACGGGACTGAAATGCAGATGGCTATTGTTTTGCCATTTTCGCGTTATACCGTGCGACACGGCGTTTGTGTTGACTACAAAAGGCAACACAACGGGGGGACACGCTAGCGAAGAGCAGCAAGCCTGGATTCGGGCCTATTCTTCCAACCACTTGATCCAGCGGATGAAGGTGCGGTGTTGGTTGTTGACCTTGTAAGGATCGCGCCAGACCAAGGCGACCGCCCGGGCTTCGCCTCGCACTTCGCCCGAGTTTTCGTCCACGTTACCGTTTGAGGGATTGGTGTCCGTGACGGATTGACCCATGACCACGATCAAGAAAAGATTCTGACGGGGCGAAAGAAACGGGGCGGTATTACGCATCGCGCCTTCGATTTGGGCGCCATCCGCCAGACCCACAGTGGTGAAATCCACCCGCGAGAGATCCGAACGATTATTGTACGGAAATGCCGCCGCGACCGCTGCGCCAAGAGCGGTTGCCTGCGTGGCGTTAAGCGACGGGCTGGAGGTCGCGGGTTCGTCCGGCCAGCGGCCGGGCTGGGCTCCGAGAAACATCGCTGCAATGGCGTTGGGGTTAATCGAATTGGGATTTACAATCCCGGTAAGCGCGTTGGTATGCACTGTGAACCGGTCCATCACCGGCA
Source organism: Kiritimatiellia bacterium (assembly GCA_017996315.1). Classification (GTDB taxonomy): domain Bacteria; phylum Verrucomicrobiota; class Kiritimatiellia; order PWTM01; family PWTM01; genus JAGOHE01. The sequence continues at coordinate 352 of JAGOHE010000126.1, read as the reverse complement.
AGGCATCGGCGCCCACCAGCCGAACCGTTCTCCATTCTCCCGCGTTTCGCGCCGCCGTGCCCTCATAGGCCAGCAGGCCCAATTCCCCGACATTTCTGAGCTGGTCGCGATTCCGAACATACATCTCAAACCGCCCATATTCGCCGACAACTCCGGGATGCCGGCCTGCCCAATTCGGTTGAGTTGCACCTTTTGCCCCGCCCACCTTCCACTGCCCGTGAGGCCCGGCGGTATTATCGGAAGGCGTCCACATCCAGTTTATCCGGGGATCGTCGACATACCACCAACTGCTTCGAGCGGCATTGGGAGTATCCGCAAAATAGTTGGCCCAGGGAATGGTAGCGACACGGCC
>JAGOHE010000008.1:22813-31630 GCA_017996315.1 Kiritimatiellia bacterium | reverse complement strand
CCAATCGCCTCCTGCAGCAATTCCATGAGCAGTTCGGTTTTGCCGGAGGGCGATTCGCTCTGCAGCCCTTCCATTTTCAGCAATCCGAGATGGCAGCAGGTTTGCCGCAGGCGCAGCAGGAGCCGGAGAATTTCCATCCGCGAGGAATCGAACCCGCGCTCCCCGACCAGCTCGGTCACCCGGCGGCGCGAATGGTCGAGCAGTTCGGCGTACACGCGCTGCTGATCGCCGGTGAGCGTGCAATACGCGACGCGCTGCACCTTCGGCGGCAGCTCGCGGGCGACGTCGCGTTTCATGCGCCGCAGCAGGAAGGGCTGGAGTTTGTAGCGCAGTCGGGCCTGCGCCTGGTCGCCTTCCTCGCCGCCGGCGGCGATGCGTTGTTCGTAGCGATGCCGGAATTTCTCGTGCGCGCCGAGGTAGCCGGGCATGAGGAAGTCCATGATGGACCACAAGTCGGAGACGCTGTTCTCCATCGGTGTGCCCGTGAGCACCAGCCGGTGGCGGGCCTGAAGGCGCTTGGCCGCCTGCGCGTTCCGGGTGGTCCGGTTTTTGATGTGCTGCGCTTCGTCGAGGACCACGACGGAAAATTCCTGCCCGTCATAGCGTTCAATATCCCGGCGCATAAGCGCGTAGGAGGTGATCCACAAATGCGCTCCGTCGCGCGCCTCCCAAAGCTGATGGCGGTCGAGCCCGGTGAGAATCCGCACCTTCAGGCCGGGCGTGAATCGCGCGGCTTCCTCCGCCCAATTGTCCACGAGGCTCGTCGGGCAGACGATCAGCGCCGGCAGCGGCCGCGCGTCCGGCAGGAGCCGCTGGAGCGAGAGCCAGGCCAGCGTCTGGATCGTTTTTCCCAGACCCATCTCGTCGGCGAGAATGCCCGCGAACTGGCATTGTTCCAGATAGCGCAGCCAGCGAACTCCCTCGAACTGGTACGGACGCAGGCGCTCGCGCAGTCCGGCGGGGAGTTCCATCGGCAGATCGGCGTCGGGCGTGTGGCTGGACATCTGTTCCACCGCCGCCCGCCAGCTTGCGTCCGCTTCAATATCCACGCCATCCAGCGCGTGCAGGGCGGATTTGATGTAGGCCGCGTACAGCCCCGACACCCGGAAGGTGCCCGGTCGCGAGCCGTCCGATGTGGCGCAATCCTCAAACACCTCGTGCAGCGATTCGATCGCGGCGGTGTCGAAGAGCAGACGCCGGCCTTTGCGGTCCACAAAGGAATCGCCCATCCGCAGCGCATGCGCGATTTCAGCCGAAGTCAGCGATCCGCCGCGCCCGTCCTCATAGGCAAATTCGACTTCAAACCAGCGCTCGTCCGCCGCGCGGGTGATGCGCACCACCGGCGTGGCGTAGGGCGTTTTTTCGAGGAAAGCCGCCGCGCGTCCGGACAGGTCCACGTGCCAGCCCGCCCGGCGCAGCGCGGGAATCTGCCGCGAGAGAAAGTTGACGGTGACCCGCTCGCCGATCACCGGCGCGAGCCGGTCGCCCGTTTCCCCCGGCATCCCCGCGGCCGCGAGCCGGCGAAGCGCCTCCGCCTCCGCATCGAGACTGCGCACGGTATACCGGAGCACATCGGCGGGATCGGGAATCGCAAAATCGCCCGCGGGATCCTGCTTGCCCGCCACCAGCCGCACGCCGTCATACGCCGCATAGAGCGAACCGGACAGCGACACGGGGCTGCCACGCAGCACAAGCTGGAACACCGGCTGCGCGGGTTCAATGGTGAACAGGTCGGCGGTGACTTCGGAATCCACCGGCAGCAGTCGGGAGAGCGTGGGCAGTTCCACGCGCAGGAATCGCGGCACGGCGATCCGCGGAATCAGGATGGTTCGGCTGTATACCGCATGCATCGGCTCGGGCAGCGCCGGAAGCGCGGGCCGCCATACCGCGCCATCGAACGCCCAGACCGATTTGCGATGGGCCAGATATTGCCACGGCCGGCCGCGCTCCGAGATGTCCTCGGGCTCCAGCATCAGCGCGAGTTCTCCGCTCGACGGCACCCAGTTCACCCGCAAACGCAACGGCAGCGGGCTGCCGCGGACTTCCACCGGGCCGGCCGGCGAGGCCAGCGACCGGCCCCGCATCAGTTCCAGCAGGTTGCAGAAATCGGCCCGGCCCATGGTCAGCTCGCCCGATACGGGGCCGCCCGCGATGTCTTCGAGCACGTAGAGCAGCGCATCGTCGGCTTCCGACCATCGCAGCGGACGCCCGGCGAGATCCTCCGGCGAATGCGCGGCGCCCCGCGTATGAACGCGAATTCCGACCGGTATGCGATTCTGCGCCCAGCCGGACACTCCTTCATGCGTGAGCCCGATCTCAAGCTGCGCATGGGGCGCGGCGGGATCGTTCGCCCGCGCGCGCCGGAGATACCGGTGCTCGTCCGCCGCGGCCGCCGCCCGGGCGCGCCGTTCTTCCTCCGCCCGGCGCTCCAGCACCGCGGGATCGTTCAGATCGCGCCGAAGCGCCATGCCAAGGGCCACCACATGGGAGCAGATGATTCCGCGCTCGCGATTGTCATAACAGGGACAAAGATTTTCGACCGACCCGTCTTTGCGCAGCCGGAACGACGTCCGCAACTGCCGGTTCCCGGAGCAGATCAACCCGGTCGCCACAGGAGGGCGGTATTCCACGTTGGTCACCGCGTCCCGCCGGAACACCGCGCAACCTTCTTCGAATTTCTTCGGGCCCGCCCAGTCGAGCAGCATCTTCTCCGTCACCGGCGCGCGAATGGTCCTCACAGGCGGCGGTTCCGCCGTCCCCTCGCGTCCGCGTTCGATGGGCATATCGAAGGTCATTGCAGTTCGGCCTCCGCGATCCACAAACGATCCGGAGCCGCCGGGGATCCCCGCCCCCGCGGCAGGCGCACCCGCACGGAGGCCACCGACGCGGCGGGAAACTCGATCTCCGTCTCCCCCGAAGGTTTGACGATCACGTCCACCGCATGAACGCGGGCGTCCGTATCCGTCCGCTCGACGGCCAGTTGCGCGGGCGACTGCGCGATGCCCTGAACGTAGGGCCAGCGCAGGACCAGGCGCGACGCCCGAACCGGCGCGGCGGGACGGAACACCATGGAGGGTTCGGCGTCCGCGCGATCGGAGGCCCATGCGGTCTGCGCGTTTCCATCCACCGCGGCGGACGCCCCGGCGCCGGGCGCCGATGAACTGGCCTCCACGCGCGCGCGCCGGTCGCGTAACGCCCCGCGGACTTCGTCCAGGAACGTCACCCGTACCGCCGCCGAAGCGCGCCATCCGCCTTCCGCTTCAAGGCGCCAGGTGAACTCGCGCTCGGAACCGGGGCGTCCGGAAACCTCGCGCTCCACAACGCGCTCCTCGCCGGGCTGCAACTCCAGGGTCTCCGCCGGAGCCTCCGCGCCATCGCAACTCACCGTCACGCGGCGCGGCACGGCCGAATGATTACGGACGCGAGCGGTCATGGGCAGGACGGCTCCCGCGCACACCGCCGTGTCCGTCTCCGGACGGAGTTCGATCATCGGCGTCCACGCGGGCAGCCGGACCTGCGTGAGCGTATGCCGCTGCCCGCCCTTCTGCACCTCCGCCCATACCTGCGCCGGACCGGGCACGGTGAGCGGCGCGGTGAGCGTGAGTTCTTCTCCGGCCGCCAGCAGCCGGGGTTCCTGCATCAGCGGAATATCCGCGCCGCCCGCGCGAAGTCGCACGCGTTCCACCACACCGGGCTCGGCGCCCGAGGCGCGCACCCGCACCTGCAGCGGATTCTGCGCGCCTTCCAGCGCCACCGCGGCGAGATCCGTATCCAGCGTCCAGCCCGCGGACTCCGCGCGCAGAGCCGAATCCAGATTCGTCAGCGCGACGCGCGCGGCATCCGTTCCCAGCGCCCCCAGAAACGCGCGTTCCGCATCGGCCTGCTCCGGCGCGAACCAGTCCAGAACCGCCACGCCTCCCGGCGCGAGAGGCACGAGCACCGTCGCATGGCCGTCGCGCACCGGCGCCACACGCGCCTCGCCGGTCAGCGGAAGCGTCACCGCCACACGCTGTCCTTCGCTGGGAATGCGGATTTCCGCGCGGATGGGATGGGCGGCCCTTGAAACCACCGTCACATGCCGCACCGGAAGACCGGCCGCACCGAACGTCTCCACGCGCGCCTCGGCGCCGGCGGTTCGCGCTGCGCTCCAGGGCTGCCATCCCGCCGAGGCCAGCCGCGTGGCGATCGCGCGCACCGCGGCGGGTGTGTCCCCGCCGGTCAATTCCATGCCCCAGCTGAGCAGTTCATTCGCGAACACCCGGGACACGGAATCCGCCGCCTCCGACATGAACCGTACACGACGGTGCCCCGCCAATGCGCGCAGGAGAAACAGGCGCTCAGCGCGCTCCGCGGCAGGCCGTTCCATCCACGCGCGCGTGGTTTCCACGAACAAATCCGTCCAGGGAGCCAGCGCGTAACCCGTCGCGGACCCGTCGCGCACCGCGATCAGCGGACGGCGCGCCGCGGGACGATCCGCCAGATCGCGGAGCAACTCGGCCGAGGCGCGCGCGGGAGCGATCCTCGGAGGACCGAGCGGATCGAGATACCCGGCGGGATACCGCGCGCACGCCAGCGCGGCCGCGTTGAAATCCCCGTCGCCTCCGGCATGCTCGCCTTCCCATTCCATCCAAACCTTGGATGAATCGCCCATCGTTTCATCCAACCATTGGATGATCCGGCGTCCGGGATTCCATGGCGCGGCGGCGGTGGACACAAGCGCGGGGTTCACCGAGACGGGAATCCGCAGACCGTAGGGCGTCAGCGCGTCGCCGATCTCCAGCGCCCACCCGCCCCCGCTGTTCCGCATGGCCGCGAGCAGCGCCGAACGGGCGCCGGGAATCTCCGCGTCGCCGCGGGTGGCCGCATGCCACAGCAGCAGCGCCCGCGCGGAGGTCTCGGTGCGCGGCCACGCGCCGGGCCAGGGCAGATCCACCGCCCACGGGCTCAACCGCACCGCGACGGGCGGAGCGCCGGTCGTGGAATGCGGCGGATGCGCGCCCGCGGACAAATCGCCGCGCTCGTGCATCGCGGCCACCACGGCGCGGAACGCCGGTACGCCGGGATCCACGGCGAAAGCGCGCAGCGAGCAACTCAATGTCCCCTGCGAGGGAAACCGCAGGGTGCGGGGCGTGAGCATCATGCGATGGCGCAGGTCCATCGCCGTACCCCCGGGATCCCGCGTGAACACCGCGTCGCGCGGCTCGAGGGGATCGCCCATCAGCGTCACCGCTCCGCCCGGCAGAACGGCCATCCGGAACGGGAGCGGCGTCATGGCCGCGTCCGGTTCGCCGGCTTCGGCCGGCGAGGGCAACCGCGCCCGGACCGTCCATTCGATCGCGCGTTCGGCGGGATCGGGGGAAGTGACGCCTGCGCGTACGAGAATTTCCTGACTGCGCGCGTGCTCGAAGATGATTTCCCATGCGAGTCCGAGTGTTTCACCGGACCAGCGGAAACGCAGATCGCCATCGCGCCATGCGTGGAGGGGAACGCAGGCGGATTCTTCCCCGGTGCGCGCGTCTTTCAGCAGGAACTCCAGCCGCGCCGGGCCGGAAAGGAAGGGAGGAAACAACGTGGCGGGATCGGCGGAATCAAGGGGGATCGGTTCCCACGGATATGCATCCAGCATCGCCGCGAATCGGGGCGAAAGCGGCGCATCCGTCGCGATGGAATCCGGCCAGGGAGCGGGCGCCTCCGCGGCGGGTGGCTCGAGCAACGGGAGCTGACCGAACTCCGCGCGCGACAGCCCGCGCGCGGGTTCGCGGAAATGGACCGCGTCGCCCGGGGCGACGCCTTCCACCGCCCATGAAATCGCGCGGACCCCCTCGGGCGGCGCCGGCAGCAGCAGCCAGTGAACGCGGGATTCCGAACCTTCCGCGGCGATCCACGGCATGGCGCCCAGTTCCACCCAGCGAACCCCGCGGCTGTAGCCGGCGTAGAATCCGATCCCTCCCTCGATCATGAGGTCGGCGCCGCTCTCCCGATCCCCGCGTTCCGCGGGATCGCGATCCACCAGCACCCGAATCCGGGAGGCGGGAACCGGCGTCCGGGTTTCGACGCGCATGGCCGCGTGCTCCGCGTCCACCCGGAACAGCTTCACCCCGACGAGCCCTTCCGGCGCGGGTGCGCGCGGGAGCGCCCGTGTGATCGGCGCGGGCGGAAGATCGCGCTCGAGGGCGGCCGCCCCGGACGTCAGCGCCGCCCATGCGGCCCATCCGGCCAGCGCGGCGAAACAACGACCGCGGCGTCCCGGACGTCTTTGGCTACCCATGTCCCCCTTGCTCATGCGCATCCTCCCGCGATGTGGAACCCGGACGCTCAGGAATGGCCGATCGTCACCAGCGAGGGCGAATAATCGGATGGAGGCTCGTAGCCCAGCAACTTGAGGCAGGTCGCTGCCAGGTTGCTGATACCGGCGCGTTCCACCCGGGCCAGTTGGGCGCGGGCGGCGTTGGACGGATCGTAGATGTAGACCGGCACGGGATTGAGCGAGTGCGCGGTGCGAATCTTGGGCTGGCCCGCGGCATCGCGCACCACGGCGCCCTTCTTGTCGTGCTCGTACATGTCGTCGGCATTACCGTGATCTGCGGAGAGGATGAGGATGCCCTCCGCCTCGCGGACAGCGCGCGCCAGCCGGCCGACGCACAGATCCACCGTCTCCACGGCGATCTTCACCGCCTGCGGTACGCCGGTGTGGCCAACCATGTCGCCATTGGGATAATTCATTCGGATAAAGCGGGGGCGGTTGGATCGGATCACGCGGATGACTTCGTCGGTGATCTCCGCCGCCTTCATCCACGGCCGCTCTTCGTACGGCACGCGGTCGGAGGGAATCTCGCAGTATTCCTCCAGCGCCTCGTCGAATTTGCCGGAACGGTTTCCGTTGAAGAAGTAGGTCACGTGCCCGAACTTCTGTGTTTCGCTGATCGCGTACTGCATCACACCGGTGCGCGCGAGATACTCGCCCATCGTGCGGTCAATCGCGGGCGGGGAGACCAGAAAGCGCTTGGGAATGAGCAGATCGCCGTCGTATTGCATCATGCCCGCGAAGGTCACCTTCGGACGCGGGCCGCGGGGGAAGCGGTCGAACGACTCCTCCTCAAACGCGCGGGTGAGCTCGATCGCCCGGTCGCCGCGGAAGTTGAACAGCACCACGCTGTCGCCGTCGCAAATGGGTCCGATCGCGCGTCCATCGCGGTGAATGACAAACGGAGGGAGATCCTGGTCAATCACTCCCGGATGCTGCCGGCGCAGGGATTCAATCGCCGCGCGGGCGCTGGGAAATCCGTCGCCCTCGCCGCGCACATGGGTCTTCCAGCCCAGTTCCACGATGGACCAATTGGCCTCATAACGATCCATCGTCACCTTCTGCCGTCCGCCGCCCGAGGCGATCGCGTAATCCACCCCGCCCTCGGCGTTCAGTTCGCCCAGGAACGCCTCGAACCGGTCCACGTAATCCAGCGCCGAGGTCGGCGGCACATCGCGCCCATCGAGCAGGATGTGCACGCGCGCGGTGCGGACCCCGATCGCGCGCGCCTCGCGCAGCATGGCCTCCAGATGATCCATGTGGCTGTGGACGTTGCCATCCGAAAACAGGCCGATGAAATGCAGGGTGGACGAGGTATCGAGGACGGGATCCACGATGCTTTTCCACGCGTCGCCCTGGAACAGCGACCGGGACGCGATGGCCTCGCTCACCAAACGGGCGCCCTGAGCAAATACCCGCCCGCAGCCGATCGCATTGTGTCCGACCTCGCTGTTGCCCATGTCATCGTCGCTGGGCATCCCCACCGCCGTGCCATGCGCGGTCAGTTGCGAAACCAGCGCGTTCTGCCCAAGCCACTCCAGATTCGGCTTCCAAGCTTCCCGGACAAAATCGCCCTCCGGATATTTCCCGATGCCGACGCCATCCACCACGCACAGCACCACAGGACCCCGCGGACCGGAATAGTTGGACATCTTTTTAAGCGTACTCATGTTAACCTTTCTTCAATAATAGGTTATGAACGTTTTCGTCTTGGAAACCGCCTGTCCTCTCAATGCCATCAGGGCCAAAACTCTACAGATGTACAAGGTATAATTATGCCTTTTTGGGCAGTGGAATCAAGTCAGGACTGCGCACGCGGCAATTTTGATGGACCCGCCCGTCCCGGCCGTTCCCCCCGCTCGGTCGCCCTCCCCAACTTGCCATGAACCGTGGATTCGACCATCATCGCACCCATGTTGCGCGGCAAACCAGAAATTATTCGCACCGACCTGGCCGGACTGCGGGTGCTTGATATCGGCGGCGCCGGCTATGGCGCGGATAACCCGTACGAGCGCGCGATGCGTTCGGCGTGGAGCGGATGCGCTCGCACAACACTGGATCATCATCCCGGGGCGGACCTTTCGGTTAATCTCAACGAAACTCCCCTGCCCGTCCTCGAAGGATCATGGGATGTGGTGACGATGTTCGATGTGCTGGAGCATCTGGAACGACCGCTGGACGTGCTGCGGTGGCTGCCCGGCGCGCGGCTGATTGTGAATGTGCCCAACGCCGCGTCGCCGATCGCGCGACGGATGGAACGGACCATCCGGTCTTCCCATCTGTACTCCTTCGTTCCTCATACCCTGGATAAGCTTCTCCGACGCGCGGGCTGGACTCCGATCCGTGTGGAGTGGGTGTGCGGCCGCTGGTCGTTCTCCGCGCGCCTGGTGAATATCGCCGCCACGGTCTTCGGAAGCTCCTGGCTGGCGCCGGGATTGGCGATACATGCCCGCCGATCCTCCGCGGAAGACGCCGCCGCCGAACCGCGCGAGGATCATATTGCCTCGGCCGCC
>JAGOHE010000008.1:0-22713 GCA_017996315.1 Kiritimatiellia bacterium | reverse complement strand
GGTTCGGAAGCGATCGAAATCATCGTGGCCGGCGATTGGGTTTCCGGTCCGGACACCGCGGAACTGGATCGGTTCCTCGCGCATCATCCCCGCATCCGCCATCTCCGCGTCAGCTACGATCGCGGGGATTCCAGCCGGAAGAAGAACGCCGGGTGGGAAGCCGCGAGTTCCGATGTTATCGCCTTCATGGACGATGATGTGCGGGTTCCCCCCGAGTGGATCGGCCGAATCCGGGCCTGTTTCACATCGCCGGATGTCGGGATCGCGAGCGGCCCCGGCCTTGTGCCGGAGGATCTTCCGCTCATCCCGTGGCTGGCCGGCCATGCGCTCGCCTCCCCCGCGGCGGGGTATGCGTCCCGCCGCTATCGCGCGGACGACGCACCGCCCCGGCCCGCGCCGTGGTCCGCGATCATCGGCTGTAACATGGCATTCCGGCGTGAAGTGCTTGAGCAGATCGGCGGATTCTCCCCGGACTTCTGGCCGGGGGAAGAAATGCGGGCCGCGCACGAGGCGGTGCACGAACGGGGCTGGACGCTGATGTTCGACCCGGGCGCCGGGCTGTGGCATTACCCGCGACCGACCCTCCGCGGCTTCGGCCGTCAGATGTTCACCTACGGCGCCACGCGCATCCGCCTGCTCCGCGCTGGCGCGGCATGGGAATGGACGCCCCTGCTTCCGGCGGCCGGCCTGGAAACGATGTTCTGGCTCGCACTGGCTTCCCTCTGGTTCCCCATCGTCCGGCCGATCGCGGTCGGACTCGCCGCCGTGTATGCGCTGGCGCTGATCGTCTTTGCCCTGGGCAAAATCCGGGAATGCGGCGCGCGCGCGGTGGAACTGCCGCCCATGATGGCCTATATGCACCTGTCCTACGCCCTCGGCGCCTGGAGCGAAATTCTGCGGCCCGGACGGGATTTCGGAACCTCACGCACGTTCTAATTCTGCCCTCACATCTTCACAAGCGAACCGCGCCTTTCTACGGCATCGCCTGTACGGCGAACGTCGTCTTGTTGACCCGGTAGAGCCAGGATCCGGAGTTGACACCCCAACCGTCCCGGCGGTGGACGATCCACGCGTCGCCGGCATCCTCAGGCGTGTCGGTGACCGCCTTCCGGGCAGCAACGTTGTGTGCCGTTTCGAAATCGGCCACGGCCCGCATGATTCGTCCGTACTCGCTCTCCGGCTCCACCTTGCCAGGTTTCAGTTGGATGTACTTGAGCGGACCATGGGGGGCTACATAACTCCGCCGCTCATAAGCGACGACCGTCGCCGGCGTCGCGCCCGTCTTCAATGTCAAGGCAAGGATGTACCCCTTGGCGAACGGAAACACAGCTTTATCAATCATGATGCCCGATTCCGGAGTCGGCCATGCGTCGGGGTACGCGAAACGCACCTCCTTCTCGGTCCATGTGCCGCGCTCGACAGCCAGGACATCCATCTCCACCAAGTACCAGTGATGGTTCCAGTCCTTTCCGGCGGAGGTTTTGGCATACTCGTCGGCCCCGCGACAGCGGGCGATAACGACGGCGTCGCCCGGATCCGCCTGATCGGGTCCAGACCAGACGGCATTGCACACCTTGTCGTGCGCAGCTGGAGCCGGAAGCGCCGATGGCCTTCCCGCCCTCAGCGAACCGCCGCCTATGGCGGCGGCTGTCAGAAGAGCGCATAACGACAATCTTATCCTTGCCATAGGACCTCCATCGTTGTTCATCAGGGTGCGAACGTCACGACTCTGCGGATTCCGGAGCCGTCGCGGGTGAGAAATCCGGCGCAGGCGATGGTTTGGTGAATTCAGTACTGTGTTTCGAGAGATAGACCATGACGAAGATTCCAAGCGCCGTGCCGAAGGGAAAGCTGAATAGCCACAGGATCGCCAGTATCCACATGATCGTTTGGAACCAGGAAGCCCGGTACTTGGCGCCGATGAGTGCGACCAGGAGCAGTATGACCCCCATGACCGACAACACGATGCCGCCAACGGTCGTGTAGAGTATGCGACTGATGTCCGATGCCAGCGCCTCCTGCTGGGCCGCGCTGTCTTTCGCGAATTCGGCGAAGATCCGGACCATGCCGCTGACTGTTCCCGCAAGTCCAATCAAGGATCCGAATTGCAGGACCATCCCCCAGATCGCCAGTGGCTTGCCGCTCTCGTTCATATTCATCGCACCGAACGTCAGCGCGCACCCACCGAAGGCCTCGTCCGCGGAGCCGGAGACAGGGACGCCGCGCTTGGTTCGGCGTCCTGTTTCATCTTGTATTGGCTCAGTTCGTTTTTGATCGATCCGTACAGGACGTCAACCCACGGAGGTGCGCCTGTCTGGCGTACAGGCGCTGGACGCACCCGGAAATCAACCGGGCTTAATATCACCTGGGTATTCCGCAATCCCGTGCGCGCGACGAGAACAAACAGCTCTTCGGCGGCGGGATCGCCCATGGCCAGACAGCCGATCGATACCGAATTGCCATGAATCATGATGTCCCCGCCCAGATTCTTCCTGCCTTCCTTCTCGGCGCGCGCGCGGTCAACCGTATTCGGGTAGTTGATCCGCAAGGAGAGATGAAAGCGGCTGTTCGGATTCAACGACTCGATCTGATACAACCCTTCGGGAACCTGCATATCTCCTTCACGCAGCTTTGGCCCCAAGCCTCCGCTGGCGGCAAGGATCGGATAACTCCGGATAAAGCGGTATGCGCCGTTGGTCCCGGCAGCGTATAACTGTAATTCGCGCTCCGCCTTCAGTCCGATGAGCGTCACCTTGGACGGGGGATATGAAACGCCCGCCACCGCGAAAAAGGGCGCCAGACGCTCCCGCACGGCGCCGCCATACTGCGCGATGCGTTCATCAACGCTCTTCCCCCGGGCATTACCATTGATGGTCAAAACGAGAAGAATCAGAAATGCTATTTGTTTGCTCATGCCGAACGGGCGCCGGCTGACGGCCGCCCGAGTTGAGCTTGCTCGCCGACGGGCGGTCCGGTCAAGCCGGTCGTTCACCTTCCCGCCACGCGGCCGCTGCGCGCCGTGGTCAGATGACGATGCGGTCGGACTTATTCTCTCGTATATATGTACGCCGTTCCGTCCGGCATCGTCCAAGTCAGTTCGTCGCCCGAAAAAGAGACCGAAGCTACGAATGGCCCTCCCAGAGCGCGGACTCCGCCCAATTCAACCCTGATTCTGTCCTTATCGATAAAGGAATATTTCCCGACCAGGTTCTCACTCTTGGTGGCTATCGTGATCGTGCCATCCTTGAAGAATTCCATCTTTTCGGTATCACCAATCTTGCTCCACTTACCAGCGATTGCATCTTCCTGCTTCGATGAACATGAGACCGATGTGCACAGGATGACTGCAACGGCAAGGAAGCTGACCAGCTCCGTAAAGACATTTTTTCTGCTTATCATAATGTATTTTCTTTGCAATGTTGTTGCCCAACGGGCGCGGGCTGACACCAGCCCAAAGCGAGCGTACTCTCAAATGGTCTGACCGGTCAATTCGACCGGTTTTCAGTGCGCAGTGATGATTATTGGCGACTCCAATGAACCGTTCCCCGGACATGCGCGGCGCGTTCAGAGAATGGCGTGCCTCAACCATACGGAAATCGCAGAGCGAAGTGGCGCGGTTCCCATGCTGGCTGCCGCATAAGTTAGCTTAATAATCGTCCTTCTCCGTAAGTTCTTTTTCAATCTCATCGGCGGTAGTGGTGACCGCATGTATCGCCAGAAGTAACGACATTCGATCGGTATCAGCGGCAATCTGTGCGGAGAACACCGCAACATATTCATCGCCCATCTCTCGCACCTGCCAAGACCCTAGTTTGACTTTGGAATTCACCTCAAGGAGTCGATTCGCAACCTCGGCTGAGAAAGGTGTCTTTGATCGATATGCAACCGACCATACCTGCCTAATCTCAAGTGACCCCAGATTGGATGTATTGGATAGAATCCAAACCAGCTGAGTTCTTCCATTACCAACATCGTTCTCGAGTCGGAAATCACCATCTTCATCGATGGTGTATGTCAGATCGGCTTCTTTGAGAAGCGTCTCCACACGAGAGTCGCCGGCCTTCTTTGCCCCGACCTGTGCATAGGTAAAGGTGGCCAGACACACCAGAACTGCCATCGAGACCACAACCGCTTTTTTCATCATCGTTCTCCATTTTTTAGCAAAACGATCACCGGCTGCCCAGCGTTCCGAGGTGAGCTTGCTCGCCGACGGCCAGTCCGGTCAAGCCAGTTGTTCAACGGCACGCCGCGCTCTGGTGACCATCCGACACCCTTTCCCCGTTGAGCCGTCCCCGCGGGTTTGACGGCCGGCCGCCGTTCATGTGGTCCTTAAGGCCAGCCGGCTGGCCCCATCCCCCGCCCTTGCCCACCGGCGTGACCGCAGATGTGAACATCCCTGGGCCACAATTCCCCTTGATCTTGGGCGGATTTGCCCTGAATATGGGTCGTTCGTGTGACTCATCAATAACATACCGCCATGTCTAAATCCCGTTCCATCCGGAATACCACGGTCGGCGCCATGGATGCCGAGGTGCTGGCGTATACCGCCGGCCGCGATGTGGAGCTTGACCGCGCGCTGGTCGCCGCTGATTGCCTCGGCACGGCGGCTCATGTGGTCATGCTTTCGGAGCTTCGGCTTCGTCGCCCGATCCTGACCCGGCTGGAGGCGCGGAAGGTGTGCGCCGAATTGGGCCGGATCGCGGAATCCGCCCGGGCGGGGCGTTTCGAAATTCTACCCGAAGACCAGGATGGTCATCTCGCCATCGAACGGACCCTGACGCAGCGGCTGGGCGATACGGGCAAACGAATTCACACGGCCCGCAGCCGGAATGACCAGGTGGCGACCGCGCTGCGTATCTACTCGCGCGAGGAACTCCTCGGCGCGATTTCCGAAACAGCCGGCCTCGCCCGGGTACTGATCGCGTTCGGACGACGCCACGCCCGGCTTGCCATGGCGGGGCGTACCCATCTCCAGCCCGCGATGCCTTCGTCGGTCGGGCTCTGGGCCGCGGCCTGGGGCGAAGGATTGCTGGACGATCTGGACCTGCTCACCGGGGCGTACGCGCTGAACGATCAATGCCCGCTGGGCGCCGCGGCGAGTTACGGCGCGCCGCTCCCCCTCGACCGGCTGCGCACCGCGAGTCTGCTGGGATTCCGCCGGCCCTCGCACACCACGCTGCATGCGATTCATACGCGCGGCAAGGTGGACGCGGCGATTCTCCAAGCGCTCGGGCAGGTGATGATCACGATCTCGCGGATCGCGCAGGATCTGATTCTGTTCAGCATGCCCGAGTTCGGCTATTTTTCGCTGCCGCGCTCCTTCTGCACCGGCAGCAGCATCATGCCGCAGAAGCGCAATCCCGACGTATGCGAGCTGGCCCGAGCGCGCGCGGCCCGGGTGCTGGCGCAGGGCGCGATGGTCAATGAGATTCTCCGGGGCATGCCCTCCGGCTACCAGCGCGATCTGCAGGAAACGAAGGAGCCGCTGATGGAAGGGTTCGCCTGCACCCGCGCCTCTCTGCGGATTTTCGCGGCGATGATCCCGGGCATCGAGGTTCACCGGGACGCGCTACGGCGCGGTTTCACCCCGGACGTGTTCGCGGCCGACCGCGCGCTGGAGCTTGTGGCGGAGGGCATGCCGTTCCGGGACGCCTATCATCACGTCCAGGCGCATCTGGCGGACCTGAACGCCATGGATCCCCAAAAGGCGATCGCCGACAAGCGTCATCTGGGCGCGCCTCTGGGCGTGGATTACCGGATGCTCCTGCAACGGGCCGCCCGCGCCTCGGCCTGGGCCGCCGCCCGGCGGCGGGCGCTGGCTCGTGTCGAAGCGCGCCTGCTTGGCGCCTAGGCCCCGCCGCATGCGTCTCATCCTGGCCACTCGAAACGCGCACAAGCTGGAGGAGCTGCGCGCGCTCTTCTCCGCTCCCGAGTTGGAGATGGAGGATGCCCACGCCGTGCCCGGCGCGCCCGATGTGGAGGAAGTCGGGGTCACCTTCACGGAGAATGCCGTGCTCAAGGCTGAGGCGCTGGCCCATGCCGCGAACGGATGGGCCATGGCGGACGATTCGGGGCTCGAGGTGGATGCGTTGAACGGCGAACCGGGGGTCCGCAGCGCGCGTTATGCCGGCGCGCATGGCGATCATCCCGCGAATATCGCCCGCGTGCTCGAGGGGCTGAAGGCTCATCCCCTGCCCGCCGCGCGCACCGCCCGGTTCGTGTGCGCGCTCGCGCTGGCTCGTCCGGATTTTCCGACGCTGACACTCACGGCCACGTGCGAGGGCGTCATCGCCCCCGCGCCGCGCGGGACCGGCGGGTTCGGGTACGATCCCATTTTCATTCCGGAGGGCCATGCGCGCACCTTCGGCGAAATGTCGAACGAAGAGAAGAACCTGCTCTCGCATCGCGGCCGGGCGCTGCGCCTGGCCCGGGAACGCTGGCTGCCCTGGCTGGTGGCCTGGGCCCGCCGGGACGCGGCCGCGGAAGGCGGGAATTCACGCGGAAGGAACAACACATGAAGATGGCATGGGTGAGCTTGGGCACGGCTGCCGTCCTGGCGAGTTTCGGTTCGGCGGTTCAGGCGGCGGAGACAAACATCGTACAGGCGGCGGAATCGTCCGCGCCACACCAGCCGGAGTCGTACATGCGTGTGCGATCCGCCGAGGGCGGGATCAGGGTGATGGAAACCGCCACCCGGACTTTTCGTCCCGCCGCGGGGCCGGGACCGGAAATTCGTCTGGTGGGGGTGACGCATATCGGCGATGCCGCCTACTACACCGCCATTCAGCGGGCGCTGGACTCGAGTTCGCTCGTGCTGTTCGAGGGCGTGGGGCGCCCGGATTTCGTCACGCTCTCGCCCCAAACCGACGCGGAGCGCGAGACGTGGAACGAGAGCGCGCTCGAGTATCTCGCGGAGTTGTATCAATGGCACCAGGAGACGCAGAACGCATGGCCGGCCGACATGACCGCCCTCGCGGCGGTGGTGCGGACCAAACGCAATCGCGAGCAATCGTGGGTCGGGCTGGCGAAGCAGGACGGTTGGGGCCGCGCATGGGAACTGGATCTCGAGTCCAAGCCCGCGCGGATCGGCAGCCTGGGTTCGGACGGAGCGCCCGGGGGCGACGGCACGGCCCGGGACGTGTGGAAATCCATTGAGGATTCGGAAGATGATTCCGGCATCGGCGACATCCAATCGTCCATCGCGGAAGCGCTGGGATTGAGCTATCAACTCGACGCGATCCACTACGATCGCGAGCATTTTCGGAACAGCGATATGGCGCTCGGCCAAATCCGCTCCGCCATGGAGAGCGCCGGCGGGTCGGGTCAGGAGCAGCAGCTGATGCGCATGCTGGAAGGCGCGCCCGAATTGGGACCCCTGCTGCAAGGCTTGATGCGCATGGTCAGCTCTTCACCCCAGCTTCAGGCGCTGGTGCGGGCGTTGATGATCGAATCCCTCGCCGCGTCCGAGTCGCTGCTCGAGCAGAGCGCAAACGGCGCCGGGCCGATCGGCCGATTGATCAAGGTGCTGATCGCGGACCGCAATCAGGTGGTCCTGCAGGATCTCCGGCGGGCGCTCGAAGCCCCGTCGGGCATAACATCGGTGGCGTTGTTTTACGGCGCGGGGCACATGTCGGATTTGGAATCCGCGCTCGTTCGGGATCTGGGCTATCGCCCCGCGGAGACGGAATGGCATTCGGCGTTTTCGGTCCGACTGGCCGATACCGGCCTGACGGAAGGGCAATGGGAAGCGATGCGGAATCTGCTCCAAACACAAATGCGGCAGGCGACCGCAGCCTTCCCGCCATGATCCCCGGCTCCGAATCATCGCTGGCGCGGCTTCGGTCCCGGGCTTTCCGACGCCCCGCCGCGCGCGCGCGGCCGCCCGTAGTTTGGACCATGGCCGGCACGGATCCCAGCGGGGGGGCGGGCATTCAGGCGGACCTCAAAGTGCTGCATGCGCTGGGAGCGCACGATGGCTCCGTGATTACCGCCCTCATCGCCCAGAACTCCATGGGAGTCCGCCGCGTGTGGCCGGCCACCGCCGCGCAGGTGCGGGCCCAATGGACCGTCCTGCGCGAAGACATTCCGCCCGTCACAATCAAGCTGGGCATGCTCGCCACGGCGGAAATCGTGCGCGAAGCGGTTCGGGCCATCCGGGCCACGGGCGCGCAGGCGGTCTGCGATCCGGTCCTGGGGTCCACCGGAGGGCGCGCCCTGCTGACGGACTCCGGACTGCGCGCGATGCGCGATCTCCTTCTTCCGGCCGTCGCGGTGCTCTGCCCCAACCGGTCCGAGGCGGAGCGGCTGCTCGGGCGCCGGCTGCGCCGGATCGATGACGTGCCCCGCGCCGCGGAGGAACTTCGGGCGCTGGGTCCCCGGGCGGTACTGTTGAAGGGCGGTCATTTCAGCGGCACGGTTTCCGCGGATTACTTCCGGGATGACCGGAACGGATTCTGGATGGTGAGCCCCCGGGTGGCGGCGCGCCATACGCATGGCACGGGTTGCGCCCTGTCCTCCGCCTTCGCCGCCTTCCTCGCGCACGGACGTCCGGCGCCGGAAGCGGCTGTGCTCGCCAAAGCCTACATGAATCAGGCGCTGCGGAGGGGGGCCGCCGCAGGCTCCGGGCCGGGGCATCCCGCCCACGACGGCTGGCCCGCACGCCGCCAGGATTTTCCCGTCCTGCGAAATACCATTGCATCACGGGGACGCGATTGATACAGTCGGGCTAGTTTTCGCACGAGGAGTTTCCAGTGAACGCATCCATCAACCAACTTATCCAACTGCAGGAACTCATCGAAGCGCGTATTCAGCAAGAAACGCTTTCGGGAAAAGACCGGCTGGAAGAACTCAACAAATCCATCGAGACCATGATCTCGGCGCTGCCGATCGATCTGGCCACCCAGTTCAACCGCCTGATCAAACGTTCCCATCTGGCGGTGGTCGCGCTGAACAACGGCGTGTGTTCCGGCTGCGGCATGAAAGTGCCCGTCAGCCTGACCCACGAAGTGCACGCGGCAAAGAATGTCTACAACTGCACCAACTGTTCGCGCTTCCTGTACTGGCCCGAACCGGATGCGCCGCGCCGGACACCGGGCATGCCCCTCGCCGCGGCCACGGCCACCGGCATCAGCCGGTTCAGCCATCCGGATTTGATGATCCCCTCGCTGAAAGCGACCACTCGGGATGACGCAATTTCGGAAATCTGCGCGCGAATCGCGGAGTGCGGCTTCGTGGACAACGGGCGTGCGCTCGCCGAAGCGGCGCTGCGTCGGGAATCCATCATGAGCACCGCCGTGGATCACGGCATCGCCTTCCCCCACACCCGCGGCGTGGAAGGCGGCGGGTTGACTCTCGCCGTCGGTTTGAGCGCGAAAGGTATCCGGTTTTCGCAGGAATCCCGCACGCTCTCGCGCATCCTGTTCTTCGTTGCCATTCCCACCGCGGCCAGCGCGTTCTATCTGAAACTGCTGTCCGGCCTCACGAAGACGTTCGAAAAAGCGGCCCATCGCGAGAAGCTCCAGTCTGCGGAGACTCCGGAAGAAATGTGGAAGGCGCTTAAGAGCACCACGCGCGCCGCCATTCTGTGAGACGCTATGCGGGTGTTGTTCTTCGGCTCCGGCGCCCTGGGCTGCCCTTCTCTCGAGCGGATTCTTGCAAGCGACCGTCATACGCTGGTCGCTGCCGTCACCTCGCCTGATCGTCCCGGCGGTCGGCATCTTCAGCCCATGGCCTGTCCCGCCCGGCAATTCCTGCTCGATCGCGGGATCCCGATGCTGACGCCGGAGCGGGTGAACGCGCCCGAAGTGGCGGCGGAACTCGAAGTCTTCGCTCCCGATCTGGTGGTCAGCGCCGCCTACGGGCAATTTCTCGGCGCCCGCCTGCTGAATCTCGCACCCCGGGGGGCGATCAATGTGCATCCCTCGCTGCTGCCCAAATACCGGGGCGCGGCGCCGGTCGCCTGGGCCATCGCGCGCGGCGAGACTGTCACCGGAGTGACCATCCTGCGCATGACCCGTCAGATGGATGCGGGCGACATGATCCTGCAGGAAACGCATCCCGTTCATCCGGACGATACGGCGGAAACTCTCGAGCGCAGGCTCGCCGCGCAGGGCGCGAGTTTGCTCATGCGCGCCCTGGATATCCTGGATCGCGATGTCCCTCCCCCCGCTACCCCGCAGGATGAGTCTCAGGCGACCTTCGCTCCCAAGCTGACCAAGCAGGACGGATGGCTGGATTGGAACCGGCCGGCGCGCGAGTTGTCCAATCGCATCCGCGGATTCCAGCCCTGGCCCGGAAGCTATACCCTGCTGCCCGGCCCGCCGCCCCTGCGGCTCGGTGTGCTGAACGCCGAAGCGACCGATGGCCGGGGACGCCCCGGTGAAGTCCTGCGCGCGGACCGCGAGGGTCTCGACGTCGCGACCTCGGAAGGCGTGCTGCGAATCCGTACCGTTCATCCCGCCGGACGCAAGCCGATGGACGCGGGCGCCTTTTGCCTCGGATGCCGCGATCTCGCTGGCCGTGTACTGGAATTACCCGTCGGATCCTGATCCCGCGCCGCGCCGGAGTTTACGAACCAGGGGGGCGACAACCATCACGATCACATAGCCCGCCAGAAGCCCCGGCATGGCGAGCCCGATCCAGATCACCGGCCACTCCACTCCTTCCATGCCCGCCACATCGTAGAAAAATCGCCGCCCGCGAATGTACGAAAACGATCCGGTTCCCCCAGCCGACTCGAAGAGCATTTCGTAATAGGGATAGTGATCATTGGAAACCTGCGGCCCACACACGCCCAAAAAGAGCCTCTGCCCGCCCGCGGGACCCTCGGCGAGGATGGCCACTCCGCCCAGTTCATCCGCGTCGTCATAGCCCGGCTCGGCTTTCGCCAGAATGCCCGTGGCCCGAATCAGCGCATGGAGCTCCGGCAGATCGGACAAATCCGCGGCGACGGTTTCGGGCAATGCCTTCCGTTCTTCCAAAGCGAGAAGCAACCGCTCGTACAGGCAGTAATACGGATCCTCGCGGCCACGCGCAAGCTGATCCGCGAGCACGAAATCCGGTTGGACAACGATGCGCCGCTGACCTTCCGCATCGGTCTGAGTGCGAATCGGAATCACCGCGAGAACCCGCCGCTCCTCGCGAATTTCGTCCGGCACTGGCGGACGGGAGAGGTAGTAGCCCCAGTAATACCGGGATACGGCCACGGACATCAGGAAAAGGATTCCCGCCACGGCGGCCGCCATCCACATGAACGCCGCGGCCGGACGACGGAACCGGGTCGCCCGCTCCCACGCGCGCGCCATCAACACGGCCAAGCCGTAACACGCAAGGAGGTTGACGATCAACACCGGCCACCGGATGTGCGTCGCGGTGACTCCATGCTCCGTCACCATGCGCACCACCCCCCCGATTCCAAACTCATAGGAAGACCGGATGGGTTCGTCGCTGTCCGCCGAATAGGTTACCGAACCGGTAGCGCTCCACAGGCTTTGCAGCGCCACCACCCAAAGCAACATGACCAGCACGAGCGGGCCGGGACGAAGGAACAAACCGATTCCGCGCCGCACCCGGCCCGCGGATGGCACGCCGGGATCAGCGCTCATGGAATTTCTCATGCATCCATGGATTCGAATAATCTTCGGACGGCATCAGGTTCCACGTCGCCTGCGTGCGCTACCGCGGCCCGGGCGGAACCGAAGGCGATGCCCCATTTCCACATTTCCTCGTCCGACAGGCCCTGCTGGTACGCCCAGAGCATACCCGCCGACACGGCATCGCCGGCGCCGATGGGATTGACGACTTCGACCTTGGGCGGGGTGATCGTTCCGTGTTCGCCGTCGGAATTCACCCAAACCGCGTCCTGAACGCCCCGCGTCACCAGGACCGATCCCGCGCCGAGCTCGCACAATTTCTCCGCCGCGCCGGCGATGCTGCGAGAGTTGTTCTTGACCGTACGTTCCAAGGTGCGCTCCAGTTCTTCGAGGGTAATTTTTACCCAGCGGGGATGTTCCGCCAGCACGCGCAAGAGTGGCGCGCCTTGCGAGTCGATCAGCACCGGCACATCGTCCGCGCGGGCCGCCGAAGCCCACCAGGCATAGATTCCCGGATCCGCCCCGGGCATCAACGAACCGCTCAGGACCAGTGCGCCGGCGTGCGTCACATGAGTGCGCACCGCGATATCCATCCGCTTCCACTCTTCAGGACTGGGCAGACGGGCCTCCTCCACGAGTTCGGTGATGGTTCCGTCGGTTTCGATCATCGTGGTGCAGGTTCGCGCGGGCGCATCCGCTTCAATCCATACCAGATTGCAGCCCGAGTACGCCCAATAGTGGGGTCGGGGCAAATACTTGTACCGAAAAGCCACCAGCCTCGCCGATCCGCCCAGCAACGGCAGCATGAAGGCCACATTGATCCCCTTCCCCGCCAGCCGGACTTCCGCGCGAGACGCGCGATTCACCTCACCCTTCTGCACCGAGTCGAACCACATGGTTCGCTGGATCGTCGGGGTCAGACCTACGCACAGTGGAGGTCGTTGATGAGATTTCACGTTCATGCATTACCTTATGGGTTGGGTGGCCAGCGCGATTCCGAGCCGGCAACCGTCGAAGTATTCGGGAAGATCCACATATTCTTTCACGCTATGCGCGCCATGCTGTCCCGCGCCCAGGGTGATGGTGGGAATGCCCATGTCATTCAGCGGATTGGCGTCCAATCCGCCATTCATGACGACGGTGCGGGGGGTCCAGCCGAGGCTCCGGGCGGCGGCGAGGGCAAACTGCACCGCCGGGTGGCGGTCGCTCATCCGGAACGAGGCGTAATCGTTGTGGCATTCAAACTCGACACGCCCCTGTGCGCCCTCGTGATTGGAGACCGATCGTGCGGCATCCCGGAACGCCCGGGTCCATGCCGCCACGATGTGCTTCAGAAACGCCGGATCATGGCTCCGGCATTCGCCATGCACAAGCGCTTCATCGGCGACCTGATTGGTCGCCGCGCCTCCGGAAATAATTCCCGCATTGGAGGTTCCGTGCCGGCGCCCTTTACGAATCAATCCGAACCATCCGCCACGCGCCGCCTGCTCGATCGCGCGGGAGGCGATCAGGATCGCCGAAACACCCTGTTCGGGATGCATTCCGGCGTGGCTGGATATCCCCCGAATCCGGGCTGTCCATTTCACCGCGCCAATGGCGCCGGTGATGATTTCGCGCGGATCGCCGGAATCGAAATTGAACGCCATCGCCGGATTTCCGACATCGGCCGGCCGCAGGTACTTGGCCCCGTAGAGTCCGATCTCTTCGCCCACCGTGAACAGGAGCGTGAGGGGCGGATGCGGCAGCTTCTGACTCAGCACCTCTTCGGCCAAGGTGATCACCGCCGCAACCGCCGTTCGGTTGTCGGCGCGCACCGCCGTAGCGCCCTTGGCCACGATGCGATGTCCCTTCTTCACAGGAATCGCGCCCCGGCACAGGGGCACGGTATCCAGGTGTCCCATGAACATGCGCCGGGGAGCGCGCATGTCGCCGGGGATTTTGATGATTAAATTGCCCGTCTCGAAATCGCCGGGAATCCGCCGATGGGCGGTATCCGTCTTCATGGACGACCGGGGCACACCGGCGGCGGCCAGTTTCTGCATCACACATTCCGCGACCTCGCGCTCCCGACCGCTTTGGCCTTCGATGCGCAACAGGTCCATCAAATGCCGTTCCGCTCGAATGGTGTTCAGGGAAATCCGATTCATGGGTGCATCTCCATAAATACTATACCCATCATTGTGAATTCTGTCAGCCCATCCACCCGTCCAAATCGTTTCGACATGCCCGCGCATTGCGGCGACAAAGGGTTCCGGCCTTCCTTGATCTGGGATGGAGTGAATGATAGTGTAGTAGTATGAAGTTTAGTGCCTCATATCCGTCAGCGACATCCGAATGCATCGCATCCCGACTGGTCACGCGGCCGGTTCTCGCCCTTTTTTTTATTTGTTTATTTTCTACAATGCCCGGCTATGCCTTGGAAATCGCGGCGAACTATGAAGCCGGCCTAGCCGGTAATCCCGAAGCGGCGCCCAGTCCGGAGACTCAGGGGTGGACCGCGGGCGCGCCCACCGGCGATGTGGGTAATTTTCTCAGCGAAGCCGTTTCTCCGGACGGTGAAACGGGCTTCAATGCCTGGCGGTTGGCGGACAACAGCACCGTGAGCGGACAGCACATCACCTGGGACCATGCCCTCACCTCCGGACAACTCAGCGCCGCCATGGCCAATGGGTGGACCCTGGCCGCGCGAGTGCGCGAGGTCAATCCCTCCGGAAACACGCGACGCTGCGTCGCCATGCGATTCGGCAACGGATCCAAGTACTGGCAGCTCTTTCTCATGACCAACACGTCCGGAGAACTGGTCGCCAGCATCTACGGTTCTTCGGAAAACGTGGTGACCCTGACCGGTGTGGATCCCGCCGAATATCACGAACATCAACTCATCTACGATCCGAACTCCAGCACGGCGAAATACTATGTGGATGGCCAGCTCTGGCGTTCCAATCTGGCCGGCTACAATTCCTCCTCCTTCTCCGGCGTGGAATGGGGCACCTCTTCGGGCAGCGGAAAAGGCGACGGGTACTGGAATCGGGTCAGTTTTGTAATCCACGATCCCCCCTCCGGCCCCAAGCCCGTGGTGACCACCCACCCGGCTTCGCAAGTTGCCGCGGCGGGCGGCGGAATCACCCTGACCTCGACCTTCAGCGGGAACATCACCAGCTATCAGTGGTACAAGGACACCCTGCCGCTCGACGGAGCCACCTCACCGAGCCTGACGCTGGATCCCCTGACCCCGCAGGATGCGGGGGATTACTGGTGCCGCGCTTATAATGGGCCCGAATCTCATGCCAGCACAGACACCGCCGCGCTGGCGGTGCTGACACCGGGCGCGGGGTTGGTCCTCACAGAGTTTCTTTCCGATAACGGCGCCGGGCTGCGCGACGCGGACGCGGACCAGAGCGACTGGATCGAGCTGTTCAACGCCGGCACCGAACCGGTCAACGCCTTGGGCTGGTTTCTGACCGATGATGTCTCCTCCCCCTTCAAATGGGCGCTGCCGGATGTGACCATTCCCTCCGGCGAGTTCTTGCTGATCTGGGCATCCGGCAAGAATCGCGCCGATCCGGCCGGGGAATTGCATACGAATTTCGCGCTCTCCCGGAGCGGCGGATATCTGGCTCTGGTTCGCGCCGACAGCACGGCCGCCACCGCTTATACCTATCCGGCCCAGGAGAACGACCGCAGCTACGGCCTCAAGGTGCATGCCGAAGGTTTGGAAAAATTCTTCGCGCCACCAACCCCCGGCGCGCTGAACCGGGACGGACAGTCCTCCCCCCGAGATGGAATTGCCTTCAATCCTCCTGCGCGGGTATTCACAGGAACGCTTCCGGTCACCGTTTCAACCTCTCTCAGCGGAGGAACGTTGCGGTATTCGACCGATGGCACCCGGCCCGAATTCGATTCGCCCGCCGTCACCGGTCCGATTTCCCTCGCGACCGCCACCCCGCTGCGCGCCGCGATGGTCTATCCCGGCGACCGCCATGGCTCGACGGGCACAGCCGGCTATCTGCTCGCCGGAGCGGATGTGGCATCGTTCACCTCGCCCCTGCCCATCGTCGCGATGAGCAACTTCGGCGCCGGCGCCGTGCCGGGCGTTTCTTCCCGCGGCACCGCCTATGACGGTTCCGGAGTCGTTCAGGTCTCCAAACAGCCGCAGGCCTTGCTCATTCTGGATGAGGAGGCAGGAGACACGCAACTCGCCTCCAGCCCAACGGTCAACCACAGCCGCGCTGGCCTGAGACTGCGCGGGAGCAGCTCGTTCACTTTTGCCGTTAAGAGCTATGCGCTCGAAACCTGGGGGGAGTTCGACGACCAGACCCGCGCGGTCGGGCTGCTCGGCCTGTCCCCCGAGAACGACTGGGTGCTCTACGGGCCCGACGCCTCGCAGTTCGACATCACGATGATTCATAATTCGTTCACCTTTGAACTGGCCCGCCAAAGCGGATTCAACGCTCCCCGGTACAAGTTCGTGGAGCTGTTCCTGGATTCCAACGGCGACGGTCAGCTCACGATGGCGGACCATAAGGGCTTGTCCATTCTGCTGGAAAAACCCAAGCGCGATGACGCCCGCGTGGATTTCTCCATGATGAACGCCGCCGGCACCCAGGGCGGCTGGATGATCAACGTGGACCGCATGGACGCCCTGCCTCCGGGATCCGCCGCCGGCAGTCTGACTCCGCGCCATTTTCACACCGCGGGCGCCAACCAAACACTACAGAACGCCGATGACTGCGCGCACGCCACGCCCAATGTGGACATGCCCGAGTATTACCACTCTTTCTTCAACTTCGAGTCGCCGAATGGGTGGGACATCCTTCCCGCGCAGCGCGCGGTGATTCAGGATGAGATGCGAGCATTCGACGCCGCGCTGTACGGCTCCAACTACACCGATCCCGTCGAGGGATATTGGCCGCACATCGATGTGCCCAACTGGGCGCATCATCTCATCCTGCACAGTTTTTCCCGGAATCAGGATGCCGCCGTGCTCAGCGCGTTTCTGTATCGAGAGCAGCCCGGCGCGCCCATTCGCTGGGCGTCCATCTGGGACTTCGATCGCGCGTACAAGAGGATGGGAAACGCCACGGCCGACCTGTCGTGGGCACATGACCGGATTTACTACAAACGTCTGGTCACCGACCCCGAGTTCAAGCAGGCCTACATCGATATGTGGCAGAACCTGCGGCGCGGCGCGTACGCGACAACGAATATGCTCGCCATCGTGGACGCCCAGGCCGCCGAGATCACTGAAACCGTAGCCGCCCGCAGCGGGGTGGCCGCCGCGACCTGGACCGGTCGTCTGACCGAGTTGAAAAGCTGGCTCACGCAAAGGGGCAACGCCTTCGACGCCCTCTACACCACTCCGCCGACGTTCACCCATGGCAGCGGGCCGATCGTGCCGGATCTTATGCTGGGCATGTCCGCCCCGGCGGGGACGATTTACTACACCACGGACGGTTCCGATCCGCGGCTGAGAGGCGGCGGCGTATCCCCTTCGGCCATCCCCTTCACAGGCGAGGTCGCGATTGCCCAGTCCAAGACCGTCATCGCCCGGGCGCTATCCGGGAATGCATGGAGCGGCCCAACCCAAGCCACCTTTTACTGGGCTTCGGCGGGACCTGAATTTCTTCCAGGCGGGAGCGCCGACTGGACGACGGATGCGAACTGGGCGTCGAATCCCGAGCCGTATCCAAACGGGGCGGGCCATGCGGCTACGATCGGTCCGCCCTCCCCCGATGCGGATCGCAACGTCAACCTCTACGCGCCGGTGACGGTGGGCCAAATCACCTTCCCGCAGGACGCGTCTGCCATGCGCAATCGTGTGCGCGATCGGAATACGGGCAATACGCTGAAATTCGATAATGGCGCGGAGCCGGCGCGCATCGAGGTCGGCGGCACCGGGACGGGCTATGTGGAATTCGAGGTCGTGGCGGGTGTGACGCTCGCCACTCCCCTGTGTCTGGACGTCACGAATACGGCGGGACACGCGGAGTACGGGGCGCTGCGGCTGCGGGAATCCTGGAGCGGCCCGGGCGGATTGGTCAAACAAGGCCTCGGCGTCGCTTCGCTGACCGGAGGGGGCAAGCTCTATCAGGGCGAAACGGTGATCGAAGAGGGTGTACTGCAAGTCACCGGCAACGCCGCGCCATCGGCCACGTCCTCCGTTTCCGTACAGGATGGCGGACAGCTCCGTCTGATCTCCGACGGCGCGGCCGCCTACACGTTCGGGGGCCAAGTGACGCTGCGCGGCTCCGGACGCGGCTCGGAAATTCCCGACGCCGTGGGCCTGGGCAAACTTGGCGCCTTGCGTTATGACCCTCGCGTGCAGGCCCCCGGGTCGGAGAATAGTTCCGCCCAACTCAACACACCGGTGGCATTGGCGGACGATGCGGATATTCACGTGGACCACTCCACGAGCACTCTGACGCTGGCCGCGCCCCTGAGCGGCGCAGGCGCGCTGACCAAGAGCGGAGGCGGAGTCCTGAGCCTACTCTCCGACAGCTCCGGCTATTCCGCCCCGATCCTCGTCTCGCAAGGAACCCTCCGCCTCCGCGGCGCCCTGGGCTCGGCGATCACGGTGTCCGAAGATTCCACCCTGAACGCCGCGGGTATTGCCGGAGCTCTGAACGGATCGGGCGCGCTGGTGTTGCCGGCAACGGCGCTGAGGACGCCGCAGGCCGAGGGGCTCCATCATGCCATGGTGTTCACACAAGCCGGGCCGCCGTCCCTGGCGAACGCGCAGGACGCCGGGAATGCAGTGCTCATCGCGAACTCGATCGCCGCTCCCGAAGCGATCCATCTCTATCTGGACCTCGCCGCGCCGCCGACCCCCGCATCCCGAATTCAGGGCGGGTACCTCCTGCCCATGGACTCCGCGTGGGACGCGATGGTCGCTCACCCTCAACTGCGCGTCTATGCGCCCGACGCGAGCGGCGCTCACTCGTTTGACGGCCGCACCTGGTCTGAGGTCGAATCGGCCAGCGTCACCCGTGTGCCGGTGACGCTCCCGTCACCCGCGGGCGACGTCTCGGGGCGGATTCTTGAACTGAGATTTGACGGCGCGCCGCTGACGTATTCCGCCTGGCGCACGGCGACTTTCCCCGATCCGGACGAAGCATCCAATCCGGCAATTTCCGGACCCTCCGCAGTGCATTTCCCGGATGGTGTGCCGAATCTCATCCGATTCTCCCTGGGGGTCACCGGCGATAACGCCGCGGATCGGGCACCGCGATTGAGCTGGGTCGAGAACCAATGCAACTTCCAATTTCCCTACGACCCCGGTCTGTTGGGCATCCGTTGGATCGCCGAAGCCACCAATGATCTTACCGATTGGGAATCCGCCGATGTGATTTGGGATTCCGCCACAAGCGCAAGGCTTCCGGATGAGAATGGATGGATCTCCATCCCGGACACCCTCGTCGCCCCGGAGACCTCGCATCGATTCTTTCGCCTGATCATCGAACTCACGGACGAGTGAGAGTTTCGCGCCGGGCGCAGGGGGCAGCGGGGAGAGCGCGACCATGTTCGAATCACACCGGAATTTGTGTCATAATTCCGGGCGTGCCTATTCCGATCCCTCGACGAACGATCGGACATCCAAGGTTCATGGAATGAAAGTATTAGTGGCAGGTCATCGCGGCCAGTTGGGACGGGACTGTTATTCAGTCCTGGGTTCCGCGCATGATCTGCAGGGCGCGGATCTGCCGGAGATGAACCTGCTGGAGCCTGGACGGGCGCATGCGTGGATTCTGGAATCCCAGGCTGATGTGGTGGTCAACTGCGCGGCGTACACGCGCGTGGACGATGCGGAACGGCCCGGGGAGCGGGAACTCTGCCGGCGACTCAACGCGGAGCTGCCCGGGATACTCGCCGCGGCGTGTCGCGAGACCGGCGCGCACCTGATTCATATCTCCACCGATTATGTATTTGACGGTCTCCGGCAACCGCCGAAGCCCTATGTGGAATCCGACGCAACCGGCCCTCTTTCCTGGTACGGCCAAACCAAGCTCGAAGGCGAAGAAGCCGTCCGCCGGGCGGAGGGCGCATGGACGATTCTGCGAACGGCCTGGCTCTATGGTGCGCACGGCCGGAATTTCCCACGGGCCATTCTTTCCCGCGCCGCCCGTCATCCGGACCGTCCGCTCCGGGTGGTGCAGGACCAGTACGGATCACCCACCTGGTCGCGGCGGCTGGCGCTGCAAATCCAAACGGTCGCCGAAGCCGGGCCCGCCGGTCTGTGCCATGCAACCAGCGAAGGATGGTGCACCTGGTTCGACTTCGCCCGTGCGCTGTTGGAAGAGGCGGGCCTGCCCAATGAAATCGTGCCGTGCGCCACGGCGGACTATCCCACCCTGGCCCGGCGACCGGCGAATTCGATCCTGGAAAACGCCGCGCTGAATCGCGTCGGCCTGAATCGCTGGGTTGACTGGCGCGCGGATGTGTCGGAATTTATGCGAATGCACGGCGCGGACATCATCCGGGAAGAACGAATGCGGCCCATGGAGAATTCATGAAACAGTTGCTCGTCACGGGCGGGTGCGGGTTCATCGGATGTAATTTCATCCGCTATGTGCTTGAAGAAACCGATTTCCCGGGCCGGGTCGTTAATCTCGACGCGCTCACCTATGCGGCGAACCCGCTGAGTCTGGCCGATCTGGAAACCAAGTATCCCGACCGCTATCGGTTCGTTCGCGCGGATATCCGCGATGCAGCGGCCGTCGCTCGGGTCATGGACGAACACGAAATCGACTCGGTATGTCATTTCGCGGCCGAATCTCATGTGGACCGGTCCATTGTCCGGCCGGACGATTTTATTCTGACCAATATCGTGGGCACCTATCATCTGCTGGAAGCCGCGCGCGCGCGGCAGTCGAGGATCGTCCGATTCCATCACATCAGCACGGACGAAGTATTCGGCAGCCTCGGACCGGATGGGCTTTTTACCGAGTCCACGCCGTACGCGCCGAACAGCCCCTACTCCGCTTCCAAGGCCTCCTCGGATCATCTCGTGCGGGCCTATCACCACACCTACGGGCTCCCGGTCACCGTCACCAACTGTTCGAACAACTACGGCCCGTTCCAGTTCCCCGAAAAACTGATTCCGCTGATCATCCTCAATGCCCTGGACGGCAAGTCGCTTCCGGTCTATGGCGACGGGCGGAACGTGCGCGACTGGCTGTATGTGCGCGATCATTGCGTTGCAATCTGGGAAGTCATGCGGCGGGGAACGGAAGGCCGGACCTACAATGTCGGCGGCCGCAGCGAGCGGACGAACATTGACGTGGTCCGGACGCTCTGCGGGCTGCTGGACCGCATGGCTCCTCCGCTGCCCGACGGCCGCCCGCGCTCGTCGTTGATTACGTTCGTGAAGGATCGCCCGGGGCATGATCGCCGCTATGCGATTGACGACCGCAGGATCGCCGGAGAGCTGGGTTGGGCGCCCGCGGAATCGTTCGACACCGGGATGGAGCGCACGGTGCGCTGGTATCTGGACCACGCCGAGTGGGTGAACCAGGTTCGCTCGGGGGCCTATCAAGATTGGATCCGGACGCAATACGGCCCGGCGGAAGGGAGCCGGTGACCATGCGTGGACTTTCCTATAATCAAACATTCTGGGCCGCGCTGGCGGCATGGACGATCGCCCAAAGCATCAAGCTGGCGGTACGGCTGATCACCCGGCGTGAGTTTGATTTTCGCGTGTTCCTGAGCACAGGCGGCATGCCCAGCGCGCATACGGCCATGGCCGTCGCCCTGGCCGTTTCCGTCGGATTGACCACCGGTTGGGATTCCCCGGTAACCGCTCTGGCGATCGCATTCGCCGGCGTGGTCATGTTCGACGCGCAAAGTGTGCGCCGCGCCGCCGGCCAGCAAGCGCGCCTGCTCAATCAGATTGTGCATGAGCTGTTTAAGAACCATCACTTCTCCCAGCATAAGCTGGCCGAGCTCCTCGGGCACACGCGCACGGAAGTGTTCATGGGCATGCTCACGGGCATCTTCACCGCCATGGCGGTGCATGCCTACTGGTCCTGGTAACGGGCCCGTCGGACCAAGATCTCAAATACCTCCGATATTTGCATTTTTTTGTTGCTTCCCTTCGGGATCACGCTAGGATTTACCCCATAAATGCGGCAGGCAGGACGCCTGTTCGCGAGCATCAAAGGAGCACGTGATATGGCGAAGATGACGAAGTCGCAGGCGATGACCAAGTTGGCCGAAGCGACCGGACTGACGAAGAAACAGGCAACTGCGGCCGTCGAGGCCCTCGTGGCCATGGCGCTGAAGAATGCCAAGGACAGCTTCACGATTCCCGGACTGGGCAAGCTGGTTCTGGTTAATCGCAAGGCGCGCATGGGCCGCAATCCCGCGACCGGCGCGGAAATTAAGATTCCCGCAAAGCGCGTGCTGAAATTCCGCATTGCCAAGGCCGCCAAGGACGCGGTGCTGGGCGCGAAGAAGTAAGCAGATTGCTACTTGGAGAATCGCGGCCCGAAACGGCCGCGATTCTTTTTTCCCGAAGACCCGTTTTCCAGGAGACACACCATGGATCCCCTCTTGAAACTGCTGCGCATTCGCGCGCGCGACACCGATGAAGAACTGGCCCGCCAACTCGGCCTCTCCACCCGCGAAGTCGCCGACCGCCGCGCCGAATACGAACGCTCGGGCGTCATTCGCGGCTACCAAGCCGTGTTGAACGAAGATGCGCTGGACTTGGACAGTGTAACGGCGATTATCGAAGTCAAACTCACTCCCGAACGCGAAGGCGGGTTCAACCATATTGCGGAACGAATCTGCCGCTTTCCTGAAGTGCAGCATGCCTATCTGGTTTCCGGGCAGGCGGACCTCCTCCTCTTCATTCAGGGCCGGCACCTGCGCGATGTGGGCGCGTTCGTCAGCGAAAAACTCGCCCCAATGACCGGGGTGACCGCCACGGCCACATCGTTCATGCTCAAGACCTACAAGCTCAATGGCGTGGGCATGGATATGCCCTCGGATACCGAGCGGCTGCAGGTTTCGCCATGAGACGGCCGCCCTCCGAGCGAATCGCCGACCATGAGCGGGACATTCCGCGCTCGGGGATCCGCGACTTTTTCGACATCGTCAGCACCATGCACGGGGTCGTCAGCCT
>JAGOHE010000125.1 GCA_017996315.1 Kiritimatiellia bacterium | reverse complement strand
GCCGGAGTTCACCTGGAACGCGCGCAACGAAGAGGTGTTTTCGGTGAAACGCACCGTGCCGTTGTCCAGCACGACGGCAAAGTAATTATTGCGAAGTTGGTTCAGGGCGTTGCCGTTCCCGTAGTCCCAATTGCGCGTTTCCAGGACGCCGCCGCCGCTGATGGTGACGCCGGCGCCGAAGAAGTAGCCTCCCGTGGAGTAGAGACTGCCGCCCGTGCCGATCTTCAAGGTGCCGCCGGAGACGTTGGTGTTTCCAGTGGCTGTGTTCGCCGCGGACAACGTAACCGTGCCGGATCCGGATTTGTTCAGCGCGCCGCCGCCGGAGATCACCCCGCTGGCGAGCACATTCGCGCTGCCGATGAAGTTGACGCTGTCGCGCTGCGCGATGGCATTGGTGACTTTGACGTAATCATAGGACGCATCCGTGGCATAGTTGAAGACGACGTTATTCACCGAAAGACTTCCGGATCCCGCGACATTGTTGATCCAGTTGCC
Organism: Kiritimatiellia bacterium; assembly: GCA_017996315.1. GTDB lineage: Bacteria > Verrucomicrobiota > Kiritimatiellia > PWTM01 > PWTM01 > JAGOHE01. The sequence goes on along the minus strand of JAGOHE010000125.1, from coordinate 6,169 downwards.
GGTGCCATCGGAAGTGACCGTCCCCAGCGCCTTGTTGCCGCCGGAGGTTGTGCCGCCGTATTGCACGACGCTGGAACCGGTGTTGCCGAGGGTCAGGGTGGCGCTGCCAGAGTCGGCGATGCTCAGGTTGCCGGTATAGCCCTGCATGTTGCCCGCGAAGACGTAGTCCTGCGCCAGTCCGGCAGATGTCAGCGAAAACGCGCCCGCGCCGGTGACGGTGGTGCCGCTGCTGAATTGCGTCACCGAGCCGCCATAGCCGTTGTTCTGCGTCACCCGGGTGAACGTGAGAGTTTGGTTGGTGTAGGTGATGGTAGAGTTGGCATTGTTGAAATAGCCGCCGGTGATGTTCCAATCGACGGCGTCATAACCAACGGTTTGCGATGGCAGCATTGCGCTCGGCGTGCCGGTGTAGGGGTACGTGAGCGCCTGAGCGCCAAGCGCAGAGGCCAGGATGCCGATGAAAGCCCATTTTCCCGCGTGCATTTTCATATCCGTACTCCTGCGTTATCAGGCACAATAACCCATGCGGCCAGTTGACTCTGGAAGCGTCTGCGAAACATGCTGAAATTGGCTCTTGATTCTCAGCGTAAAATGTGACGTCAAACGGGGTAAAAAGCAAGCAAATGTTTTGATATTTATTGAGTTTTTTTACGAGGAAATGCTTCGCAATTCCCGGTCCTCGCGCCCCCCTCCTCCCGCCGCTAATCCTGCGTCCCGGCGCCCGGTCCCCGGTCGCTCATTTTGCGCCTCGCGCTCACTGCGCCTGCACGGCGTGGGTAAAGGGCATGGCGGGCAAGCCCGCGGCGTTGGTCAGATTGAGATCGGCGTTCATGTGCCAGCCGTAGCGCACGGTTTCGGGCTCGGGCACCGCTTCGGAGGCCACACGCACACCCTCGTTCTCCAACACGGCCTGCGCGGCATGAAAGACGCCATCCGCAGCCGCAAGCTCGAAGCCGCGCGGAGGCGAGGCATCGGAAACGCGCAGCCCCGCGGCGTGACGGAACGTCACCCGCACGGCGGATCCGTCACGGCAAACGCGCGCGACATCCGGCCCGAACGCGTCCACGCGCTCGCCCAGTACCTCGGCGCGGGCTATCGAGGCCAGGCGTTCGCCGACCGGAATTTTTCGCGGAGAATGCACATTGGCGCCGAAAACGCCCAGATCCATCGTGCCGACAAGGTACACTCCGGGAATCTCACGCGCCACCCGCCGTTGGACTTCGCGAAAAACAGGCCAATGAACGCGATCCGGGCTGTCGATGCGTGGAAGTTGAACCATCAAAAAGGGCAGACGGGGTGATTGAAAGACCGCTCGCCAGCTCCGCACGAGGTCGCGCAGCAGCAACGACGCCATCGTCGGATCCTCTTGTTCCGCATCACTTTCCCCCTGATACCAGATCACGCCCGCCATCGCCATCGGCCGCAGCGGCTCGATGCCCGCGGTGAACAGATACGATGGCTGGTACGGATGGGATGGCCAGGAAGCCGGCGGCGGGGATTCGCCCGCTCCGGTGTCACTCTGGATGGTCTTCAATACCCAGCCGCGCAACGCGGGGGTCATGAAGGGCGGCTCGCCGGGCGGCACGGCATATTCAGGCCGGCCGCGGACGACGGATTCCGGGAGCCAGGAAATCATGGGGGAACCGCCGACCGCGTTTAGAATCAGCCCGACCGGCACGTTCGAATGCCTGCGCAGTTCGCGTCCGAAGGCGAACGCCACGGCGGAAAAATCCCGGGCCTGCTCCGGCGACGAGCATGTCCATGCGCCTCGAAAATATGTTGAAGGATCGAGCCCCACGGGGCGTTCCGCATGGTCCCGCCAATGGAGCCATCGGAGCCCCGGAATGTCGGCGGATGCGATCATCCCGTCGGCGCCTTCGGATTGCTCCACACTCCATCGCATGTTGGATTGACCGGAACACAACCAGACGTCCCCCACGAGCACATCGGCGAGGTCCTGCCCCTCGCCCTTCGTATTGCGGACGCCCAACACGCTTCCGGAATCTGAAGCCGGCGCGGGATCAAGCCGTACCATCCAATATCCGCGATCATCCGCCGTGGCCAGCGCGAGCTGGCCATCCCAACGCACCTCCACTCGCTCGCCCGGTTCCGCCGTGCCCCAGATCGGAAGGGATGTTTCGCGCTGAAGCACCATGTGATCCCCGAACGGCATCGCGAACCGGGGCGCCGCGTCCGCCGCGCCGGCCCAGAATGCGGCCCATGCCCAGACATATCCCCATATCGGGCTGAACCATAACCGCTTCATTGGGGATCCTCGTTCACAGGGCCGATGGCGCCGTCGCAAACCGTTTGTGCATCATCCCGTGATTCTCCTCCGGGTGTCGCTGCGCGTCAAACGCGGGAGAATGGCCTCTCACGCGTCCCCGATCCGAACCCGCAAGGGATGGCGGATTCCGCGCCGGCACGACTCCGTTCCCAGATAGTTCGCATCGTCGATGCAGAGCAACGTGCGTTGAACGCTTTCCGGATGGCGCTCCGCCGCATACCAGAATGCCATCAGCGCGTCCGGGAATGTTTGGTTGGGGCCGTCAATGCCCATCATGGACAGGATTTGTTGGGCCATGGGCAGGTAGCCATCCGGGATCGCATCCATTCGGATGACGGGAATTTTCGTGCGCAATTCCACCTCGGCGACGACATGCTTGAGCACGGTGGATTTTCCGACCCCGTACGGGCCGGTCAGGGTGCCGGCGAGGCGGCCGCTTTCCGCCAGGAAGGTGTAGCGGGCGATGGCCTCTTCGTGTTGTTCGGCGGGGAACAACAGCTTCCGGTCGATCACATTGAGGAACGGCGTTGTTCTTAGATGCCAGTAGTTAGTGTACATACGACATCACGTGGATGGCGGCGGATCCTTGAACGCGGTGGAAAATCGGATGGGACCACGGGGTGCGCTCGGAGGGGGTGTCTCAACGGGCGCGGCGGGTTCGGAAGCTTTCGCGGCGGAGGGGGGCGGGACCGGGGAGGCCGTCGTTTCGCAAATACCAACCCCGGGCAGGATGGAAAACGGGATTTGCGGCGGAAGATTCTTGTCCCCCAGATACTTGTTCACCAGCAGAGAACGCAATCCGGTCGAGTCCTGATCCAGCGTAAAAACGATGGGAATCTGTTCCTCGAGGGCATTGCGCAGGCTGAACGCCATGGGCGAAACCGGCCGGGGGAGGGTCAGCAAGGCCGTCACGCCCAACGTCTCCAGAGAGTGGACGAGGGTATAGATATGTTTGGTCATCTGGGTGGCATCGGGGATCGCGACCCACGGCAGGACCGTATCGATCACCACGCGCCGGATGGCGTTGGCCTCGATGATTTCCTTGAATTCATCGAAACTCCCCGGCGGGAGCACCATGTTCTTTTCAAACGCGGGAGTGGGCATAATATCGCCGTATTCCAGCAGTACGACCTGCCCGATGGACAGCTCATGGGCAAGCGGGAAGCCCCAGGATTCAGCCGCGATGCTCAGATCCGGGGCTCGCCAGGCCGACAGCAACAAACCGCGTTCGCCTTCCCGGGCGCTCTGGATGAGCGCCTGGAGCGCGAGTACGGTTTTTCCGCTGCCATGACGGCCCACGCAGAGCGCGCATCGCTTTCGGAAAATGCCCCCGAATCGCTCGTCAAAGAAATCCACTCCAAGTCTGGTTTTATCGATCATGTGAAAACTTCGGGATTGAACTGCCGGTCACGGATAAGCCCGCTCGATGCCGTTGGTATAACAAGACATCAAAGTCGTATCAAGCCTCCATGCTTTGGGTTTCCCCATTGAGTGAACACCACACTGGACTGGAGGTTATGCGTTGGGATGCCATCTGTCAATGGGGGCATGGCAAGGGATTTCATCTTTTGTTTACGATCGTTTTTCCGCGAAATGCGCGTTCGGCGCATCGCCGCCCGGTTCCGCCGCAATCGGACATGCCGCCCTGGGGAGCATGAATAACGCCCTGATTTTCCTGCTGGGAACCCAGGAAGGGCTGTATTTCATCAACTATCTCACCAACATCCGCATTCAAGACCCCGTGGCGCATACGGAACAGCCGATGTTCACCATCATCCTGGCCGGCAACCCGCAGTTGAACGAGATTATTCACAACCATCCATCGCTGGTTCAACGCATTCAGATGATGTACCACCTGGAACCGTTCACGGCCGCCCAGACCACAGAGTATGTCCGGCATCACATCGCGGCCGTCGGCGGGGATCCCGGGGCGTTCCATCCGGATGCCCTGGAATCCATTTTCAAATATTCCGGGGGTCTGCCCCGGAAAATCAACACCCTGTGCGACACCGCGCTCATGTTGGGCTTCGCCGCGAGGGCACCACAGGTGTCCGCCGAAATTGTCAACCAGGCCGCGACCGACACCGGTGTTTTTTCCCCTCAAGCTGTACCGCCCAAGGAATCCGACCGATGAACAACCTCCAGGATCTGTTCCTGAATCCGATCACCCTGATCGGTATAATTCTCGCCCTGATCTTCATCGCCATGGGCTATTTCCGCCACTTGGGTATCAAGCACGCTCATGAGGAGCGGAATCGCGACATCAAGCCGGTCGTAGTTTCCAATCCCTTCAGTTTTCCCAATTCTTCCGCCGCGGCTCACCCGACGTCGCAATCCCCCGTGCCCCAGCAAACGAAGTCTTCCCCGCCTTCGGAGCGAACCTTCCGATTGTTTGGCAAAGGCGGCACGGTCCAACACGATAAATCCGGTTACGTTTGGGAATAACGCGGCACCGGTCTTAGGCTCCCGTTTTTTCTCGGCCTTGCGTGACGATCCCCCTTGCCCGCCACCCCATTCCACATCGGGATGGACATCATGGGCGGACGCCGCACATCGCGTGCTTGCGGGATGCGAGTCCATATCCTGCGACTCCTTCGGAAAAATGGGCACACACCAACGCGACATCATGGTCGACCGCGTCAGAACTGCCCGGGACGCCCTGCTCCACTCAAATCCGCGCGCATGGCGAATTGCGAGCGCTGTCGGACTGTGTATGCCGGGCAGTGCCGAGGCGAAGCGCTTGACGGGGGTGCGGGCGGGCTTGGGGACAGAGTATTGATCTTTCGGCGGGGGTTCCCGCGCTATTCGTGGCGGAGCGCTTCGATGGGATCGAGTTGCGCGGCGCGCACCGCGGGATAGAGCCCGAACAGCACGCCGATGAGCACGCTGATGCCGAAGGACAGCGGCAGGCTGTAGAACGGAACCTGCGCGGGGATGTCGGTCGCATGGCGAATGATCAGCGGTATGCAGACGCCCATGCCGATCCCGATGAATCCGCCAAGGCCGGACAGCACGATGGTTTCCGTGAGGAACTGCACGACGATTTGCCAGCGCTGCGCGCCGATCGCGCGACGGATGCCGATTTCCCGGGTGCGCTCGGTAATGGAAGCGAGCATGATGTTCATGATGCCGATTCCACCCACCAGCAGGCTGATGCCGGCGATGGAGCCGAGGACGATGTTGAAGGTGCGCTGGGTTTCGCGCGCCTGGTTGAGCAGGGTCAGCGGCACATAGATGGAATAATCCTCTTTGCGGTGGAATCTCCTGAACATGGCGCGAATCGCCTGGGCGGCGGGCTCGACGCGATCGGTAGATCGCACCTGCACGAGCACCTGGTGCACTTGAACCCATTCGATTTCCCGGGAGCCCGAACGGCGGCGTTGTACCACCTCGCCGAATCGCTCCCGGCACACCGTCAGCGGGATATACACATCGGTATCGTCGTCCGGCGAAGGCACCCCGCTGCCCCGCGGAGCGCCCTCGACAATGCCAACTACTTTGAAGAAATGGCCGCCCAGCCGGATTTGTTCGCCGAGGGCATGGCCGGTGGCCAGGAGTTTTCTCGCGCCGTTTTCGGTCAGCACGGCCACGGCGGACCGGCTGGCCTCATCCTCGATCGAAAGAACACGGCCGGCGAGCAGGCGCCGGGGCAGCACATGAAACCAGTTCTCCACGGTGCCCACCACGCGCACGTCCGTGGTCCGGTCATCCTTCCGTCCTTCCTGCCGCAGTACCCGCGCGGGCACGATGCCTCGGAGATCGGAACCGAGATCCTGCAGCCGATCCACATCCTCGTAGGTAATCCCGTACACCGAAGCGCGGCCCGCGACTCGGCAGAGCCGGATTCCTCCGCCGGCGGTTGGGAGCGAATCAGGATATTCT
>JAGOHE010000124.1 GCA_017996315.1 Kiritimatiellia bacterium | reverse complement strand
GTATTGCCCCTGAAATCGGCCGCATGATATAGTTATTCGTTCGGATTGCGCACGGACCTGCCGCCGGACACATGAGGAGTTGGAATTTGTACCTCAAGCGATTGGAATTGTGCGGCTTTAAGAGTTTCGCGGAACGGACCCGTCTGGATTTCGAGCCGGGGATGATGGCGATTGTCGGCCCCAACGGCTGCGGCAAGAGCAACATCGCGGATGCGATTCGATGGGTGCTGGGCGAGCAGAGCGCGAAGGCGATGCGCGGCTCGAAGATGGAAGACGTCATCTTCAGCGGCACGGACTCGCAAAAGGCGCACGGCATGGCGGAAGTCAGCCTCACGCTCGCGGAATGCGAATCGTCGCTGGGCCTAGAATTCAACGAAGTCACCGTCACCCGCCGGGTATTCCGCTCGGGGGAAGGCGAATATCTGCTGAACAAGACCCCCTGCCGGCTCCGCGACATTCAGCGCCTGTTCATGGACACCGGCGTCGGCACCAATTCCTATTCGATCATGGAGCAGGGCCGGATTGACCGCGTGCTGAGCGCGCGGCCGGAGGATCGCCGGGCCGTGTTCGAAGAGGCCAGCGGCATCACCAAATACAAGGCCGACAAGCGGGAAGCCATGCGCAAGCTCGAGCAGACCGAGCAGAACTTGTTGCGCCTGGCCGACATCATCCGCGAGGTGAAACGCCAGATCATTTCGCTCCAGCGCCAGGCGGGCAAGGCCCGGCGGTATCAGGAGCTGCAGGCGCGCATGCGCGAATGCGATTTGTATTTCGTCCGCGGCCGCATGGACGGCATCGCTTCGGCCATTTCCGGCATGGAGACCCGACGCCTCGGCCTGACCGAGCGCGAGGAGGCGCTGGCTACCGACATCCAGCAAGGGCAGGCGGCCATTGACGCCGCCCGGGGCGCCCTGGCCACGCGCGAACACGACATGGACGAGCAGCGCGACCAGATGACGAATGTCCGGTCGGAGCTGGAGCGCACCCGCGACACCATCCGCATGAATCGCGAGCGTGTGGCGGAGTACGAACAGTTCAGCCGCCAGAATCATGAGGAAGAGGAACGGGCCCGGGCGGCGCTGGAACAGCATATCGTCCAACAAGGCTCGCTGGGCACGGAGCTGAACGAAGCGCGCGCGCGCGCCGCCCTCTCGCAGTCAAAGCACGAGGAGCTGGCCGCGCAACGGGTGGCGATCGAGGAAGCCCTCGCGGAGTCCGGACGGGAGCTGGAAAGCACCCGCGCCGAACTGCTCAATCAGGAAACCGCGGCGGCCGCCCTGCTCCGCCGGATCGAAGACGTGGACCAGCGGGAACGCGGGGCCCATCTCCGGCGCGCGCGCCTCGAGGTCGAGCAGGTGGAACTCAGCCGCCGTCGCGCGCAGAGCCTGCAGCTCGTGGACACTCTCCGTCGCGACCTGGAATCCGCGCGCGCCCGCGCCGAGGACCTCGGCCGGCAATGCGACGCGGCCCGCGCGGATCGCGAAACGCGCGCGACCGAAGCCGCCGCGCTGAAAGAATCCATCGCGCAAACACAATCGGCCGCCGCCGCGCTGGACGCGCAACTCGCCATGCTCGATCAGCAGGACCGGGAGGCGCAGGGCTTCGCCGGCGGCGCACGCTGGATGCTCGACTCCGGCGAAACCGGCGCCGCGGCGCGCGCGTCCGGAATTCATGGAGCGCTGGCCGGACTGATCCGCGCGCAACCGGGGTACGAAGCCTGCCTGCAGGCCGCGCTGCGCCCATGGCTGGATGCTGTCGTGGTGCGCAACTCCGCCACGGCCCTGGACCTGCTGCGCGAGCTGGACCGGCGGCGCGCCGGCTCGGCCCGCCTGATCGCCGCGGATACCGACCACGCCCCGGCGACGGCGGCGGACGGTCCCGGCGAGCCGCTCATCCACCATATTGAATGCGCGCCGGAAGCCCGGAACGCCGTCGAACGTCTGCTGTCGAATGTGCGCTGGATTCCATCGCTGGACGCCTTGCCCTCGCCGCTGCCGCAAGGGAGCGTCTGGGTCACTCCGGCAGGCCAGATCGCCTCGGGCGCGGGAGGCTTCGAATTCTGGATGGCCGAGGCGGAAACAACCAATCCCCTCGCCCGCCGCGAGCAATCGCTCGCCCTGCGGCGGCAACAGGCCGAATGCCGGGATCATATCGAACGCGCCACCCGCGATTGGACGCTCCGGCAGGAAGACGAAGGCCAATGCCGCCGGCACGCCGAGATCATTGCCACCGAGCGCGACGAAGCCCGCCAGGCCGCCGCGGCAATCGAAGGCCGCCTCGACATGGCCGAGCAGGATCTTCGGCAGGCCGAGGGACGGCTGGAGGCCGTGACCGGGGAGCTTGATCAGCTCGCGCGGGACGACGCCGAAGGAGCCAACGAGCGGGTCGAATCGGCGCGGGAACTGGAAGCCGCGCGGACGCGGCAGGTGCAACTGCGCGACCGGCTGACGCAGGTGTCCGAACGCCACCAAACTCTCGACCAGGAACGCACCGGCCTGATCGGACGCAGTTCCGAGGCTCGCATCCGGGCGGCCGATGACCGCCGCGACGCGCAGGATTTCGAGCGGCGCCTGGAAGCGCAGATCCAGCGCATCACCGAACTGCAATCGCTGATCGAGGACCGCGCGCGCGGCGCGTCGGGCTATCGCACCCGCATTGAGGAAATTATCCGGGCCACCGCCGCCGCCGAAGACCAGATTCAACCGCTCGAAAGCGAGCTCGAACTTCTCAACGCCCGGCTGGATACCCTCCGGATCGAACGCGACGAACAGGCCCGGGAAGTGGATGGCGCGGATCACGCCCTCCGCACCCGCCGCGAAGCGCTCGAGAATCTCCGCCGCGAGCAATCCGAGTTCGACGTGGAACTCGCCCGCCAGCGTCTGCGCCTTCAGAATCTGCTGGACCGAGCAAATGCCGAATACCGGGCGCAGCCCGACGAAATCCGCGCCGCCCCCGAACCCGACTGGGGCGAGGAAGGCGCGCCCGAAGACGCCGACGCGCTGGAAGGCCGCATTGCCGATCTTAAGGCGCGGCTGGATTCGATGGGCGCGGTGAACCTGGTCGCGATCGAAGAGTATCAGGAACACGAACAGCGCCACACCTTCCTCGTCCAGCAGCAGGACGACCTGGTGAAGTCCAAGGACCAATTGATCGAAATGATCAAACGGATCAACCAGACCACCACCCAGCTTTTTGCGGAGACGTTCGAGCGGGTGAACGCGAATTTCAAGGTCATGTTTGGCCGTCTCTTTGGCGGCGGCACCGCGCACCTCGTGTTGGTGGACGACGGCGATGTGCTGGAATCCGGAATTGAAATCGTCGCCCGGCCGCCGGGTAAAAAACCCGCCTCTGTCTCGCTGCTATCCGGCGGGGAGCGCACGATGACGGCTGTGGCGCTGCTTTTCGCGCTCTACCAGGAACGGCCCAGCCCCTTCTGCGTGCTCGATGAGCTCGATGCGGCGCTGGACGACACGAATATCGGGCGATTTGTCGCGATTGTGCAGGGGTTCCTGAAAGACTCCCAATTCATCGTCATCACCCACAACCGGCAGACCATCTCCGCGGCAAACGCGCTCTACGGGGTGACGATGCAGAAACACGGCGTCTCCAAGATCGTGTCCGTCCGATTCAATCGCGAGGGCCGCGTGGAGCATGGGCAGGAAGCGATGGGATCACCCAGTTCGTCCGATAACGCGGAATTGCCCGCTGATAACGCCCCCACCCCGGTCAGCGCGGAGTCCGCCGCCGCCTCACCGCCGGAAACCCCCTGACCGTCGTCCCCGTTGAAATCGGAATACGGTCGCCCTTCGGTCTTCCGTGGTTCGAGTGTTGGAGCCGCTGGACCGGCTGACGGTCCGGAATCTTAATCCGTGATCTCAGAGCGGTGGGCTGGGCAGATTCTGATGTCGTGCCAAATCCCGAGCCACGAAGCGGGAATGTAAAGGAGAGGGAACGTTCCGCGGTCGGGTTTGTGGCCATCGGAATGAAGCCGACTCCGAATGTTACCCGATGCGGTCCATGCGGAGATTCGCGCCTGAGGATAAGTATCCCCCTGCGGAAGGGTCGCCGGATTTTCCGAACGAACGGGGTCCGATGCGCCTACGGCTTTACCGCGCTGAAGATGCCGCCATATACCGTCACCCCATCCGCACTGGTGGCGGATCCCTGAATCGTGCCGACGATCCGGTTCTCGACCACCGTGCCCAGATAGCGTACTTCCCCGCTTTGTTCCGCTTCGCTGATCGGCGCAGCCAGCACAAACGTGTTCCCGGAAATCCGGGCGGTCAGGGTCGCGCCCTCATGAATAGTGGCGCTGGACACCGCACCATCCCGGGCGACCCCGATGGAAAACGCGCGCGTCGTCAGGGTAGGCACCCCGCCCCCCGGCGGCTCGGAACGCAAGGTGACCTCGCCGGTATAGGTGCCCGCGGCCTGATCCAGATCCAATCCGCCGCCGCCACCTCCTCCATCGCCGTCATCTCCGCTATCCGACGCGTTGACCGCAATCAACGCCCCGCCCGCCGCCAGCGCAACACCGCCGGCGATTAGCGCGGGCGTCACCCACTTGGGCCGCTCCTTACCCCCGGCCGTTGCCCCGCCCGCCGGCGCATCGCCGGGCCGGGGTTCCCGCACCTGCACCGTGGTCCATTTCGTTTCGGCCATTTCGCCCACGCTGTTTTCCGCGGCGAGGTAATACGTGAACGATTTCAGATCGCTGGTGACGCTTCCGGGAATGGTTCCAAAATACGAACCCGGGTCCGCCGGCGTCATGCCCACCTCGAACGGCGCGGCGTCGCGGCCGGTGCTGTAGTAGAGAATCACGGACTTCACGGGGCGCTGGGCGTCCTTCACGCGAGCCCGGACCACCAGCGATTGCCCTTTGATCGCCACCGTCACCGGCGTGTGTTCGATGCGGGGCGCCGCCCATGCGGGCAGTGCCATGGCGAGGACCGCGAGGGTCGTAGCTTTCCACATCCCGCTATATTTCGAGATCATCCGTGTTATCCTCCGCCTATCCGGCTAACCTTGAAGCTGTTTCGGGCGGCATGGTATCATAAACGCCCGTTTTTGACAGCGATTCGAGAATCGGCGTTTCCGAAATTCATGTCTATCCACCGCTCCACGAACCTATGAAACGGCCTTCTTCCAGCCGGAAGCCCGCATCCGGTCCGCCGCAGACGCGACGGCCGGCGCGCCCGCCGGTGGTCGCGCTCATCAGCTTGGGATGTGCCAAAAACACGGTGGACTCGGAGCGAATTCTTGCGCAACTGGCTCAAGGGGGCTTCTGGATCGCGGAGGATCCGGCGGATGCCGATTTGTGCCTCGTCAACACCTGCGGCTTCATCGAATCCGCGCGGGAGGAGGTCGCCGCAACCCTGCGCGCCATTGTCGAGGCGCGCGCCCGCGGACGCCCCCGAGTGGTGGCGGCCATCGGCTGCCTCGTGGAACGGATCGCCGAGGTTCCTGAGTTTGAGCGGTTCCTTTCCCCGGCCGACGCGCGCATCGGATTCGGAGACTATGCGCGGATCGCCGACTGCTGCCGCGCGCTGCTGGAAAACGCGCGGGAGGACGACGCCGGCCGTGGGATGGGCGCGCGTCGGAGCCCGCTGGATCCGGCGTTCCACCGTATGCCCAGGGTATTGACCGGCGCCACGCACAGTGTCGCGCTGAAAATTTCCGAGGGCTGTTCCCATGCCTGCCGCTTCTGTTCGATCCCCCGTATCCGCGGCCCGCAGGTCAGCCGGCCGATCGGTGAAATCGTCGCGGAAGCCGCCGACCTGGTTCGCTCCGGCGCGCGGGAGTTGCTGTTGATCGGCCAGGACACGGCCAGCTACGGATATGACCTGTACGGACGGCGATGTCTGGATGAACTCATGCGGGCGATCGGCGCGGACCTTCCCGGTGATATCTGGCTGCGACTGATGTACGCGCATCCGAAGCATCTTTCGCCCGCGATTCTGGAAACCATGGCGGACGACGCGCGCTGGCAGCCGTATCTCGACCTCCCGTTGCAGCACATCAGCACCCCGATGTTGCGGCGCATGGGACGCGGAATGACCGGTCCGGAAACGCGAAAGCTGCTCGACACCCTGGAGGCGCGCACCCCGCGCCCGATCATCCGGACGGCGTTTATCACGGGTCACCCCGGCGAAACCGAGGCCGACTTCCGGGAATTGCTGGAGTTTGTGTGTGAAGGACGGTTCCGTCATGTGGGTGTATTTGCCTTCTCGCCTGAGCCCGGAACCGCCGCGGCGCGCCAATCCGATTCCGTCCCCGCCGCGGTGGCCGAGGAGCGGCGGGCCGCGCTGATGAGCGCCCAGCGCGAAATCTCGCGCCGGCAACTGGCGGAACAAATCGGCGCTGTGGTCGAGCTCATGGTGGACGGACCACCGCGCGCGGATGCGACGCCCCCGCCCCGCGTGCGCCGGGTTGGACGGACCGGAGCGCAGGCGCCGGACGTGGATGGAGTGACCTGGCTGCGGGGACCGGGAACCGGACGTCTCGAACCGGGCCGGATCATCCGCGCGCGCATCGTGGACGCGATGGATTACGACTGGATCGCGGAGGTTGCCGCCGGATAACGACCCCTCGGCGGAGGGTGCGTCTCTTCATGCGCGGAACATCCGCGCAGCGGGGGTGCAGTAGAGGAAAGTGGGTAGAGGGAGAAGAAATTCAAAAATAGGGCTTGTTTCATTTTTTGCCCCGTATAATGTCTAGATACTAGACATATCAACCCCCGGAGTACCCATGAAACACCAA
>JAGOHE010000123.1 GCA_017996315.1 Kiritimatiellia bacterium | reverse complement strand
ATCCCGTCCATCGAATCCTTGACCGATTGGAGGAAGCAGGCCGAGCACTGGGGCTTTTCGTATTGCGAAGTCCCGCGGCGCACTTCGCCCGCCTCACGATCGTAGTAGAAGCTGCCCACCGCGCTCTGCTTGCCGGCGCCATAGGCGTGGTACAGGCCGCAGTTGAACCACACCGGCGAGTTGAATGAGCCATACTGGTTCAGACACAGCCAGGACAGCTCGCGGAAAAACGTCTCGCCATCCTCCGGCGTGGCAAACATGCCGTCGGCAATGCCCCAGTCGGCAATCGTCCGGCAGACCCGGTGCACGAGCTGGCGGAGCGAATGCTCGCGCTCGGGCGTGCCGTGCGTGCCATAAAAATATTTCGACGCGACCACATTCGTCGCCAACTGGGACCACGAAGTAGGAATCTCAATCTGGTCCTGCTCGAAAATCACCTGCCCGCGATCGTCGGTAATCGAGGCCTTGCGCAAATCCCACGAGACCTGGTCGAAGGGATCCAATCCGGGCGTGCTGAAAACGGAGTCGAATTTCAGGCCCTCCGCAGGGGCTTTCTTTCGAATGTGACGGTGGGCTGGAATTCCAGTTACGCTCCCCGCTTCTCCCCGCACACGCCGCACGACCGTGTTTCCTCGGTTTTCCATGATGTTTCCATTCCTTTAAAAAAGTAAGTGCCGAACTATAAGAACGTTAGAGCATCCGACGGCTCACAACATCTTGTTGATAACTCCCCTGAAAGGAACCAAGCTACACCATAGATTGTGGTGGACAAGAATTTTTTTTCCGGTCGTCGAAATGGCTTTCTAACCGTTTGTAAACAAGACGGATAGAGGACAGGAAATTTTCACCCGAAAGGGCGTTCAATGGCCAGCGGGGGACGGGTTTCCGGGAAAGGGTTGTTTTTCTTTGAAATCCGGCAGAAAACGGTCATCGCCCCTGAGCTCCTGGATGAAAAGATGCTCGAATTCCAGCGATTCCGCGCAGGTTTTGACGGCCTCGTATTCTTCCATGGTGAGCCTTCGCGCAAGCGGCCCGTTTTGGGGTCCCGTGGGGACGGGATGATACTGGCTCATCAGGGATATGGGAATCATGCGTCCGAACTCTTTGCGGCATCGTTCCAGCACCCGGCAACTGTCTTCCGCGTGGCCGGGCAGCACGAGATGTCGCACCAGCACCCCGACGCGCGCGGGCGCACATCCGGAGGGGTCAAACGGATGCAGAAATCCTTTCGATTCAATCATGCGCGCGACCGCGGCGAACGCGATTTCAGGGTACTCCGGATCCCCCATGCATTCCGCGGCCAGCTCCGCGCCGGCGAATTTTATGTCGGGCAGAAAAATATCCGCGCTTTCCGCGTATCGGCCGATCATGTCCGCCGATTCGTACCCTGATGTGTTGAGGATTACAGGGACGGCAACGCCGCCGGCGCGCAACCGCCGCACCAGATCCTCCGCGTGCGGCCAGAAATGATCCGGGCTGACGAGGTTCACATTGTGCGCGCCCTCGGCCAGCATGCGCCGCACGGCCGACTCCAGCTCGTCCATCGTCCATACGCGGCCCACGCGGCCCATTGAAATCTGCCAGTTCTGGCAGAACGCGCAATGGCTCGAGCATCCGGAGAAAAACACCGTGCCCGATCCGCAGGTTCCCGTGAAGGGCGGCTCTTCGCCGAAATGCCGTCCGACGCTCGCTACCCGAAGCTCCGCAGTCTCGCCGCAAACACCCGTCTGGCCCGATACGCGATCCACCGCGCAGGCGCGGGGACAGAGACGGCATTCGGCGTACTCGGAAAAGCTCATCATGCGTTCAGACCTGCTGTCGCGCGAGCGTGGATTCCGCGACTGATGCGCGGTTCCAGCGCGGCGCTATGGCGCCTCCGGCCCGGCTCCGTTCATTTGAAGAACGGCCGCCATATTTTCGTCATACGCGCCCTGCGCCCACTCGGGCAGGCGATCGCGGAATTCGTTCGAAGGAGCTCCGGAAAAAAGAATGTGGCCGCTGGGATCCACAACCCGGACCTGAAGGTCATCACCGGTTCGAGTCGTCAGGATTTCGCCCTCCGGCCGCTCCGTCCGAATGATGGATTTATCGAAGGTTTGTGTTTTGATGTTCCGGTCGGGATCCAGCGCCTGTTCGATTTCCGCCTCGCTCATGGGAGCCGGGGCGACGCCGTCCCAGAATGACCGGATCACCGCGGCCGGGATGGCGCTGTGCACCGTGTATCGCTCCGGTTCTTTGTAGACCACTCGCATACTGTCCACCATACCCAGCGCATTGCCCCGCGCGTCCAGGACCGGGCCTCCGCTGAAGCCTGATCCGCTGGCCAGCGAGAGATTCATGCGGGGCAGGGATTCCCTGGCGTCCATCCACGGCGCGATATCCTCGTATCGGGCCAACAGACCCTCGACAAGAAAGAAATGAATTCCCAGCGGATGCCCCAGGGCGAATACGCGAATGCCCGCGGGGGCGTCGCGGCGCAACGGGAGCGCCGGCCAGTTTGTTCCCTCCAACTGGAGAAAAACCAGATCGTGCCGGGGCAGCACGGAAAGAATCCGCGTGACCTTGGCCACACGCCCATCGGCGCAAACCACGGTGACGGCGAAGGGTTCGGAGCGCCGAAGCGCATGAAGGCAGGTGAGGGCGATTCCGGAGGGGTGGATGACATAGGCGGTGCCCGCCTCCGAGCCGGACATGGACCGCGCATTCTTAGCGCTGGCGCAGTAGAGTGACAGCGTGGATCGTGCGGCATGTTCAAGAAAGTCATGCTCATCCAGCGGCATCTCGCGGGGCGCGGGCAGGGGTTCCTTGGGGGCGGGCAGCGGGCGATGGACGGCCGCGCGCAGGTCGGCCGGCGCGAATAACGCGCCGCTCTCGGCGGCCTCCCGCAGGGCTTCCGTCGCGATGTTCTCGTATGCCCCGTCGCGAGCGAGCGCAGGCGCGCGATCTGCGGCGGGCGCCGCATGCGTCGGCGCGCAAACGAATGCGCTGAGCAGGCATCCGGCGAGCCATGGGGCGAGTCCGATCTTGGGGGCGTTGTTCATGCAGATTTCCGGGCCCGCGGACGCGCAACCCGTCGTTTATGATAGCGAGCGCCCCGGAGCCTGTCGCGCCTATTTGTGCCGCGCGCCATTCTCCCAATCGGCCGCCTCAATTCAAGAGCCGCGGCGGGAAGCGCCGCGGCTTATCCATTACCCGCGGAGGATCGAATCGAACCCCCGCTTGAAGACAGCGCGCTCGAAATCAATCGCTGGCGATTTCGATGGTGCGGCGGCGGGCTTTCGCCTCCTGCGTTTTGGGCAGCCGCACTGTCAGCACTCCGTTCTTGAAACTGGCCTTGATCCGGGCGGTATCCAAGCCGGAGGGCAGGGGAATCGCGCGCTGGAAGGATCCGTAGGATCGCTCGGAGATGTGCCAGTTGCGCTTCTTCTCCTCACGGTCCACGCGCTTCTCCCCGCGCAGGACCAGCGACTGCTCGTCAAGCGAGACTTCAACATCCTTTTCGCTCAACCCCGGCAGATCGGCGGTCACCTGCAGTTCGTCGTCGGTTTCCGTCACATCGACTGCCGGAGAATTGAACCCCATCATTCCCGCTCCGGGAGCGGGCGCCGGGACATCGAACGGAGCCTCCCAATCCTGGAAGAATCGTTCGATCAGGTCGTTCATCTGGTGGTGCAGCTGCGCGAAGGGATGAGTGTCCTCCGCGCGCCGCGGAGCGACCGATTGGTCCTTGCGTCGTTTCCATGGAATCAGATTGTTCATGATGCTCTCCTCTTTATCTGTATCCTTCATGTGGAGCCGTCGAATCAGGCGTCTGTCTCCACGCGAATTTGACGGGGCTGCACCGGCGCCGCCTTGGGCAGGGTCAGTTTCAGAACGCCATGCCGCAGGCGAGCCTGAATGCCGTCGGTCTGAACATCCGCGTAGATCCGGAACGCCCGCCGATATCCCCGCGCGCAGAACTCGCGGCGAGCCACCGGCATGGCCGGTTCCGGATCTTCGCCGGGTTCGGCGGTGACGGTCAGCACCCGGTCCTCCAACTCGACGCGGATGGATTTCTCGCTTACGCCCGGCATATCCATCACCAGGATCAGCGCATCCTTCGTTTCGGCAATATCCGCATCGGGGGCCACCACGGGGCATTCGCGGGTGTGCTCGACCGCTTCCGGGGCCGCCGTATTCTTCACGTTCAATTCATGTTCCGTGCTCATGATGTTCTCCTTTCCCGATCAACCGACCGCTACCGGAATGGCGCGCGGTTTTGTGGATTCCTTGCGGGGGATTCGGATGGTCAGTATCCCCGTGCGATACTCGGCCTTCACACCCTCCGCCTCCGCTTCAAACGGCAGCCGTACCGCTCGCGCGAAGGCGCCGGAGCCCCGCTCCTGCCGGTGATACTCCAAGTCCTCACCATGCAGTTCGAGCGCCCGCTCGCCTTCAACCGTCAGCGTCTGCCCCTCCACGGACACCTTGATTTTTTCAGGGTCCATCCCCGGAGCTTCCATTTGTACCATCGCGCCCTCGCGATCGTACCAAAGGTTCACCGGCGGGTACCCCGCCGCAGGGACACTGAATGACTGCAACAGACGGTCCATATTTCGCTGCAGCCTCCGCATATCCAGCCACGGCGTCAACTCACCTAACATCATTTCAGTACTCATGGCATATCCTCCATTCTGATTCCATTTATGATGCAAATCCCATGCCAAAATCGAGTGAAACACATAAAACGTTAATAGTAAAATAGATATAAATATCAGAATCCATCTAAAGTATAATATTGACTCTATTAATATAGCAGAGCCCTATCATTAAATGTGCACAAATGGCGCGAGTTGGCCCCGTGGAGACTGATGATTTGCGTGAAAAACGAGCGGGCATATCCGCTGGACATCCTGTGATGCGGGATGGCCGCGGGTTGGAAGGCAAATGCGATGGAATCCGCGTCAGCGGATTTTTCGGAGGACCATGCCGGCGGATCAGTTTTGGAGCGCGAGGAGGAACTCGATATTGAGCTTGGTCTTCTTGAGCCGATTGATCAGGAGTTCCATGGCCTCGACGGGGGGGACGCCGTTGAGGGCCTTGCGTAAAATCCAGATTTTCGCGAGCTCGTCCTTGTGAAGCAGCAGCTCTTCCTTGCGTGTGCCGGATTTCTCGATGTTGATCGCAGGGAAAATACGCTTGTCCACCAGGTTCCGGTCGAGCCCCAGTTCCATGTTGCCGGTGCCTTTGAACTCTTCGAAGATGACTTCGTCCATGCGGCTTCCCGTATCCACCAGCGCCGTGGCGACGATGGTCAGGCTTCCGCCGCCTTCGATGTTGCGGGCCGCGCCGAAGAAGCGTTTGGGCTTGTGCAGCGCGTTGGCGTCCACGCCGCCGGAAAGAATTTTCCCGCTATGCGGCTGAAGGGTGTTATAGGCGCGGGCGAGACGAGTGATCGAGTCGAGCAGGATGATCACGTCCTTGCCGCATTCCACGGAACGCCGGGCCATTTCAATCACGATTTCCGCGAGTTGGACGTGCCGCTCCGGAGGTTCATCGAAGGTCGAGGCGAGCACTTCGGCCTGCGTGTGCCGCTGCATGTCGGTGACTTCCTCGGGCCGCTCGTCAATCAGCAGGATGATGAGCTTGGCCTCGGGATTGTTGGCGGAAATGCTGTTGGCGATTTCCTGCAGGAGCACAGTCTTTCCGGTGCGGGGGGGCGCGACAATGAGTCCCCGCTGGCCTTTTCCGATCGGCGTGAGAAGGTCCATGACGCGCATGGAGATGCTGCAGCCGGGGCGTTCCAGCACGAGACGCTCGTTGGGGAACAGGGGCGTAAGATTTTCGAACGGCACTTTGCCGCGCGCGCGTTCGGGCAGATCGTCGTTGATGCGTTCCACCTTGAGCATCGCAAAGAAACGTTCCTTTTCCTTGGGGGGGCGGATTTCTCCCTCGATATAGTCGCCCGTGCGCAACCCGAATCGCTTAATTTGCGACGGCGAGACGTAAATATCTTCGGGGCAGGGCAGGTAGTTCGAAAGCGGCGACCGCAGAAAGCCGAAATGGTCGGGCAGGATTTCGACCACACCCCGGCCCAGCATGCGGACGTTATATCGCCCGCTCGCCTTGAGAATTTCGAAAATCAATTCGTGCTTCTGCAGGCCGCCGATTTCCTGGAGCCCGAGGCGACCGGCGATGCCCTGCAATTCGGGCACGGACTTGCGCTGGAGTTCCCAGAGCTTCACAATCTGCGCGCCCGAAGAGGCGTCGCTATATTGCGTGCCGGAATCGTCGGCGGGGGTGCCTGTTTCCGCCAGCGATTCGAAGCTGGACTCGGTCGAATCGGAAGGCGCATCGGGCGGGGCGATCTCCGGTTCGCTCGCGGCGGGTGCGGACGCCGGCTCCGTCGTCTCCGGAGTGGGAGCCGTATCCTCCATGGGCGCTTCGGATCCGTCCGGAGATTTCGAACGGTTGCGGCTTCCCTTGGGGCGGCCGCGACGGCGAGGCGTCGAATCGCTCGTGGAACGATCTTCCGGCGAGTCAGGGGTTTCGTTCATGGTCTGGTCCTTGTCCGGTTTCGGACGTCCATCCGCTCCGGTCCGCAGTTCGCGTCCGAAGCCGGATTATTGTTATCCCTACGTTGTGGAAAAATGCGCTGGTAAAATTGGAATCGAACCCATTGTTCTTCCGGGACAGGTTTGAGAGCGCGGCTTTGCCAATACAAAATCTATGCGCTGACACCAGAATACATGCCCGCGGCGATGTGTGCAAGTGCGGATTCTTTATTCTCCCAAAGCTCCATGG
>JAGOHE010000007.1 GCA_017996315.1 Kiritimatiellia bacterium | reverse complement strand
GTCCGGGGAGCCCATGCCCTCGGGAATCCATACGTGAAGCCAGGTGTTGGACACGGCGCCCTGGATGCGATAGGCGGTTTGCTTCCGATCGCCGGCGGGCAGATCGAATTCGACCCCGCCCGCGAACGTGCCGTCGCCGATCCGCCCGCGAACGTCGCGGACGAAGACGGACCGTCCGGCAACTTCGACATTCATCCGCGCCTCGTCCGCGGTGACCCACAGGAGGCCCATGCGCTGGGCTTCCACCTCCGCGGTGGCCTGATGATCGTTTCCGGCCCGATAGTCCACCCGTCCGCGCGCGCGGATATGGGTCGGGCCCTCGAACCGAAAGCGCTGGGCCAGGCGGTGGGCGGCCGGGCCGGCGAACCGGGCGACGTCATGGGGCGGCATGCGGCTATCCACGTCGAAATCCACCCAGCCGCGGGTGAAATCCTGCGTGACGCGGCCGGCGACGAATCCCTCCGTCCCCTCGACTCTCATGGGGGAAAGGGTCAGGACGGTATCCGCGACCGACATGTGCCCCTCGGCGGAGGAAAATACGCTGCCCCGGTACACGGCGTTGCTCACGACGATATCGCCCGCGATGCGCAGCGCGCGAACATTCGCGATCGCGCCCTGGATCGTGCCGGTAAACCGGGGGGGCGAGCCTCGGCAGACCAGCGCGCCCGCGAGCCGGGATTGCGTGGGATTGAGCAGGGGCAGGACCGATTCGGGGTAGACTTCGGCGCACCCGTTGAACTCGTAGGTGCGCGATGCAACGTCGTAGAAACCGGCGCCGGTCACACGACCCGCGCGATCGTCCCGGCCGGGGCGGATGTCGGCCCGTTCGATCCACCAGCGCGCTCCCTCCCTGCGCAGTTCGGCTTCGCCCTCTTCGGCCTGTACACCCAGCGCCGAAACCCGGCGCCCGCGCACGGTACATCGGAGTCCGCGCGCGGGATCGGACCAGGGGGCGTCTTCGACACGCGCCGTCCACTCCGCGGGGAATTCGGACTGCAACCGGAGCCGGCCGGCGCGCTCGATCACCGCCGGGGGCAGCGGCAGCGCCCGCCAGCGCTCCAGCCGCACGGCGCCATCCGCTTCCCAGCGGCAGGTGCGTTGGACGAGGTCCGCCTGTCCTCGCACGGAGACGCGTTCCGTTTTTCCGATCCGGGCTTCCAGCCGGTGCAGTTCCAGGTTCTCCGGGCGCATCTCGGCATGGATCGACCACTCCTCCGCCTCGATGCCGTTCCAGCGCATTCCGCCGCCGGACGCGCGAAGCGTCATCCGGGCATCGGCGGGATGGCCCGGTTTCCAGAGCACATCCGCATCCAGCCTCGCATCGCCGGTCCATTCCGGCCATTGCGTGGAATCCCAGCTTCGGCGCACCTGGGACCACCGGACCCGCGAGAGAATTTCCGCGGCCGATGGCGCCAGCTCCTGATCGGATCGCAGGAGGAGACCGGTGAGATGCACCGTGAGTCCCCGCCAAGTGCCTTGGAGCGAATGGAGGAACCAGCCCGCCGGCTGCAGGTCCGCGCGGACCCGGATGTCATGGATTTCCTCGACCGGGGAATTGGCGCCAATCCAGCGGATGGTTCCGCCATGTACGCTGACGGCCTGGACCTGCGGCCGGCGGCGGCGCAGGCTCTCCACCCAATCCATGCGAAGCGTGACCCGTCGGGCCTCGATGATCGGCGTATTCATCGGGACATCGGGACGAAGCGTGCATCTCGACCCCTTCCATTCCCCCCGGTGGCTCAACCGCAGTCGTTCGATATGCGCGATCCATCCATGCCGGGCAATTTCCGATTCCAACCGCCGGAGCATCGGTTCGGGCAAGCCGCGCGTGGCCATCCATCCCCAGCCCAGCGCCAGCAGCGCGGCGATCGCGGCGGCGCCGCGGGTCCAGACTCGAAACGCCACGCCGCGGCGGCGGGGTGTTTGCAGCCAGCGGGGCGCCGGCGGAGTCGTTTTTTCTGGCCGGGAATGAGCGTTCAACATCCGATCCTTGACGGGTGCTCCGCAGTCACAACGGCGGCGCGCCGCCGGGGGGCGCGGCGGCGGGTGTCGTCTTGGAAGTTTCCGTCGCCGGCGCGAGATAGAGTTCCTCCTGCAGCCGTTCCGCCAGCGGGTTATCAATCAGGAACACGAGGGCCTGGCCCCGGATCGTGACATGTGTGCCCTGCGCGGTCGACCGGCCGAACAGGAGGGTCTTCGATGTTTTTTCCTCGCCGTCGAGGGTCAGTGTCAGGACCGTGGCCGGATGTTCCAGCCCGTACTCTTCCAGAGACGCGGGGCGATCGGCAATCAGCGCGTCCGCGCTCAGGTTCGACAACTCCGCCGTCAGCGCATCGATCCGGCCGCGTTCGAGCACTCCCTGCGCGCCCGCCGGGAATTCCCATCCGCCCGCGGGATTGCGTTCCAGCCGCTGTTCGTTGCCATCGCGGATCCGTGTAACGGACCGCAGCGTGGCGGGATCGAACTGGAGCACGTTCCGGCTCCGGAACAGCAGGGGCTGCGGCGATGTGAGGGAAGGCATCGGCGGACGAATCCATACCGGAATTTCTTCGCCGTAGACCGCCGCGATCCAGCCTTCGGGATGCGGTTTCACTCCGGCGATGCGGATGATCGTCCCGGAAACCCCGTTCGTCCCGGACGTCACCCCCGCCTCGCGGCTGAAGCTCAGCCGCGCGTACGGCGGATCGAGCCCCAAGGCGGGATGGTTGGTGGCGGCGGCGGATGGCATGAAATCCTCGACCCGCATGGCGGCCCATTCGCGCATAAATTGATCCACCAGCGCGCCATCGGCGGGCGCCTCGCTCGGTTGAGTGATGAACCAGGCGCCGGACCGTTTTTCGAGAAGCAGCGACTGTTCCCCCCGCTGGACGGAAACACTCAGGATGGACGCCGGATCGAACGCGGCCAGACGGCGGTCGCGCAGTTCATTCACCGGGCGATTGGCCAACGCCTCGATTTCCGCGGCCACGGTGAACACCGTGTCATTCCCCTTCCACCGCGCATACCGCCGGCCGGTGGCGGGGTCGGCGATTCGCCCGACGGCAAGCGCGACGGTGGGCGGATCAATCGTGTCCAGATCGAATTGAATTTCCAGCGCCCCGGGTTCGTCAAAACCGTAGGGAGCGAAATCGGTCGCGCCATCCCGCACGAATTCCACGGCCTTCGTGCGCAGGAGTTGTTCCACCCAGGATTCCACCAGGGCGCCCTCGCCGCGGGCCGCCAGCGGCTGCTGGATGGACCATCCGCCGTTCTCGCCGCGCGCCAGTTGCAGGAATCCTTCGGGGCGGCGGATTTGAATTCGGCGAACCTGGAACGGATCACTGCGGAAGAGGGTATGATCGCGCAAGTCGGCGGGGGACGCGGGCAGCACGTCGAGGAGATGGGTGGTGGTCGCCACGATCGTGTCGCGATCAGGCTCGCGCACATAGAGGCCGCCGAGCGGCGCCGCGCGGCCGATTTCCATCGATAGCCGCACGCCATCGCCTTCCAGCCGCAAGGTGGCCTGCGGGGGATCGAAGCCGTAGGAGGCGAGAGTCTGGCCGCGCACCTCGCGCTGAGCCCGGGTGATCAGGGCTTCCCGGGGAAGCGTTTCGAGCGCGTACAGCAGGCGCTGGATCGCCGCCGCATCGGCGGGAGCGGATACCGGCTCCGCCAGCATCCACCCGTCGTTCTCACGCACACAGCGGATCACACCGCCCGTCGTTTCCATCCGCAGCATCCGGACCGCATCGGGGACGATATGAAACGCCAGACGGGCAGCAGCGCGGCGCTGGTCGGTATGGGATCCCCGCCGTTCCACGAATCCGATGAACGCGCCCGTCAGCAGGACGGCCGCCAGCAGCACCCCGGAGGTTCGTGTCTTCATCCGCGCATCTCTCCGTCCTCAGCTCCTGCGCACTCGCATGACCATCCAGCCCATCACGGCCGCCGCCAGCGGAAGCCCGGCGATCAAGAACCAGGCCAGGCCGCGCACCTGGCGCGGGCCGAGGTCGAGCCGCATCTGGTCGAGCGTTTTGGGCGCAATCGCCAGCAACTCGCCGCGGTCGAGCACCCAGTTGATCGCGCTCATGAAGAGGTCGGCGTTGCCGATGACGATGCCGCCGTTGGCGACGAACGTGCAATCGCCAAATACCACCAGCCGGGTCGGCGGAATTAGAACCGCCGGGTCCGCGGCCGGCCCTCCGCGCTCAACCGCCACCGCGACGCTGACCGGGCCGGGGCCATCCACACCCGCGTCGAACCGCGCCGGCCGAACGTCCGGATTCATCTCCGCCCATGCCTGCTCCGTCGTAAGCGCCAGCCGGACCGCGCGCGGACGGTCGGCGGCGCTTTCCGGGCCGGGCGACGCGGGCTCCACGGAGCGGGGCCGGTACAGCACGGACGCCAACTGGCCGAGCCGCTCGGTGATGGCATGCCGGCCATAGGCGCCGATGACCATCCCGCCGCCCAGAGTGCGCGAAGGATCAACCACAAGATCGGGACCGATGCGGACGCCCCACCGCTCCAGCATCGGTTCCAACCCTGTGACGGCGCCGGCTTCCAGAAGCACCACCATGCGTCCGCCGCGTTCGAGATACTGGGCGAGCATGTCCAGTTCCGGCTGGGGAATTCGCCGCGACGGACCGGGCAGCAACACCGCCGCGGCGTCTTCGGGCACCGCTTTATGCTCGCTCAGCGAAAGCGGGCGCACTTCCATGTTGTCCTGCCGCATGATGCGCGCGATCTGCGCAAAGCCGAGCCCGCGCTCAAACGATTCGACGGACCGTTCGCCGTGTCCGGACATCACATAGACGGTGGGCGTACCGCCCTGCGTCACCTGCTGGATAGCGGAAGATATGGCCTGTTCGCCCTTGAACGCCAGGCGCTCGGGCGGCTGTCCGAACTGCACCATGGAATAATCCAGATCCTCGAGATCCGACGCGGGAATGATGCGATTCCGGCCTTCGCAGACGACAATTACCGCCTGGTCTTCGGTCAGCGGATAGGTTCGCGCCAGCTCGGCCAGCGCATCGAGATCGCGCGCGGGATCCACCCGGCGCACGCGCAGGCGGGAGGAGGCGGATTCGTATTCGCGCAGGAGCGAATCGAGGTCCTCAAAAATATCGTGACCGCTGGGGAACAGCGCCACAATCTCCACATCCTGCTCCAGAGAATCCAGCAGCAGCCGGGTCCGGTCCGAGAGCGCATAGAACTGCGACCGGCTCCAGTCGGTCCGCAGGTAATGCCGCGCGGAGAGATAATGCAGCATGCCGGCCAGCACAACGGCCAGCACGAGGGCGAAAATCGTGTTCGCCGCCGCCATCCGGCGGCGAGCCGCCGGCTGGAGGCCGGCGGATTCGGATTCGTGGGAGGGGGTCGTCGGCATGCTCAAACCTCAGGGCGCGGACCGGTGGTCGAGGGCTCGGACGGTGGCGAACAGCACGAGGGCCGTATTGATGAGGTAGAACGCCACCGCGCGGGTGTCCACCACGCCGCGCGCAAAATCCATCATGTGCCCCACGGGGGAAAAGTAGACGGACAGCCTCTGGAGCGTATCGGTGCGCCAGACCCACGGCACGAAACTCGCAAAGAACACCGCGCTGACCAGTCCAAACCCGGTCACCGCGGCGATAATCTGGTTGCGCGTCAGCGCCGATGCCAGCAGACCCAGCGCCAGGAACAGGCCGCCGACGAGGAACGCGCCCAGGTAGCCCACCGCCAGCGCGCCCATGTCCATCGGCGCGGTGATGGGGCTGTAGGCGCGCAACACGATGACATAAACCAGCGTAGGCGCCCACAACGCGGCATAAAAGGTCAGCGCGGCGGCGTATTTCGCCAGCACCACCTCAACCTCGCGCACCGGGGCGGTGAGCAAAAGTTCCAGCGTGCCGGAGCGGCGTTCCTCGGCAAACAACCGCATGGTCAGCAGCGGCGCGGCCGACAGCAGGCTGATCCAGAAAAAGATCGAGCCGAACCAGTGGGTCATGATGGTCAACCCGCCGCCCTCGCGCGCCAGGGCCATCACAAGCAGCCAGAAGCTGAAGCCCATGGACAGGAGAAAAAATACCGAGACCACCCAGGCGATGGGTGATAGAAAATACGCCGCCACCTCGCGCCGCCAGAGGAGGATGAAATTTTTCATGGGGTCGGCTCCCGCGGTTCCGAGGTCAGAGCGACAAAAATATCCTCGAGGCTGCCGTGCTCGCGCCCCAGCGCCCGCAAGGGCCAGCCCCTCGCGGCCGCGCGGCGGGCGGTTTCTTCACACGCATCAGCGCCTTCCGCGGCCTCGTTGAATGCGATGTCCATCCATCCGTCTTCCCGCTCCGCGCAGGACCATCCGACCGCTCCGAGCGAGCCCAGTTCCTCCCGCAACGCGTCCGCCGGAGCCCGGATCTGGGCCGTGACCCGGCCGCCGCGCAACATCCGCAGGCGTTCGGTGGAATCGGAGGCGACCAGACGGCCTTTATTCATGATCAGCACCCGTCGGCAAATCTGCTCCACTTCGGACAGGATGTGCGTGGAAATCAGGACCGTATGGTTTCCGGCCAGACTCCGGATGAGCTCGCGCACCTGCCGAATCTGGTTCGGGTCCAGACCGATCGTCGGCTCGTCCAGGATCAGCAGTTCAGGTTCATGCACGAGCGCGTCCGCCAGCCCTACGCGCTGCCGGAAGCCCTTGGACAGTTGGCCGATGATGCGACGGCGCACTTCGCCCAATCCGCATTGCTCGGTCACGGCCGATACCCGCGCGCGGATTCCGGCGCCGGACAGGCCTTTGATCGCGGCGCGGTAGCGCAGAAATTCATCCACCCGCATTTCCGGATATAGCGGGCAGTGCTCCGGCAGATAGCCGATCCTCCGGCGCGTCTCCAGGGGATCCCTCGCGACGGAAAAACCCGCCACGATCGCCTCGCCATCGGTCGGGGGAATAAACCCGGTCAGCATGCGCATGGTGGTGGTCTTGCCCGCGCCGTTGGGTCCGAGAAACCCCACGATCTCGCCGCGCTCCACCCCGAAATTCAGGTCTTCCACGGCGATGCGCCGGTGGAACTTCCGTGTCAGATTGCGCGCGCGGATCATGACCGGGACTCCCCCTCGCCCCCGGCGCGGATGGGCAGCGACTGAACCGTCCGCGACCAGGCGCCGGGCCGGACGTCTTCGATGATGAACACGGCCATGACTTCTTCCCCCGGCCGTACGCGTTCGAGGGCGAGCGCGACGGCTTCAGGGGTCAGTACGCGGATTCCATTGAGGCTCGCGAGCATCAGCCCCTCCCTCGCCCGCAGCCCGGCCTGATACGCGGCGCCGTCGGCCAGCACGTCCGTCACCGGCATCCCGAGCGGCGCGGAGGTTTCGCCGGCGGAACCCAGCCGCAGACCCAGCCGGATCGACGCCAGCGATTCCGCGGAAGGCAGGGGCGCCGTGACCGGGCGGACGCGGAATGTCCGGGAAGATCCTTCGCGGCGTACCGCCAGTGAAACTTCATCGCCCGACTTCACACGGATCAGCGCCCGGACGAAATCAAGCAGGTCATGGACGCCGCTGTCATTGACTTTGGCGAGGCAATCGCGCGGGCGCAGACCACTGTTCGCGGCCGGTCCCCGGGGATCCACCGTCGTGACCATCACCGCTCCGTCCCGCTCCTCCAAATCAAATCCCAGCGCCATGCGATTCCGGGTCATCGGTGAGAGCCACTGCACCAGCAGCGCGCGGGCGCGGTGTACGGGCACGGCGAAGCTGATGTTTTCCGCCGAGGCGCGCGCCGCGACATTGATGCCGATCAGGTCGCCTTCAATGTTGATCAGCGGCCCCCCTGAATTGCCCGGATTGACGGCGGCGTCGGTTTGCAGAATATCCTGGAACAGCACCTGTCCCTGGTAGGTCGCCTCGCGGTTGCGGGCGGACAAAACGCCCATCGTGACGCTGTGCCCCAGCCCGAACGGATTGCCCAGGACTATCACCGTTTCCCCCAGCATCGCATCGCCATCGGCGGCAAGCCGGATCTCCGGCAGCGGTTTGGGCGGATCCACCTGGATGAGCGCGAGATCGTGGATGGGATCCCCCGCGACCTGCCGCCCGAGGAGCGTGGTGTTGTCGGCCAGCGTCACCCGGATGGACGACGCCCGCTCCACGACATGATAGTTGGTCAGGATGTAGCCGGACGAGTCAATCACCACGCCGGAACCCAGCGACGGCGCGCGCACCACACCGTCGGCCCCGCGCGCGCGCAGGAATAATTCCTGAAGATTCCGGTCGAACAAATCTCCGCGCAACTGGCCGAGAGGATCGCTGCGGCTGACCTGGACCAGCCGTTCCGTGCTGATGTTGACCACGGCGGGCAGCGCGCGTTCCACCGCATCCACCACCGGCGTACGGCGCGCGGGCGCGGCGCCCGTCGGCGGGGGCGCGGCGCCCGGGCAGCCCGAGCCCGCAAGCGCCATGCCCATCAGCAGGGCGCCCGACACGATCCGGCGGATGGAGCTTCGAACCCGCACCGGTCATTCCTCAAAATAGGTGTAGCCGCGCAGGCCCGCTTCGTAATGATCCATGATCTCCCGCCGTTCCTGCGGGGTGATCAGACCCTGCCGCACCGCGCGTTCGGCAATCGCCCGGTAGCGCTCGACGAGTTGGGCGGGGTTGTACTCCACATACGAAAGCACATCGGCCACCGTGTCGCCGTCAAACTCCGCGACATACTCCACCTCGCCCGCTTCGCCCACGCGGATGTTGACCACGTTGGTGTCGCCAAACAGGTTGTGCAGATCGCCCAGAGTTTCCTGGTACGCGCCGGCAAGAAATACGCCGATCATGTACGGCTCGCCCGGCCGCAACGGGTGCAGCCGCAGCACGGGGCTGACATCCTTGAGATCCGCGAACCGGGTGATCTTTCCGTCGCAATCGCACGTGATGTCGGAGAGGATGCCGGTGCGCGTGGGATATTCGTTTAACCGGTGAATCGGCATGACCGGGAAGATCTGCTCGATCGCCCATATGTCGGGCAGGCTCTGGAAGACGCTGAAATTCGCGTGATAGACATCCGCCAGCGCGTTCTGGATGCCTTCCAGCTCCTCCGGCACGTGCTTGCGATCCACGGTGGCCTCGGCCACGCGAACCACGATGTTCCAGAACATCTTCTCCGCCATGGCGCGGTGCCGCAACGACCCCAGGCCGTGCTCGAATTGATCGCGGATCTCGTCGCGGTAGAACACCGCGTCGTGATACGACTCCTGCAAATTCTTCGGCGTGAGCCCGCGATAGATTTCGTATAGATTCTCCAGCGCCTCGGGCGCGTCGTCCGGCAGCGCCCCGGAATCGTCCGACGAGACGAACTGCGAAACGGTCAGCACGTTGAACACCAGCACCGAATGATGCGCCGTCACCGCGCGGCCGGATTCGCTCACCAGCACGGGATGCGGAACGCCCGCGTCGCCGCAGACGCTGCCGACCACTTCGACGACATCGGCCGTGTACTCGTCGAGCGAGTAATTGCTGCTGCTGGAGTAGTTGGAATGCGATCCGTCGTAATCCACCGCGAGCCCGCCGCCGACATTCAGGTAGCCCATCGGCGCGCCTTCGGACACGAGGCCCGTGTACACCCGGGTCGCCTCCCGGCAGGCGGCCTGGATGCTGCGAATGTTGGGTATCTGGGAGCCGATGTGAAAATGAAGCATGCAGAGCGTGTCGAGCCGGTCGCGCGCGCGCAACTGGCTGAGCACCTCCATCAACTGGGGCGCGGTGAAGCCGAACATGCTGCGGTCGCCCGCGCTGTCGGTCCAATGCCCGCCGCCCCGCGTGGTCAGCTTGAAGCGGATGCCCAGCGCGGGTTTGACCCCCAGCCGTTCGGCGCGATCGAGCACAAGGGACAGCTCCGTGGGCATATCCATCACGATCACCGCGTTGAGCCCCATCTTGCGCGCGTGCAGGGCGAGATCAATAAATTCCTCGTCCTTGTAGCCATTGCACACGATCAGCGCTTCGGGATCTTCGATGTACGCGAGCGCCGCGATCAGTTCCGCTTTGCTGCCCGCCTCGAGCCCGTATTTCCACGGGCGGCCAAACGCGGAAATCGCCTCGACCACGCGCTGCTGCTGGTTGACTTTCACGGGGTAGACGCCGCGGTAGGAGCCTTGATAGTCCGCCCCGCGGATCGCGCGTTCGAAGCTGCTGTGGAGCTGGGCGATGCGTGATCGAAGGATGTCGTCGAACCGCAGGAGCAACGGTGTCGCCAATCCGCGATCGTGCAATCCCCGGACAATATCGGGCAGGCGGAGAGTCACCTGGCTGCCGTTGCCGCTGGGCCGCACCAGCACACTGCCGTCCGGCGCGATGTCAAAATAGCCCGCGCCCCAATTGCGGACGCCATAAAGTTCGGCGGATTGCTCCACCGTCCAGCGCGAAAGCAGCTCTGGCTTCGTCATGGTTCGATTTACGGCCTCCACCCGCAACCGCGGATTTCCGGGAAGTGTACGACGAACGCCCGCCCGGTGAACAGCGGCATTTTCCCTCAGCGCACCAGCTCCTCGAGCGGCAACCGCAGGAAAAATATCTCCGAGGACCCTTCGTAGAGCACCGCCACGTGGTCCGGCCCGGCGGGGGCGAGGCACGAGTATCCCGAGCACGAGCGCGCGTCATACAAGGTGTGCATCGTTTCCGGCCACGTTTGGCCTTCGTCGCGGGAGACTTTGACCGTCATGTGGCGCCGGCCGCGGGTGGTGGCGGGATTAGAGAACAGCAGCAGCGGACCCAACGCAGGATGCTCGATGCTCAGCAGGCTGGCCATGCATACCGGATCGGGCAGCCCCGCGCGATCGGTGGGATGCGGCTCCCACGTCCGGCCGAGATCGCGTGTGACACCAACCGTGCGCGATCCGCCGCGGTTGTCGCGGCAGTTGAGCATCAGCGATCCGTCGCCCAATTCCACGACCTGCGCTTCGGTGGTGTCTATTTTGATGCCCGCGCCCGCCGTCCAGGCGCTTCCGCTGTCCCGGGACCAGATGATCGTGGAAAACGGTTTGCCATGATGCGGCGGGCCATCCGCCTCCCGAAACTGCGCGGCGAACACGAGGGTGCCGTCGCGCATCGTGATACCCGCGCCCGGACCGTTGAACATCAACCGCCATTCCGGCTTTTTCACCTGCGGGGTGATGTTGATCGGCCCAGACCAGGTGCGCCCGTCATCGTCGCTGTAGACCAACACGAACTGCCCGGTTTCGTCCGGTGTTATGCCGGGCCCGGATCCGTTCCAGCCCCGGTTTCCATGGCTCCAGAGCGCCGCGATCCAGACACGGCCCGTCACCTCGTCCACCAGAATCGCCGGGTCGCCCACCCCGTCGTGCCCGAACTTCGGGTCCTTGCCCATGTCGAGCACCACCCGCATGGGCTCCCATGTCTGGCCCCGGTCGGTACTGCGGCTCAGACCGACATCAATATCGGCGGGTAAATCGCCGTTGTGCCGGCGTCGAATGTCGTACACCGCCAGCAGCGTGCCCTCTTTGGACTCCACGATGCCCGGGATGCGATACGCTTTTGATCCGTCGTCGCCCGCCTGACGCAGCGCCACACCGACCCGCTGGGGCGCCGCCGCCGGCGGCGCCGAAGGCGTCATGCGGCGATCACCCGCCTGGATGGCCGAAATTCGGGCGTCCACGCGGCCATCCAGCGAAGCGCGGTCCTTCATCCGCACGGAAACCCAGAACCACTGCGTGCTGGCGGCCAGCGCTTGAGATCCCCGCAGCGTCACCCGGCCATCACGGGAAGGCCGGCCCCGGTCGAACTCTTCACCAAACGGACCTTCCGGATCGGGGCCACCGGCGACCAGCGCCACCGACGCAACATCCTCCAGCCGCGTCGTGCCCTTCAAATCTATCTCCACCCGGGTCAGCCGGGCGGGAGGCTGTCGTCCTTCGGTCTCAATCTCCAACCCGAGCACCGGATTGATGCCCCGGCGAATCAGCACCGGCGTCACGGATTGCGCGCAGCGGGCCGCGAACAACTGCATCGGCCCGGGGCGGTCCAGCCACAGATCGTCCATCAGCACACCGGAATTCGCGGGCGTTTCAGAAATGAATCTCACCCGCTTCGTGCCCTCCGGCAGCGGCGCGATCACCTCGGCTTTGAAACCGCCGACTTGGATGGTCCGATCCGCATCCACAATTTCCTGAAATCCCGCGCCCGTGTCCGCTTCAACCCGAAACCGGAACGGTTCCTGCCCGGTCCACCGTTCGGCGTGAAACGCGAGTTGCGTATCCGCGACCGAAGGCTGGGCCAGATCCAGCACGAGGGCACGTTCGCCGCCGCCCAACAGGCGCAGCGACTGCGGGGCGCTGCGATGACGCGGGCGGTGCACCTCGGCATGGCCCGGCGCGGCGGAGAACACGCCGAGTCCCGATTCCCATCGGGTCAGTTCCCCCTGCGGCGCCGTATCGAACGATTCCCTCTGCGCCGGCGCGCGGGGCGCCCAAACCATCGTGATGCCGAGAAACAAGGCGATCCGCCTCCGCCGATCCGCGAATATTCCTGCTCTCATGGTTCACCTCAACGGGCTGCGCTGGAACGATCACGATCAGCCTATCGCAGATGGGGCGTATTGGCCATGTTCCACCGCTTCATTCTTGACCCGTTCCATCTCCGCGTCCAATGTGTACCCGACCACTGACGGACGCATATGCACAAGCCGCATCTTTCGGGGCGCTCCCGCAACGGAGAATCCGCCCGGACCGCCGCCCTTCGGGGTCGAGTCGCCGCGGCGCTGCTTTCTTTCGTGCTCCGCGCGATCTCCGGCGTCGCGCAGGAGGCCACACCGGAAGACCTGGAGCTCTGGATCCGCCGCCTGGGGGCCCCTGCGCACGCGGAACGGGAGGAAGCCTCGGCGGCGTTATGGCGCATCGGTGAAGCCGCGCTGGAACAGTTGCAGGAGGCGGAACGGGATCCCGACCCGGAAATTGCCATGCGCGCCGGGCGATTGCGGGCCGACATCAGCGATGGATTCCGGCCTGATTGGCCGGAGGCTCTTCGGCGCCTCCTGCGCGGATATGACCGTCTCCCCGACGACCAGCGCCTGGCCGCGCTGGATCAACTGATCCGCGACCGGGGCGACGAGGCGGCGGCGTTCTTGTTGCGGCGGCTGCAGCGCGATGGGGCGGACGGCGCATCGGCGGTTGCCGAGCGGTTGGAATCGCTGGCCGAATCGGCGCAGGTCCGCCGGTGGCTGCTGGATCGTATGCGCGCGCCCCGCCACGAGCCGGAGGCCCGCGTGCTGGCGACCGTATGCCTGAAGGAAGGCGGCCCCGTCCACCTTGCCCGGGCGCTCGGCGCGGAACATGTGCCCTCCCCCCTGCGCCATCGGCTGACCTCCTCGGCTCTGGAACATCTCCATGCGCGGCTCCAAGCCGGGGAGTTCGAGCGCGTGGCCCAGGATGCCGCCGCGCCGGCGGCCGCGACGCCGAACGAAGCGCGGTTCGTGTATTAC
The DNA here is from genome assembly GCA_017996315.1 of Kiritimatiellia bacterium. Taxonomy (GTDB): domain Bacteria; phylum Verrucomicrobiota; class Kiritimatiellia; order PWTM01; family PWTM01; genus JAGOHE01. The sequence continues at coordinate 19,372 of JAGOHE010000007.1, read as the reverse complement.
GAGGCGGCGGGCGCCGCGCATCTCCATGATTCGGCCCGCGCCGAATCGCTCCTGATGAAGGCCCTGAGCCTAAATCCGGACTCCGAAACGCCGCATTGGGAAGCCGCAGAGATGTTGACACGCATGGATCAGGCGAACCTCGCCGCACGCGAATGGCAGCGGATTCTCGAGATTCCTCCAGAGAACGACGTGTACGACATGAATGCCCATTTTCGGCTTGGAGGTTTTTTCGCGGAAAACCGGAGATTTGCCCAGGCCGCGGACGCGTACGAACGGGGCTTGAACGACTATCGGTCGGCCAGGGAACGCGGCGGCAGCGGGATGGGTTTGCTGGGTGGAAGTGAAGAAGATCTGGTCGAACTCATCGCCCGGTACCGGGCCATGGTCCGACCGCTGACCGAAGCCGCCCCACAGCCCTGGTCCATCCAAATCGAATCCCGCATCAAAGGGGACCGAACCGAAGAATGGCTGAAAATAAGCTCCACGCCCGAAATCCGCATGACCGTGAATGTGCAGCCTTACGGATTCCGCATTTTCGAATCCGCGCCGGTCACCCTGAAATATGACCGCGCCCGCGGGGAACTGGTCATGCTCCTGGACGACACGACCACGATGTCGGCCATTCCGAATATTCTGAAAAAGGGGATCACCCGGGTGCTCGTGGACTCCCTCGACATGCGCTATCTGTTTGAAATCGACAGCGAAACCGGAACATCCGTGAAACGCATGTCGGTCGAGTTGGATTACATCATGTTCCTGAAGCCGCCCGACGCGCTCCGAGCCTGGCGGAACCCTGAACTCATCATCAATGATCAACCGTACACATGGGAGGACCTGGACCGGGGCATACCCTTCGACATTCTCCCCCAGGAGATCAAACTGCTCTTTCGCGGCACAGACCCGGACGGCGAAGCCTATGAATTGAGTTCGAGCTTCAGCCTCAATCCTCCCAACCCCGCGGAGCCCGCACCGCCCGTTGATTCCGATCCGGCCGACGCGCCGCCTCCGTAAGTATTCCGGAACCTCGCCCGAATTCGAATGCATCAGCCCGGACTGAGATGGCGGGCGCTGTGACGCGCGGATGGCGATTGCGGTATGATGGCGGCGACATGAAACGAGAAGAAATCAGCTCTGAGGATCAACGGTGCGCGCGTGTGCTGGAAGCGGCCCGTTTTGCGGCGCGTCATCACGCGGGGCAGCGCCGCAAGGGCGCCTCGGCGGAACCCTATATTGTGCATCCGCTCGAAGTCGCCCAGGTGCTGGCCGAGGCGGGAGAGGAAGATTCCGACGTGTTGGTGGCTTCGGTCTTGCATGATGTGATCGAAGACACCCCGGTTAGCGCGGAAGATCTGGCGGACCGGTTTGGGAAACGCGTGGCGGATTTCGTTCGGGAGGTCAGCGACGACAAGAGCCTGCCGAAGGTCGAGCGCAAGCGTTTGCAGATTGCGCATGCGCCCCGGCTTTCACCGGGGGCGAAGCGTATCCGGCTGGCCGACAAGATTTCCAATGTCCGGTCCATGCGCCACGATCCGCCCGCCGGATGGGATGCGGCGCGGCGGAAGGAATATGTGCGCTGGTGTATGGAAGTAGTGAATGCCCTGCGGGGTATCGCTCCGGAGTTGGAAGCCCGGTTTGACGCTGCCGCCCGGGATGCAGACGCCGCGGAATAGCTGCTCCGTAGCGGAACACCAATACGTGTCCTGACAAACAAATCCGCCCTCGCATGCGAGGGCGGATTCAAAGCAGAGGGGACGGGTCCTATTCCCTGTGTCGTACCGCCGATAACGGGCTGCGCCTGCGACGGTAAATCAGCATGCCCAGCGCGGTCAGGGCCAGAACGCCAGTGGCGGGCTCGGGAATTACCTGGTACATCCCGGTTCCAACGCCCATTTGACGCTGCTGTAATTCCCCAGTAGCCAAGCTCGTGGTATGTTCCAAGATTATCGGGTTCAGGGGCACATACTCAGCCAGACTAGGCCCCTGCACTGCTTCTGACTGGTAATACCAACTGCCTGCGGCCGGATTGCTTGTCGAAAATATTCGTGAATACAGGTATCCACTATTGATATCCAAGCCGCCAACGTCAGAATCGTTGAACACAAACGCAAATCCGCTGTAGTCGAATCGCCCAGAATCATCGCGCGAATCGTCATGTTCCGCGCGTATCTCATCAACATTGCTTGAATACAGGACATACTCAACATAATCGGGATTCCCGCCTCCAACGCCGGTGCCGGGTTGCGCATAGTCAAAGGCAGGTACACCCAGAGGACTCCATATCAGGATGTGCAACGCATCCTCTGGGAGATAGTCATCAGGATAGACCAGCGGATCAGTCGCTCCGTTATCTACAAAATACATGGTCGACTTATACGCAACCGCAATGTCTGCCAATGCAGATGCGGTCAACCCTGCGACACACAGCATAATGACGAAATATTTCTTCATGCTACTTTACACCTGATTATTGGCTCTCTCTGACTAGAATTCCGGATATGGCCGTTCCTCTGTCCAGGTCTTGGCCGTGGCTGATTGATACCAAACAGCCCGTCCCACGGGAATCAGCATACTTTTGTTATTCCATCCTGTGGTTGGGGTAAATGTAGGCGGCGGCCCATAGGTGGTTTCATAGGTGTTAATTTGATATCCCCATGTTCCCGCTTGGCTCTTTGTCCAGAGGTATGCCTTGTCGCCTATGCTGGCGCTTTTTGCAAGGGTGGTATTGGTCCAAAGGACTTCCACAGGAAATGCATAGGCCGCCATGTTCAAATTTTCCGCGATGGGAGTTGTATGGTCCTCTTCATCAGGAACTGACCCGGCAAGCACGACGGAGTACGTTTCGTGCTCTGCATCTTTCGGAATCACCAGCCAAAATCCTGTTCCGCGATTGAGCTGTAGTACATGACTCCAATTGGTTATCGGAGCAAACGCAGGAGGCGGGCCATAGGAAATGCTGTACACAGATCTCGAATAGCCCGAGAGCGTCGAATCCCAGACGAGCACTTCTGTGCCTACGGGCAGATTCGCTCCAAATAGACTCTGCGGCGTGGATGCTTCGCCGTCCTTCCTCAAAAAATCATTCCGCAGCATGACCATTGTTCCCCGATCCACGGTCAGCGAAACGTAGCCAACAACGTTCTTACTGGCCACGCGTGTCTGCGCAAAGGAGACGGCGGCCGACACCATCAGCCCGGCACACGCCGCGCCAAAGACGATATTAAATACACGGTGATTGTTCATAATCCGATCCTGATCAGATTATTCTATTTGTTGAAATAGTGAAATGCAAATAGAAAAGACAAGAATTCTTCATGTTGATTTGGCCTGCGTTAGCGATGCGGCATGGCATAGCCCGGCTTCGCCGAAACCGGGCTGCCAGCCCCGCAGGAAATCCGACGGTACCTTGGCTTCTCCTGGCGGGTGCGCGTGAACAGCGACCCCGCTCCGTCGGCCCGACGGGAAAAGTAAACCGGCTACGAAAAGCAGGGTGTTGCCACTCGACGATGGATTCGATCCATGGCCCATCGGAAAATAGGGACACTACTGAAACCGAAGTCTGACGGAACAACAATCGTTCAAAACGAATCAGCCCTCCGGGTGGAGGGCTGATTCTGAAGAGATGACAAGCGATACTAATCGCGACGGCGCATTCGGCGGACCGCCATCACGCCCAGCACGGGGAACGCCAGCAACAGCGATCCGGGCTCGGGGACTACGGTGTACATGCCGTTCTGAGCGGTCGGGTTATTTGTGTCCACAAGTTCCAGGTTCGGGACCGCTGATGTAACATGGTCAAGGGTTGAACCTGGAACGAGCGGATCATAATCGGCGAGCATGGGACCCAGCGCAGTCAAAGACTGAAAGTAATACTGTCCAGCTACGGGGACGCTGGAGCTGAAAATTCTGGAATAGATATATCCAGAATTGATGTTATTGCCGCCGACAGCCGAGTTGTCCTTGATGATGGCTGTGCCGGAAAAATTGAAGCGTCCGGAGTCATACACGTTGTCTCCGGGTCGGACTGGATCCGCAACGGAGCTCCAGAGAATATATTCACCATCACCGATACCGGTGCCGGCCTTGGCATAATCCACGGCAGGCGGCGCGGAAGCGCTCCAAATCAGCAAACGGAGCGTATCGGCCGGAACATAGTCCGCCGGATAGTCCATGGGATCGCCCCCGGCCAGCAAGAAGTAGGTAGTGGAACTCCACAGAATCGCTACGTCTGCATGAGCAACGCCGGCGAGCATCAAGCAGGACACTACAACGAGCATTTTAATAATTTTCATTGGATTATTCCTTGCGCATTCCTTCTGCTACAGGGTATACGGACTCGCCTCCGTCCATGTATCCGCTTCCGTCGCATTATACCACACACTCCGCCCGACGGGAATCTTCATGCCGGGAAGCGACCAATTCGTTGCCGGGGCAAAGGCGGGGGGTGGGCCAAACGTTACCGCATATGTTGAGATGTTGTACTGGCTGCCGTCCCAAAGGTATACCCTGTCCCCAACCTTAGCCTTTTTGGCGAGCGTTGTATTGGTCCACAAGACTTCGGCAGGAAACATATACGCGAGCATATTCAGCCCTTCAGCGACCGGCACAGTGGCTTCCGCTTCATCGGGAACTTCTCCGCTGACGGTAACGGTATAGCTGGCATCGGGCGCGTTCGTAGGAATCTGCACCCAGAAGCCGCCGCCCCGCTCCAGCGAAACAGTATCGGGAGTCCAATTGGTCTCCGCCAAAAAGAGGGGGGGCGGGCCGAATGCAATCGAGTATGTGGAAAAGCTGTACCCGGGAGTTCCGTCGGTTTCCCATTTCTGAATTTTCGTGCCCACCGGCAGGGTGTCTCCAAAAAGTGTACTGGGGGAAATGTCGCCGCCATCCGGATTCACGAAGTCGTTGCGCAACATGATCATTCCGCCCCGGGGAACATCCACGGTGACGAATCCCACCACGTTGGAGCTGTATACGGCCTGCTGCGCGATCGCCACGACGGCACCCAGCGCGACTCCCGCGAACACCGAAACCATCATTGTCTTCTTCATGATCGCTTCTCCATGTAAGCTTTTTTTCGAAACCGTTCCTGTACGCAATGGCTAAAGTAGGGCAGGACACCGGGCAATGCAAGGTTTTTTTTCTCTTTTTTACCCCGCAATTCGGGCCCGAATTCGGCCAGCCAGCGCGTCCATGTCCTCCGTCCGTTCATACCGGCCGGAAGTCCAGTTCCAGCGGTGGCCGTCGTTGTTGAACCGCGGGATGACGTGGAAGTGCACATGCGGCACCACCTGCCCCGCGGCGGCGCCGTTGGCCTGGAAAATGTTGACGCCATCCGCTTGTAGCGCGGTCGTTTGCGCGGCGGCGATCCGCTGCACCGCCGACATGACCCGGCCGAGCAGGGCCGCGGGCAGCGCGGTCAGGGGATCGTAATGGGCCTTGGGAATCACGAGGGCGTGGCCCTTGACGATCGGGCTGATATCCATGAAGGCCAGCACTTCGGAGTCCTCATACAGCTTGACCGACGGAATTTCGCCCCGGACGATCCGGCAGAAAACGCAGTCGGTCGCCAGCTCAGGCGGCGCCGGCGGCCGCTGGGGTTGGGAGGGGGTCGGGCTCATGAATCAGCTCCTGCGCGCCGCGGGCTCGGCATCCAGCTTGAATTCCCGGTGGAGGGCCCGCACCGCGGCATGCGCCTGCGCCTTGGGCACGAGCACGCTGATTTTAATTTCGGAGGTGGAGATCATGTGGATGTCCACGCTGTGCTTGGCCAGCGCGGAAAACGCGCGCGCGGCAATGCCGCTGTGGCTGCGCATGCCGACGCCGACAATGCTGACCTTGGCGATGTCGTCGTCGTGCGTCACGCCGGTCGAACTCACTTCGGGGACCACGGCCTTCACGACCTCCAGGGTCCGCGCCAGATCGGTCTGCGGCACGGTAAAGGAAAGGTCGGCCTGCTGCCCCTGCGCGCGGACGTTGAGGACGATCATGTCCACATTGATGCTGGCCGCCGAGAGCGCCGTGAATATGCTGGCCGCGATGCCGGGCCGGTCGGGCACCTGCATCAGGGTGACCTTGGCTTGCCGGGTGTCCGCCGCGACCCCGCGCACGATAATTTCTTCCATGTCGGCTGCCTCCTCTTTCACGATTGTTCCCGCGGTGTCCTCGAAACTCGAGAGCACCTCCAGGGGCACATTGAACTTCTTCGCGAATTCCACGGCGCGCGATTGCAGCACCGCCGCGCCCATGCTGGCGAGTTCCAGCATCTCGTCGTACGAAATCTCGTCCAGCTTCCGCGCCTCGGGAACGACGCGCGGGTCGGTGGTGAATACGCCGGTGACGTCCTTGTAAAACTGGCACCGGTCGGCCTTGAGCGCCCAGGCGAGCGCGACGGCCGTCATGTCCGAACCGCCGCGGCCGAGCGTGACGATATCATCGGCGGGATCGAGTCCCTGAAAACCGGCCACGATGACGATGCGGCCCGCGTCGAGCGCTTCCCGGATTCTTTTGGGCCGCACATCCACAATGGCGCCCTTGGTGTGCACGCTTTCGGCGAAGATGCCCGCCTGCGGTCCGGTGAATGAAATGGCCTTCGCGCCCCGCGCGTGCAGGGCCATGGTGAGGATGGCGATGGACACCTGCTCGCCGGTGGCCAGCAGCACATCCATTTCGCGCGGGTCGGGCCGCTCGTTGACCTGCCGGGCGAGATCCAGCAGATCGTCGGTCGCATCGCCCATGGCGCTGACGACGACCACCACCTGATGCCCGTCCTGCTGGGTGCGGATAATGCGGTCGGCCACGTTCTTCATGCAGTCCGCGTTGGCCACCGAACTTCCGCCGTATTTCTGAACAAACAACGCCATGCGTCCGTTCCTTGGGTGAGAATGGGGGTCTACAGGTCTTCCATGCGCAGCCGGTTGACCACGGGATCCGCGCCCGGCAGGCCGCGCAGGTCCGCGACCGCCGCCGCCGCCGTCCGGGAAGGCGCCGGCCGGCAGAGCAGAACCAGCGAGGATCCCTCGCCATCCGCCCAGCGCAGGGTGTGCACCTCGACGGTGTGCAGCCCGTGCTGTTGCAGGATCTGCAGAGCGGCTTCTGTCCGTTCGCCCGCCCGAAAATCGGGGAAGGACACCCGCAGGCCATACGCGCAAACATGCTCCGAAGCGGGCACGATCGGTGGAGGCGGGGTCGCGGAGGAGATGATGCCCAGCGGCATCCCGCCGCCCATCGTCCGGCGCGCCGCGGCCTCCACGATGTCGCTGACGACGGCGCTCGCGGTCGCCTCGCGGCCCGCGCCCCGTCCGCAGTACAGGGTGTCGCCCACCGGCTGGCCCCGAACCCAGATGGCATTGAACACGCCGTTCACCGTGCCCAACGGCCCGACGGCCGGCACGAGACAAGGCTCGACGGAAAGTTCCAGTCCCTGCTCTGTGTTCCGGAGAATGGACAGCAGTTTGACGCGCCGGCCGATGGCCGCCGCCAGCTCAAGGTCGCGCGGCGAGAATCGCGCGATGCCGTAGCGGGTGACGCTTTCGAGCGGCATCCATCCGCCGAACGCCAGCGCGGCGAGCACGATGGTCTTGTGGGCGGAATCCCATCCGTCCACGTCCAGCGTGGGATCGGCTTCCGCATACCCCTGCGCGCGCGCGTCCGCCAGGGCGTCCTCGTAGGAGCAGTGGCGCGATTCCATGCGCGTCAGAATATAGTTGCAGGTGCCGTTGACGATGCCCATCACCGCCTCGATCCGATTGGCGATGAGCCCCTCGCGCAGGGCGCGCAGGATGGGAATGCCCCCGCCCACGCTGGCTTCGAAATACACCGGAACCCCGCGCGCTTCGCTTTCCGCCATGATTTCGCGGCCGTGGAGCGCCAGCAGCGCCTTGTTGGCGGTGACGACCGGTTTACCGGCGCGCAGGGCAGCCAGAACACAGTCGCGGGCATGATCGGTTCCACCGATCAATTCAACCACCACATCCACCTTCGGATCGGAGATGACTTCGCCGGGATCGGGTGCGATCATCCGGCGGTAGAGCTCCAACTCCGATCCGGCCAGGGCTTTGCGTTCCGCGATCCGTCTCAGCACAGGCCGGACTCCCGCCCGGGCCGCGAGGCGGTCCGCATCGCGCGTCAGCAATTCCGCCACACCGCCGCCGACGGTGCCCAGCCCCAGCAAACCAATTCCGACTTCGTGCATACCATCCTTATGTACGCGGAACCGTTCCGCAAAACCGCCATTATACAACAAAGATACGGATGATCCAAGAAAGGGACGAGTCCGCGCGAGTCCGTGCTCCATCCCGCGGGAGGGGTCCGGCGCCGCCGGCGGGGGTTCACGCCGCGCGGGACAAGGCGGCCGGAATACGGTATATCATTCGGGCATGAATACCGTTCAGATACGCGAATTGGCTCAACACGGCGGCGAGTCGGTCCGGCTGCGGGGCTGGGTCTATGGCAAGCGGGGAAGCGGCAAGCTCATCTTTCTGCTGGTCCGCGACGGCACCGGCCAGGCGCAGTGCGTGGTGGAAGCGGCGACCGCGGACGCCTTCGCCGCGTCTGAATCCGCCACCCTGGAATCCTCCATCGTCATCGAAGGCGAAGTGCGGTTGGATCCGCGCGCGCCCGGCGGGGCGGAGCTGGCGGTGCGGCGCGCCGAGGTGGCTCATCGCGCGGCCGAATATCCCATCGCCCGCAAGGAGCACGGGATTGATTTTCTGCTGTCCCACCGGCATCTCTGGCTGCGGTCGCCGCGCCAATGCGCCATTCTGCGGATTCGCGACACCCTCTTCCGTGTCATCACCGACTTCTTTCATAGCCGCGGGTTTCTGCGGGTGGACACGCCGATTCTGTCCCCCGGCGCCGCGGAGGGCGCCGGCACGCTGTTTTCGGTGGACTACTTCGGCGAGACCGTTCATCTCGCGCAGACGGGGCAGTTGTATCTCGAAGCGGCGGCGATGGCGCTGGGCCGCGTCTACTGCTTCGGCCCGACATTCCGCGCCGAAAAGTCCAAGACCCGCAGGCATCTCACCGAGTTCTGGATGCTCGAGCCCGAGGTCGCGTGGGCGGAGTTGCCGGAGCTGATGGACCTGGGGGAGTCGCTCGTGTGCGCGATGGTGTCGGCCGTGCTGGCCGCGCATCGCGACGACCTTGCGCTGCTCGGGCGCGATGCCGCCCCGCTGGAAAAGATTCTGCCGCCCTTCCCCCGGATTTCCTACACCGAGGCCGTCGAGATGCTCAAGCATCCGGATCATCACGCCCGCTGGAACGCGGAACTCGAAGCGGCGCGCGCGCGCGTGGTGGAACTGCGCGCGGAATTGCAGGAGCTCGAAAAGCAGAAACAGGCCGCGACAAAAGCCTGGCAGAAAGAGAAACTGGACCAGCAGATGGCGGCTCATCGCGAGGAAATCGAGGAACGCGAAGCCGATGTGCGCCATCAGCCCGACCGGCTGGCCGGCGCGCGGGCGTTTGAATGGGGGCATGACCTCGGCGGCGATGAGGAAACGCTGCTTACGCGGCTCTTTGACCGGCCGATCATCGTTTCACGATATCCGCGCGGCGTGAAAGCGTTCTATATGAAACCCGCGCCGGACGATCCGCGCGTGGTGCTCAACATGGATATGCTGGCGCCCGAAGGCTACGGGGAAATCATCGGCGGCAGCCAGCGCGAGGACGATCTCGACGCCCTGCAGGCCCGGCTGAACGCCGAAGGTCTCGACCCGGCGCCCTATGAATGGTATCTCGATCTCCGGCGCTACGGCACGGTTCCGCATGGCGGATTCGGCCTCGGCCTGGAACGCGCCATCGCATGGATCTGCGGGCTGAAACACATCCGCGAAACAATTCCGTTCCCGCGGCTGATGGGCCGGATTTATCCGTAGACGGCGGGCGAAAAAGCGCTCAGTTTTCGCGCGCGGCCGACTTGGGCTCTAGGCCCTGGGCGCTGGATTCCGCCCCCCCTCCGCTCCACGATCCAAGCTCCAAGCATTGGATGGAGACAACACATCCTCATCCAAGGGTTGGATTCATGCGCAGGGACGCAATGGGGCTGGGGCGGCTCCGCCCTCTGCTCTACGCTCATACCTCAGACTTCCGACCTCAGACCTCGGACTTCGGACCTCGGACCTCGGACTTCGAACCTCCATCCGATCAGTTTTCCTGTTTGTAATTGGGCGCTTCCTTCGTGACCTTGATATCGTGCGCGTGGCCTTCGCGCACGCCCGCGATGGAGATGCGGGAGAAGCGGCCGCGCGCGCGCAGCTCCGCGATGGTCCGGCATCCGCAATATCCCAGCGACGCCCGCAGCCCGCCGGCGAACTGGTTCAGCACCCGACCGACGCTGCCGGCAAACGGGACCAATCCTTCGATGCCCTGCGGAACAAGCTCGTCTTCGTTCACCCCCGCCTGACCGTAGCGCTCGCGGCTGCCTTCGCGCGCGCGCATCGCGTCCAGACTGCCCATGCCGCGATAGACCACATACTGCCGGCCCTGGAGAATGATTTTTTCGCCCGGGCTTTCCTCCGTGCCGGCCAGCGCGCCGCCCATCATCACACAATCCGCCCCGGCCACCAGCGCCTTGGGAACATCGCCGGAATGACGGATTCCGCCGTCGGAAATGACCGGTATGGCGTCGCCCAGCGCCCGCGCGCACTCGTAGACCGCGGTGATCTGCGGAATGCCCACGCCCGCCACGACGCGCGTGGTGCAGATCGATCCGGGACCGATGCCGACCTTCACCGCGTCGGCGCCCGCGCGCAACAGGTCCTTTGCGGCTTCGCCGGTGGCGATATTTCCCGCGACGACATCCACGCGCGGAAATCGTTTCTTGATCCAGCGGGTCACCTCCATCACCCCCCGGCTGTGCCCGTGGGCGGTATCCACCACGAACACATCCACCTCCTGCTCCGCCAGCTGTTCAATGCGCGCATGGTCTCCCGGCCCGACCGCCGCGGCGACGCGCAGGCGATATTTCGCGTCGCGGTTGTATTCCGGTTTCACGTTGCGGATCAGCGTCTGCACATCGGTGAAGCTGTACAACCCGACCAGCCGTCCGGCCTTCACCAGCGGCAGCTTGCCGACCTTGTGATCGCGCATGATGCGATAGGCCTTCTCGAGGGTGGTGCCGGTGGGGGCGGTGACGACTTCGCGCGTCATTACCTCGCGCACCGGCCCGTCGGGATTCTGGGCGAAACGGATGTCGCGGGAGGTGACGATGCCTACGATATGATCCTCCGCATCGAGAATCGGGAAGCCGGAGAAGGTGTACTCTTTGGCCCGGCAGGTTTCCCGGATTTCGCGCAGGGTGGCGGTGTCGCGGAACGTCACCGGGCGGGCGATCAGGCCGTTGAGATGCAGTTTGACCGTCTTGACCATCTCGGCTTGCTGCGCCGGCGTGAGATTTTTATGGATGACGCCGATGCCGCCCATCAGGGCCATGGCGATGGCCATGCGCGATTCGGTCACGGTATCCATCGCCGCGCTGGCGAAGGGAATGTTGAGCGAAACGCGGCGCGTAAACCGGGAAGAGATATTCGCTTCCGGCGGCAGGAAATCGCTGAATTGCGTCACCAGCGTGACGTCGTCGAAGGTGAGCGCTTCATGCTTGAAGGTGCGCATAAAGCGGTCGAGATGCGGGTTTCGAATGTGTGATTTTGCAGGCATAGGGTTATGCCCGTGGAACGGTAGCAGGCGCGGCCCGGTTCGTCAATCACACGCGAAATTCTGTCCGCAAGGCGACCCGGCCCGCGTGCCTTTCCTCAGTCACGCCCTCGCGTCATTCCCATGCCACAAGCCGGTGCCATGTCTCCGCGCGCCAGGTGAGGCCATCGCCCAGAACCCGGCCTTCCATCGAAATGGAATCGCCCCGTTCCCATGCGCGCAGGGACCGGATTTCTTCCCGTTCCATCGCCCGGGTCAATCGCTCGCAGGAATGGAGCTGACCGTCGGGGGCGCATACGCAGGTGACCAGCCGTCCGGCCGCCGTGCCCATGGGGGCCACCATGCGTCCGCGCATCGGTGTGTCGGACGAGTCGGGCCGGGCAGACGCGGGATCTTTCCTCGCCGCCACCAGTCCGCTGAACTTCACCACGCCGATCTCCCGCCCCAGCGCGCAGCCCCAGCGATGCACCGTCGGCGGAGGAGTCCAACGGCGGACCTCATGGCAATATCCGATCTTCCCGCCGCGCATCGGGCAGGGCTGTTCATGGGGGCAAGGCCAGCAAATCCGCATTCGGTCGCCCCGGCAGAAATCATCGCGGATGGCCCGGATCCCGGCCGCGGAAGCTTCGGATGCCGGTTCGCACAGTGCCAGCGCGCCTTGGGGCGCCAGCCGATCCGCGAGGCCATTCCCCCAGGCCGCCCAAGCCGCGGCATCGGACTCCGTCATCCACTCATTGGCGGAAAACACCGCCAGCACAAGGTCGGGATCGGGGCAGGCCTCCGGAATTCCCCGCGCATCAGCCACCAGGGTGTGCACGCGGAGGGTCAGCGGAAAACGCTGTCGCGCGACTTCCGCCATGCGCTCGAAGCGGCGCAGCAGAGCCGCTTCCCGGTCCACCGCCCAGACCTCCACCGCCGCGGGCTTCCGATGCGCCGCGAGCGCTTCCAACGCGCCCCAGGTCCCCGCGCCCGCGCCCGCGCCCAGGTCCACGATACGCACGGGCCGGGAGGAGTCCCGCCGCGAGGACGAGATGAGATCCGGATCGCGCGCCAGCGCCTCGCCCATCATCAGGGCCATGCGCATCCAGGTTTGGGGGAAAAAATACAGCCCGTAGGCGATCGGCCGAACCCGGCCGCCGGAACTCGCCTCCAGACCCTTCGCGCGGGCCACGGTCAAATCATCGCTGAGCGATGCCGCCACCGGGCGCAACCGGGCGTCGAACTGCGTGGACGGCAGGTCCGGCGCCATATCCAATTCCGCCATCGCCATGCGACGCCAGGCGTCTTCGTAGGCTTCGGGGTAGCGCGGACGGCTCAGCATCAGGGGAGACATCATGCGCCCCGTCCGGTGGCGGGGGACAGCGCGCGGCGGATCAAGGCTTCCGTGGATAGTCCGTCGCGCTCCTCGACGGGAATTGCGTCCATCATCTTCACCGCCTCGGCTTGTTTGTAGCCCAGCGCCACGAGCGCCGATATCGCGTCGCGCGCGGCATGATCTTCGGGCCCCGGTCCTCCGGCGCCGGCGATCGCCTCCAGAACCTCGGCCTCGCTGAATTTATCCTTCAGTTCGGTGATGATGCGTTCCGCGGTTTTCTTGCCGACCCCGGAAATCGAACTGAGGCGTCGCACGTCATGCTCCACCACGGCCTTGATCAGGTCCCGACTGGAAAGCCCGCTCAGCGCCGCCATGGCCGTGCGCGGACCGATCCCGTTCACGCCGATCAATCGCTCGAACAACACCCGCTCCGCGGGGGAGTGGAAGCCATAGAGGGCTTCGTTGTCGTCGCGCACCCAGTGATGGGTAAACAGCCGAATTCGCTCGCCTTCGCGGGGCAGCCGGTCAAAGGTGCTCAGCGGAATACACACTTCATACCCCACCCCCCCCGCGTTCACCACCGCCCGGGTGGGGGTCCGATCTTCCAGCACGCCTTCAATGAAAGTGATCACGGGCTCCAAGATACCCGCTGCGCTGTCGGGCGGCAAGCGCGGCTCCGTATCGCGGCCCGTGAACATCCCGCCGCCATGAAATGCAACGAGAGGCATGCCGGGTTTTCCATAACCAAAGATCATTCACCCCAAACACACCCAAGCCCGCACACCCATATGGAAAACACCGAACATGCCTCTCATGGGGTATGGCCCCCCGACATCCGTTTCTTACACCGGGGAACTAATTTCACTCCCGCCGCATGCGGGCCGGCCGATGCCGGGGGGCGCTCCGGGCGATCCGTGAAAACACGGCTATCCGCCTTGAACCGCCTGTGCCGTTTCCCCGGCGAGCATGTCGGTCAATGTCCGGTCCAGGGAGAGCGTTGTCCGCCAGCCGGTGGCCGCATGAATCTTCCGGGTGTCGAGCGCGGCGGTGGCGTCCGTGGGCCGGAATAATGCCGGATCCACTTCGATCCGGGGCTGAATTCCCGCCGCTTCGCACAGGCGGTCGAGCATGGATCGGATGGTGTACTGCTCCCCGCGCGCCAGGTTGTAGGCCTGTCCGGGTTCGCCCCGCTCCAGCAGCAGACGGTAGGCCCGAACCACATCGCGCACATCCATGAAATCGCGCGTGCTGTCGAGATTGCCGACCCGCAGCACGTTGGGTTTTCGCCCCGCGGCAATCGCGGCCACCTGATGCGCGAACGAGGCGACCACGAACGAGGAGGTCTGCCCCGGACCGATATGATTCCCGGGGCGGGCCACGCAGACGAATTGCCCGCGGTCCGTCGCCCATTGACGCGCCAGCATATCCGCCGCGGCTTTGGTGGCCGCATAGATGTTGTCGGGTTTCAGCGGGGATTCTTCATCCACCGCGGAGATGCCCGGATGGGTGCCATAGATCTGCGCGGTGGTGACCACCAGCGTCCGCACGCCCGGGGTGAAGTTCCGGAAGGCCTCGAGCAACATCACCGTCCCCGTGACATTGGTGCGCACCGCCAGCGCCGGATCCGACCGGGCGGCGATGACCGAGGACACCCCCGCCAGATGCACACAGGCGTCCGGACGGGCGGAACGGACGGCTCCGCCGATGGAATTCGCATCGGCGATATCGCCGGCAAACGAAGCCTCGAAATCCGTCGAGACCGGTTCGCCGGGAAGCGCGAACGCCAGCGGAATATCACCGCACTCCCGCAAATGCCGGGCCATATGCGTCCCGACAAAGCCCCCTGCTCCGGTAATCAGCACGCGCATGCTCGGTCCTCGCGGATTCGCTTCAGGGCCGGCTCAACCGCGCGAGATCGGCTTCCACCATCATCCGCACCAAACCGGGGAAATCCACCTCCGGCTTCCACCCCAGCGTGGACTTCGCCTTCGCCGGATCTCCGATGAGGTGGTCCACCTCCGCGGGGCGCAGATAGCGCGGATCGGTGTGTACGTAATCCTGATAGTTCAATCCGACGTGGCGGAACGCGATGTCGCAGAATTCGCGCACGCTGTGCGATTCCCCGGTGGCCACCACATAATCATCCGCTTCGGGCTGCTGGAGCATCATCCACATCGCGCGCACGTAATCGCCGGCGAAGCCCCAGTCGCGGCAGGAATCCAGGTTGCCCATCCGCAGTTCCTTCGCCCTCCCGTATTTGATCCGCGCCACGCCGTCGGTGATTTTGCGTGTGACGAATTCCAGCCCGCGGCGGGGACTCTCGTGATTGAACAGGATGCCCGAAACCGCGAAGAGGTTGTAGCTCTCGCGGTAATTCACGGTGATGTAATGTCCGTAGACTTTGGCCACCGCGTAGGGGCTGCGCGGGTAAAACGGGGTCCGTTCCGTTTGCGGAACTTCGCGCACCTTGCCGAACATTTCGCTGCTCGAGGCCTGGTAGAACTTCGCCTTCGGGCACACCAGCCGCATGGCGTCCAGCAGGCGCGTGACTCCGATGCCGGTGAACTCGCCCGTCAGCGCGGGCTGGCTCCAGGAGGTGGGCACGAACGACTGCGCCGCGAGGTTATAAATTTCATCCGGCTGGGATTCCTCCAGCGCCCGGACCAGCGACAGAAAATCGAGCAGATCGCCCTGCACCAGCTCGATGCGCGAACGCAGATGCTCGATGCGTTCGAAATTCTCCGTGCTGGCGCGCCGGACCATGCCGGACACCTGGTAGCCCTTTTCGAGCAGCAGCTCCGCCAGATACGAACCGTCCTGCCCGGTAATGCCGGTAATCAACGCTTTTTTGGCCATAACGATCCCCTTTTCGTTCGTATTCTATCATACGAAGCCTCATCGCCGCAAAAACGGCCGCCGGCCGGAGCGGATGCGGGGCGGCGGGCGCGCGCAGGCGGGCGCCGCTCATCCAAGCGCAGAGCCGCCTCCTCATCCAAGGGTTGGATGGAATGCGTCTACGGCAGCGGCGGCAGGATGCTCAGGGCTTCGTCGAGCAGCGCATGGGCGCGGTCCACCCAGGCTTCGCCCCAGAAGAAATGGCAACTGGTCTCCGCGCACAGCACCCGCCAGTAGGCTTGTTCGAGCGTCGCGCGCGCGGATTCATCGCCTTCCGGACAGGCTTCGCGCCGGGCGCGGACCTGTTCGCTGACCGCGCGCACCCGCGCCCAGGCGGTGCGTTGGGTCTGGGAACCGGTCCATTGCACAAATCCCACGCCGTTATGTTCCCCGGTGTTCCACGCGCCGGCGCGAACGAGAACTTCGCCCCGCGGTTTATAGGCATCAAGATAGTCATGCAGGAAGGTCGGCCGGATATCCGACGCTTCGCCCGCGCGCATGCGCGCGAGCATCGGGTGATAGAACGCCTCCCAGAAATTCCGGCCGGGGCTCATGTTGCGGAACCATCCGCCGTTGTCGCCATCCGTGGCCGTGGTCACCAGCGCGGGCGTGTCGCCGTCCAAGTGCCGGGTGCGCGCGCGCACCTCGGCCAGGAACCAGTCGGGCTCCATGCCGGACTCCTGCGCGATGGACAACTCCCGGTCGCGCGGGATGACGATGATTTCCTCGTTCTCATGTCGGGCGACATGCGGAAGGTAGCGGATCTCGGGCCAGGACATGGGCGTCTTCGGCACGATATGCTCCGCGTCCACCAGCACATATCGAAACCCATGGCGGCGCAGGAGCGGGATGAGTTCCATGCTGAACCCCATCTCCGGGGGCCAGAATCCCTGGAATTGGTTGCGCCAGAACAGGTGCCTCGCGATCCCCTGCCACCGGGCGATCTGCTCATCCCGGTCCGCTTCTGTGATCAGCGGAAATACCGGGTGATAGTACCCCGTGCCGAGAATTTCGATGATGGACCGGTTCTGATAGTGCCAGAGCAGGTCGCCCAGTTTCACAATGCCGTACACCCGCTCCTGGAAGGCCGGACGGGATATCGTTTCCAGCAGCGATCCGGAGAGGGAAAGATGGACCCGCCCCAGATCCTCCCATCCCCACAGCCGGCGCGGAATCCGGTCCATCGCGCATAAAATTTCGGTGACTTCCCATGCGTTCTTCTCGAGCAACTCCTCGAGATTGCCGATGGGCTGATGGAGGTTCAAGACCAGCGCATGCCGGATGGAAGCTGCCATGGTGTGCTCCTCTGTGGGCGCCGGCCCGCCGGCCCGCGCTCCGCATCGGCATTATTCCCCCGCACGCCCAAACCCGCAACCCCGGAAGTGACTTTTCAGAAAAACAAGCGCGCAGGACGAAACGACGAATCAACCCCGACATGCACCATGCCCTGCACCTTGCCACGCTCTCTGCTCTTCACTCAGACCTCGGACTTCGGACCTCAGATCTCGGATCTCGGACCTCGGATCTAGCCCCCCCCGCCCCCCTCCGCTCCACGCTCTCCGCCCTCTTCACTCGCTCGTCCGCACGCGATAAAATCGGGCGTTCCCCGGACCGACGGGGGCCGGATCGGTCCATTCCGTGTGGCCATGAACCGTTTCTTCCTCCGTCCAGCCCGACGGTGTGTCATCCGCCGATTCCACGACATACCCGTACGCGCTCTCGGTCCAGCTCAACTTCGGTTCGCCGGACTCGCCGCGCGAAATCGAGATCACGGGCCGCATGGCCCGATTCCCGTACAACGCCGCCGTCAGCCCCGTGATCTCCACCTCGCCCGTGCGCGGACCGCCGACCGTCAGCGTCACGGACCCTCCCTCGGGAAGCGGTGTGCCGGCATTGGAATGCACCAGGGCATGCCCTCCAACAAATGACCATGAGCCGCCGCCGGACACATAAATAAGGGTTCCATTCGGAACATCGAACTCCACCTGCCAATCCGTCACATCCTGCCCGGAATTATTCTGCACGATGATTTCCGCTTCAAAGCTGGTGCTCCAAATGTCCATCCCATCCACCGACGCCGATCCGCCTTCCAAATCGGCGCGTTCGATGAAGACCGTATCGGGCGCGGGCCACAGCGGCGGCCGCACTCCGCAGGTATATACCGTGCCCGTCGCGAATTGGTTGGTCTCGATGCCCTCCACCGGCCAGGGCTCGCGCTCCGGGTTGCGGAACGGCGGGAAAAGATCCGCCCCCGCGATTCCGCAGGGCGCGCGCATGTATTCAACCGCCGCGCGGGTGCTGACGATCCAGACATTGGAATGCGTCTGCGCCCAATCCAGAAAATCGTTCAGCACCTCCGCGCGCGCCAGCCACTGCGAGGCGTGCAGGAAAACGCCCATCGGCGCCCGGTTGCCCTCGTATCTACTGGTGAAGTTGTATTGCAGCAAGGCCAGCGCCTCCGCGTCGTTTCCCGGCGGGTCCATGCTCGCCGCGAGGGTATCGTCGGGGTTCATCAACGCCCACAACGGCGACTCGAACAGTTCCGGATAACTCTCATCCGGCGGCTGGCCCGTCCAGGGCACCTGCTGGAGGCCGTCGTGCAGGGTATAAGGCCAGATCATCGCGTTCGGACCCGTGCTCAGGCTGATACCGGGGGCGTCCCCCGCCGAAGAGTCATAGAGAAATCCCTGCTCGGCCAGAATCCGGAACGATTCCGCCGAGTACACCAGGTACGGCGCGCGAAAGCCCACGATATCCTCCATCGGCACCTGCGCAAGACGGGACAGCGTGCGACGCGCCCCCGCAATTTCCGCGCGCCAATCGGCCCGGGACGTGGTCTCCGACGTGGTGTGGGTCATCGTATGCACCCCGATCTCGTGGCCCGCGGCGTACAGCCAGTTCACCTGCGGATAACGGGTCCAATCGGTCGAGATGAAGAATGTGAACTGCACTCCTTCTCCGTTCGGATTCACGCGGCCGGCGGTAAGCGTCTGGATGAGGTTGTACACGTCGACGTTCACGGCGTCGTCGAAGGTCACAAGGATCATCTGCGGGGTTTGTTCCGGGAGCAGGCCGCCGGGCGGATTCAACGTAACATCCACCGGCGCTCCCCACGCGATCACGGCGCCGGTCCATCGGATGGCCAGGGCGGCCGCGATAAACCTCACCCAACGGCCGCCTCCCCCGGCCGTTGCCCCTAAACCATGCTCCCTCATATCATCATCGTACGCTGTCTCGCGTTCTCCGCAAGTGTTCCGCCGCGCAAATCCCGGAATTGCCGTCCAATCCTTATAGCGCATCTGGAGTTAATCACAGCCGTGGGGGATGGCCTCCACAGCCAGGGGGCCCCACGGCTGTGAATAACTCCACCGTGGCGGCGGCCCGTCCTGTGGATACACTGACCGAAACACGCATCGCCCGGCCAGGACTCATCCAAACCGGACGTCTGACGACTGATCCAAGATCGTCCGACCGAGCGACGCGCTTCGATGGCAAGACGAATACTCAGATGGC
>JAGOHE010000122.1 GCA_017996315.1 Kiritimatiellia bacterium | reverse complement strand
CCCAACGGCGATTTCATGGAGGCGATGCTGAACAGCTCGTTCGACTGGAACGGCATCCGCGCCCCGTTCGTCGTCGCCACCGAGAACGACTCGCTCAATGGCGTCTGCATGCTGCTGATGTATCTGCTGACGAACACGCCGCAGATCTTCGCCGACGTTCGCACCTTCTGGAGCGCGGCGGCCATCCAGCGCGTGACCGGCAAGAAGCTGTCCGGGCTCAACGCCAACGGAGTCATTCACCTGCTCAACTCCGGCGCCGCCTGCCTCGACGCATGCGGGAAACAGCGCAGCAACGGCCAGCCGGCGATGAAGCCCTATTGGGACATCAGCCGCAAGGAAGCCGACGCGTGCCTCGATGCCACGCGCTGGGAGCCGGCGAACGTCGAATATTTCCGCGGCGGCGGGTTCTCGTCAAGCTTCCTCTCCGAAGGCGGCATGCCGCTGACCATGACGCGCATCAGCCGCGTCAAGGGCCTCGGCCCCGCGCTGCAAATTGCCGAAGGCTGGTCCACCGACCTGCCGGGGAACGTCACCGACACCCTGATGTCCCGCACCGACCCGACCTGGCCCTGCACCTGGTTCGTGCCGCGCCTGACCGGCCGGGGCGCGTTCGAGGACGTATACAGCGTCATGAATAACTGGAGCGCCAATCACGGCGCCATCAGCTATGGTCATATCGGCGCCGACGTCACCACCCTCGCCGCGATGCTGCGCATACCCGTGGCCATGTCCAATGTGCCGGAAGGGGACTTGTTCCGCCCGCATGCGTGGGGCCTGTTCGGCGTGGATGATCCGATCGGGGCCGACTATCGCGCCTGCCGGAATTTCGGCCCGATCTACGGGTAACCCTCAGGGATGGATCCAGACAGGGAGGGCTTCCGCCGAAGCCCTCCCTTTTGATTGAGCCCGGGGCCATCTGATCGAAGACGGAAAAATAGATAAAAGAAATTGACTTGCATGTGAATTATCAGGAAAGTCATGCTGTTACCGTCGGTTGCACCTGTTCGCCAAAAGCGGAATCAGGTGGGGTCGGACTGACAAGGAGAAGCCATGAAAATTGCGAAAATCGTTGTTTTGGCCACACTGGCGCTGGCGCTGATCGTCCCCGGGGCTTCTGCCTCACTCGTCGTTCAAGAGTTGTTTGACGGGTGCGTCCTCGACACGACCATCAATGGGGTTGGCGATTTGACGACCTCGCAAGGCCTGAGCGGCACATGGGCCACCAACGGTTCCACCGGGATTTGGACAGCGAACAATTTTGATGTCGAAACCACTCCCGCCCTGCCGGGCCTGTCGCCTAATGCCGGCTCAATCGGCGGCGCTTACTTCGGCAGCTGGTCTGTAGGCAACAATTGGGGCACGGGCATTTATGCAACCCGGGCGTTGAGCACGGCCATTGACTTCAACAGCGACCAGACCCTGTATTTCAGCTTCCGGCTGAACAACGGAGGCGATAGCGCCCAAGGCGTAGGCTTGGCGGCAGGCGCCAATGGCTCCGCCGAATTCCTCGGCGCGGGGAAGATATGGAATGGCGCGACGGGATTGGACAGTGGGGATGCCGCCAACAGCGCATATCTGACGTACGGGGCACTCGATCAGAATCTTGCTGGAAACAACGATGGTCCCTATGCCATCCAGCAGCATACGGCGGCCGGAAGCTTCGATGGCCGACACCTGTTCGTCGGCCGCCTGGGTCTGAGCTCGGCCGGCAACGATCAGTTCGACCTCAAGGTCTACTCTGCGGGAGATACGATTGAAAGCGATCCGGACACGGTCGCATGGACCCTCCAGGGATCCATCGACTCGTCCATGAGTGCGACGCATCTGTTGCTGTGGGCCAATGGCAGCGGCCAGAGCGAGGTTGACGCCATTCGCGTGGGCACCACATGGATGGACGTCACGGGCATTCCGGAACCAGCCACCGTGTCTCTGCTCGCGGCGGCGGGGCTGGCGGCAGTGATTCGCCGTCGTCGCGTCGGCTGATTTCGGATACATGGAATTTCGGAGAAGCCGCGGAGCGATCCGCGGCTTCTTACGTTCATGCCAAGCCGCACATCAAGGACGAGGAAATCGGCGCAGGACGCCGGACACGGGCTCCCAAGAGCTGTGGGCGGGATCATCCCTCCATCCAGGATGCGGGCGCCATCCTCCCCACACGGCGCCCCCCCCGGCCGCCAATAAAATCAACAAAACGCTTGATCCTGCGGGCCGGCTCAAGAGATACTCGCGCCGGTTTGCTGAGAGAAATGTTTCAGGAGCAGAATAGTATGAGCAAAATGTTCCTTCGATTGGGTGCCCTTCTGGTTGCCGGGTTCGTGTTATCCACCGCGCGCGCGGATCTGGTGGCGCACTACACGTTCGACAATTCGGGCGACCTGGGCGCCAACAGCGGCTCGGCGAGCATTCCCTGGGGAAACTTCAGCAACGTGACGCAAACGACGGGCTTATTCGGAGCCGGAGCGGGAAGCTTCGTTGCCGGAACATCTGAGGCGTGGACTCCCAACTTCGGCGCGGCGAACGCTAATCTGAACAACTTCTCGCTTTCCATGCACGTGAAGCAGTTTAACGCCACCAATTGGAGGGATTACATTTCCATCGGAACGGGCAACGATGTGGTTTTCGTTTTCGAGGACAACGGTACGGGGGTGTCGCTTTACAACATTGGCAACGTTGGCGGATCCACGGCTCCAGACTTAGGCAATTTGGAATACAGCGCTACTCAGATTGATGACGGAGAATGGCATCACCTGGGCTTGGTCGTTACCGGCGGCAATACCACCTTGTATGTGGATGGAGCAAGCCAGGGATCGGCAACGTATAACGGCTCGGGAACCATCAGCGCGTTCCAACTGGCCTCTCGATTCGGCGATGGAGTGCGCGCAATCACGGCTGAACTGGATGACGTGGGCGTTTGGAATGAGGCGCTGACGGCCGATCAAATGGCGTATTTCTCCGCCAACGCGATTCCCGAGCCTGCGACCTTCAGTATTGTGCTGGCTACGCTGGGAGCGGCATTGATTCGCCGTCGTCGCATCGGCTGATTTCGGATACATGGAATTTCGGAGAAGCCGCGGAGCGATCCGCGGCTTCTTGCTTTTGTGCCAATCCGCACATCATGGACGAAGAAAATGAACGATAGGGACACTGAAGTTATGCCCGGACACTGAAGTAGTGCCCGGAAGTGGTGCCGTGGGCAGGGCGGCATGGGCTGGTGCTGATCTTCGCGCGCCGGGTCGCGTAAAGGAGGTCGGAAGTCTGAGGACGGAGGACAGAGGCCGGAGGTCCGAGGTCCGAGGTCTGAAGTCCGAGGTCCGAGCCCAAAGTCTGGGGCCTCCTCCTGCACTTCAGGGTATGTATCCAACCCTTGGATGCGGATGTGGTTTACCCATCCAATGCTTGGATGAACGATTGAATGATAGGGACACTGAAGTATTGCCGAGGGAGAGGTCGGAGGACGGAAGTCCGAGGCCCGAGGACGGAGGGCAGAAGTCAGAGGGCGGAATTCTGCAGTATTTCGTCTATTTTGCTTCGTGCACCGCTTCCATGAACAGGCCGGCGAGTTCGTCGAGTTCCGGTTCGGAAATGGTGAGCGGCGGGAGCAGGTAGGCGACCGTGCCGAGGGGACGCGCCAGTACGCGACGCCGGAGCAGCTCTTTTCGAATCCGCGCGGGCCGCGCCTCGTTGCGCGGGGGCGCGGGGTCTTCGGCATGGAGCTCGACCGCGCCGATCAGACCCAACTGCCGGACGTCTTTGACCTGCGGAAGTTCTTTCAATGGCCGCAGGGTGTCGCGCAACCGCGCGCCCAGGGCTCCGGCCCGGAGGTGGAGGTTTGTTTCTTCGTACACCGCCAGCGCTTCCAGCGCGCAGGCGGCGGCGATCGGATTGCCCGCGAAGGTATGGCCATGATAGAAGGTCTGGTCCCGCGCGCCAAGATCGCTGAAGGTCTGATGAATATCCTCCCGCACCACCGTGGCGCTCAGCGGGAGATATCCACCGGTGAGCGCTTTTCCGAGACAGACGATATCGGGCGTGATGCCGGCGTGATCGCACGCGAACCGCCGTCCGGTGCGTCCGAATCCCATCGCAATCTCGTCGGCGATGAACAGCGCGCCCTCGGTTTGGGCGAGCGCATGCAGCGCGCCCAGGTATTCCGGCCGGTACATCCGCATACCCGCGGCGCCGAGGCAGAGCGGCTCGACAATGACCGCGGCGATTTCGCCCCGATGAGCCTGGAACAGCGCGTTTGCCTGTTCGACCGCGGCCGGCTCCTCGTCGGGCGACGCCGGCACGGGGAGGGTAAGGCTCGGCTGGAGCAGCGAGCGAAAGGGCGCGTGAAACGATTCCAGGAAACCAACCGCCACCGCGCCCAGCGTGTCGCCGTGGTAGGCGCCGCGCAGGCTGACGATCCGCCGGCGTTCGGGGTGGCCGGTGTTCCATGCGTATTGCAGGGCGATCTTGAGGGCGGCCTCGACCGCGCTGGCGCCGTCCGACGCGAATAACACGCGCGCCCGGCCGCGGTGGGTCAGGTCCGCCAGCCGCGCGGCGAGTTCTTCCGCGCGCGGGTGCGTGAGGTTGCCCAGGATGCTGTGCTGCAGCGCCGTGGCCTGCCGTCGGATGGCTTCGATCAATCTCGGATGGCCGTGTCCGAGCGCCGCGCACCACCAGGAGGCGATGGCGTCCCAGTAGCGATGGCCTTCGGCGTCATAGAGAAAGACGCCCTCGCCGCGCACCAGGTTGGGCACGCCGTCTTCCAGCGTGGAGAAGCGGGTGTAGGGGTGCCAAATGTGGCGGTCGAAATGGGGCGCGGTCATGGCGTTTCGGATTCGTCGGCCGGCGTCAGTTCCAGGCGGCGCATCATCACGCCCAGGGTGCGCTGGTCTCTGCGGCCATAATCGGCCGGGCTCCAAGTCGGGGTCGTCCATTCGAGTGTGTTGGCTTCGTCGGAGCGTACGCGGTCCGCGGGGATCCGGCCGATCCAGATCTTCTCTCCCGGCTCGCCGGAGTCCTTGTGCTCCACGCAGGGGACATCCTCTCCATTCCACCGCACCCCGGTCGGCCGGGTGTCAATGCCCTTGGGGACACTGGCGGTCGAGTACTCCACGCGCAGCAGGAGATCCCGGTTGGTGGCGGGCGTTTCGAGCGATAAAACAGCGCAACCGGTGGTCCAGCGATGGGTGGGCTCGCCCCGGCGTCCTTCCCGCCGGCTGAATCCGGATCGCAGATACAGGGTATCGCCATCGGAGCCCAGCGCCACGCGCAGCGGGTAGCCCAGAGACCGGCGATGAAGGATCAGCCGATGGAATTCCGGGACGGGAGGGCGCATCCATTCCGGCCGATCAGGTTCCGGCTCGTCTTCGAGTACGATCCGGATCCGGCGGAGGGCGCGATCCGGGTCGCGGGGCAACGGGATCAGGGCGGAATGCGCGCCCCGGTCCCGGGGAATTTCCGCCGTGCCGAGCCGCCGATCGCCCTCGAAAAACGACAGGCGATGGACGCGATTGCTCGCCATGCTTCCGGTCACGATTCTCCATTCCATGAGGGTTGGTTCCGGCGCATCCGGGAAGGGGACAGGCAATTCGAATTCGGCGGTTCCGGCGACGCGCGGAACGAGGTAGGCGGCGTTGGCCGGCAGCACATCTCCGCTCCATCGGCCGCTGTGATCGAACAATTCGTGGAATCTGAAATTCAATTCCATCGGCTCGGATCGCGCGCCGGTGAGCAGGCGGACTTCGCCGGGCAGTCGCCGTTGGGATTCGAGCGTGGCGGCGGCCGGCGTGGCGGCGGCCGAATCGGGCCGGATCCACCCGCCCACGAACGTCCCGCCCCGTTCGATGGCCTGAGGGTAAGGCTGGCCGTCTATCGTCAGGACGGCCGGGGGGGCGCCCGGCTCCGCGTGTCCCACATCCAGCAGAAACCAATGCGCCGTGCCCGGGGATGCCGGCCACGGGAATTCCAGGCGATTCCGGCTCCACGGTTGGATTCGGTGCAGCCGGGTGGTGGTGAAATACTCCCCGGCGTTATACTTCCGGGCATCGAAGGTGGCCAAGGGCACGAGATCGTAGAGCCGCCGGAGATGAATGGTATCTCCCTGCGGCATCCCGGGCGCGGACGATTCCGCGGCCAGGAGGGGAACGCCCTCGGCCAGCAACGGGTCAATATGGGCCCGGAGATGATCCGGAGTGTGTTCGTTCGGGTCATACGGCAGGGGGAGGGGATACGAGTGGGCGTCTGTGAACCATTCCATCCATTCGCACAAGTGCCGGGGCGCGAAAACTACTGAAGACTTCGGCAGCACGGCGGACATATCGCGGACGAGCGCCTGGGCGTGGGGCACCCGGTGCAGGGGGGTGGTGGCTTGCATTCCGAGCACGTGATGGCCGGATAGCGCCGCGGCTGCGATCAGAACAGCCCAGCCCCCCCAACGCCCGGCTCGTCCCGGAACCCGGGAATGAATCCAGAGCAATCCCGCGTAGAGACCGTATCCGGCCACCAGCGCCAGGCACAGGGTGACCATGTAAAAATAGCGGGTTACAAAAGTCCAATAGAAGGAATAGAAAATGGCGTATATCCCGGCAGCGGGGAGGAGCAGCGCCAGAACCAGCGGCTGACGCCGGCGGATTGCGACGAAGGCGCCAACGACTGCGAGAATCAGCAGCCACTGATGGGTGTTCCAGTAATAGATACCGGCTTTTCTACCCACCTCAGAAAGGCAGGCCCAATTGAGATGCGCACCCGGAATCAGTTGCTGTTCGATGGACGACTGAGGCGGCAGCAGAACTTGCCGGGTGGTTGCGTAGGTTTGCGCGGCGAGGGGGATCAACGCGAGGATCAGGCCG
>JAGOHE010000121.1 GCA_017996315.1 Kiritimatiellia bacterium | reverse complement strand
TGCGCTCCGCAAAAATCTCCCGATCCATTGCGCCCTCGACAAACGGCCAGAGCATCCGCTCGGCCACGGCGGGATAGTCCAGAGATCGAAGCGCCTCCCAGTCATCCGCGCTCCAGGACGGCAACGCGGCGGGCATGAATAACCCGCCGTCCGGCGCCAGTCCGGCATTCAACGCATCGGTGAACCCCAGCGCCGCGGAAAATCCCCCCGGCAACAGGCGACGCGTACTGACAAAGGAACTGGGCATGCGTCTTCCGCGCGGCCTACGGTGAAACCCTCTCCGCCCGGAAGATCACGGGGGACCCGAACATACGCGTGAGCCCCGCCACGCGGCAGAGCCCTTCAACCATCCGAACCAGCGGAGCCCATCGCACCAGCCGGTGCAGCGCCATCGGAAAGAAAAACTGCGGCGCGCGCCCGGTCACCGAAAAGCCGCTTCGGCCCAGGGCGTCCACGATCTCTTGTTCCGAGCGAACCGCGAAGGGACGGGTGGTCCGGTTTTCGATCCGCCGCTTGATCGAGAACAACAGGCGGGAGGCGATGTTGAAGCTGCGGCTGACGGGGGCGTCGAAAATCACCGCCCGTTCCGCAACCCGGCAAAGCTCCGACAAAAAACCCTCCCAGTTTTCCATGTGGCTGAATTGCCGGATGCTCACCACCGTATCAAACGAACGATCGGCCTGGGGCAGGTTCAAAAAATGCCCCGTCACAAACCGGCATTTCCCTTCCGAAACCAACGGCGCGATCCGAGGGGCGGACTGCGGTTCGCTGCCCAGAATGGTCAGATCGTACCGCAAATCAATTAGATCTTTCGCGTACTGGCCATGGCCTCCCCCCACATCCAGCACTGTGACGCCCGGTCGGGGCGCCAGCATGCGCAACAGGGTCTTCCGCTGAACATCCAGATGCCATTTGCCCACCCCCCCGCGGAATCTCAGGGCATACGCATCCGAGGAAGAAACCAGATCCGGCGCCGCGGGACGACACAAGGGAACCACCGCCCAAAGTACGGACTTCGATCCGAAAAACGCCCAAGCTTTGCCAATCAGAAGCGAACAAACACCGCTGATGACCATACACCCTCCTCGGAACCTATCCGTCCTGCGCTCAGAACAATCCGGTCCATCCGGCCTGAATGTACATGGCGCTGTCAGGTTCCACATTATACTCCGGGATATCGTAGGCGAAAGACCGGGCAAAAATTCCACCCGCTTCCAGCCGCAAGCCGTGGGCCTCGCCCACGCGGACTTCCATGCCGGACCAGACGCGGCCCTCCGTCCAGCGCAGGTTCCCCAGGTCTTCCTCGCCCGTATCGAACTCTTCCTTGTTCCGATAGCGGGCGCCCGCAAATATCTTCAGCCGGCGATGGGCATACACGGACAGCTCCGACTCCGGATAGGCCAACTCCATGCGGAGCCGGGGTCCCGGCTGCCACACCAGCCCGAGCCGGGGATCCACCGGGCGGTCCGTACCCGGCCGAAGACCCACCCCGGCCTGCAGCGCAAACTGCGCCGACAGCGCCTTGGTCGCCATCGCGCCGCCGCGCACCGCCCAGATGCCGCCGCCCGAAGGTGTGCCATCCGCATAGATGCCGGGATCCGCGTGAAAACGCAACCCCCACCCTTCAATGAACCGAAACGACGCCTGAAAGAAAAGCCGGGCGGCCGTGATGGCATAGTCGTCCACCCTCAGGCCGTAGTTCCTCATCAGAGTCCAATCCACATGCGCGCGGCCCTCGGCGTCCGCCCCCAGATCATTCTCCAGATAAAACAACCGGCCCCATGCTGCCGCTTCGATGGCGGAAACATCGTGCGACTGCCCTGTCCCCGCCGGGAAAACATAGCCCGTCCGGACCCCCGCCCAGCTCTCAAGCGGCGCGTCCAGAATCGGACACTCGTCGCTGGCTAGCGCCGGGAGGCCATCCTCCTGCGCAAATACAACAGCGGCCCACGCCCACAGCGCGCCCAACGCCATCCGTCGCGCAGCCGACCTCGGTCGCAAGGGGGCGCCCATACCCGGGATTGCATTCGTCGAATTCAAATTCAAAGCGATTCCTTACGGTTGAAAAGCGATCCTCAAACATAAAAACGGCGCGCATCTTACTACATGAGGCGCGGAAACCGAATCCCGGACTTTTCGCGGCGCCCCGTCGCGCTTGACAATTCCATGGAAAATCAAGGGTAATGACGTCTCATAGCCGCCGGTGGCATGCGCAAGAAAACCCATGAAATGAGTTCGATCGGCCTGAATCCTCAGTGTGGACCGGAGACCGGGGCGCCCCGGTCTCCCGGACCCTCCGTCCGTTCCAAAGATGGGACATGCGCCCGCACGATCGCCTCCGCGGCGGTCGGGCTTATTCTCGTGGGCGTACTGTGCTCCCGCGGCCGGCTCTTTTGGAAACCTCCACTTCTCCTGTTGGCGATTCTTCTGATCCCATGGCTGGGAGGATGGATCCTGCGGCGCGCGCGGCCCCCGCGGATTCCCTTTGGAAACCTGCGGTTCTGGATTCCGGCCATCACGATCTGCGCGTTCCTCCTGCTTCACTTCTTCTCGAGCGCAGTCATCCACCGCTGGTATTATTTTCCAGACTGGTTCCCCGCGGACGGAAACCTGATCCGTTGGGGCGCGGCGCGAATGGCATTGTTGACCGCGATTCTGGCCCCGATGTTTGTGATCTGGAAACGCCATCGCGCCCTGTTGTTGGGCGCGCTGCTGCTATCGGCCCAAATCGCCGCGGCGGTGTTCTTCCTCCAGGAGACCCGGGGCATTCCCTTGTACCGAATTGACCATCCGTCCTTCATGTTTCGCCTGCACGAATTCGCCCGTACTTTTCCGCAATTGCTCAACTACATGCCGCACTGGAACGGGGGAACCCTGCATTTTGCCGGAACCGTATCGGGGGCCGCGGGACCGGGCTTGCTCCTGTGGCCCGCGCTGCGCGCGTGGCCCGCGCATGTCATCTATCCCTGGGCGCTCGTCCTGTTGTTTGTCGGGCTGGCGCCCCTGCTGGGCGCGGCCGCCGTGCGGGCGGCCGGAGGCGACCGGATGTCGTCGTTCGCGGGAGGACTGCTTGCGCTCGGCGTCAGCCAGCATTACTTCCTCTGGACCCTGCATTTCGGCACCATCGGTTCCGGCTTTTCCGTGGCGTGGGCCGCGCCGGTGTGCGCCCTAGCGTTTCGCATACTCTGGATGCGGCGCGCCGGCTGGAAATCCGTCCTGGCCTTCGCCGTGTGCGCTTTTTTTCTGGCCCAATGGTTGCCACACGCGGTCGCCCTCGCGCTGGGCATGACCCTGGCCTTCCCATTCGTCGTCCGGCGCTGCACCCGACGCGCATTTCTGCTCATCGCGCTCGGCGTCGGAGGAGCCCTCCTCCTCTACTCGCACTGGGGATGGACCCTGTGGAGCGCGGGCGGATCATTGGTGGATCATGTGGTTCAGTCGCCCCGCGAAACCGTCGCGGCGGGCTGGACATGGTCCCTGATCGGCTCCAAATCCATCGCAGGACTGTCCCACCTGCGCGCACATCTGAAAGAAGGCCACCCGCTACTGCTGTTCCTCGGCATCGGCGGCTTGGCCGTTGTCCGCAGCCGGGGATTGCGGCGATGGTTCGGGCCGATTCTGCTGGTTCTGGCGCTCGTGACAGGATGGAGCGCGCAGATCATGCCCAATTCCCAGCTCTCCCGCATGTCCATCGCGCTGTTCCACGTCGCCCTTGTGCCGGCGGCCATCTTCATCGGCCGAATTCTTCGCGCGCGGGACGAACGTCTGGCGCCGGTTCAAGCCCTGGTGGCCGCCGTGCTGATCCTGGGCGCATGGAATGTCGCCCGCATCTATCGCAACCAGAGCCGCGCCCCCTATACCGTCATGGAAGCCCCCATCGCGGAGCTGGCGTCCTGGATCCGCGAGCAGGTGCCCGAAGACGGCCGAGTCCTCTTCGCCGGCCGCTGTGTACATGGCTATGGAAAAGGCAAGGTGGCATACCTGCCCGTCCTCACCGGCCGGGAAATGATGGCCACCGATTACTACGGATTCCCTCCAGGCCGGGCCGAATACGAATACCCGCCCGCGCCCTATCGCAATTCCGATGCGGGGCTTCTGAAGTTCTTCGAGGTGTACAACGTCACCCATGTGATCAGCTATCACGAACAACCCTGGATTGAATACTTTCGGGGCAACCCCGACGCCTTTGAGGAAGTTCACTCCGTGAAATCAACCGGACGGCTCACCTGGGTTGTATTCCGCGTGCGGCGCGATTCCTCGCGGCTGTCTGGCGCCCGGGGGCGCGTGGAGGCCGACTTCAACCGCCTCACCGTCACCTTCGAAGACACCCCCCCGGATTCCGTACTCCTGCGCTACAACTGGAATCCGGGCCTGCGAGCATCCCCGCCCGCCGTGATCATGCCTCGCGAAGTGTCGCCGGGCATCACCCTGATGGAGCTTCAGCCTCGCGGGCTGCGGGAAGTCACCATCCGCTACCGCCCCCCAAACGGCAGGACGCCGCCATAACCGCACCCTGGATGCCCGTCCCGCCGGCACGGACCGGGGATAGCGAAGCAAGTCCCCACCAAAGAAAACCGGCCACGCCGCAGGTGTTCTCGACCACGTCCACCAGATCCCGGCGCGGTTCGCAGGCGCGCTGGAAGCTCATCCCGGCATTGGATGATCCACCGGCCAGTTGGTCCGAATCTTGGATGTAGCCGCAGGTGACGACAAATCGAGGGACACCGAATCATCGTCCCGTTTTTATCCGCAGGCATCCCGCTAGTTGCGCGCCGTCCCGAAGAGCAACTGTTTCTGTGTCCCCAGTGGCCTCTCATTCCTGCCAAAACATGGCGGGCCCATTCGTTACGTCCTGAGACCCAGGCAAGGGCGGATATTCAGGAACGCCCCAGGGATATGAAGGTAGCACCCTCGCAATCTCTTCCCACGAAATGCGCTCCGCAGTAACGCACCGCTCCGCCGCATCCGTTATCTCGCCCACGCACCGCCCGGCATCCGAGTTTTTGCCAGCGCGCGCTAAGCTTGGCGCCATCAAGGAGAAAGCTTCATTGCGCAGATCGACATCTACTACGCCGCGGAAGATAGAAATGGCGAGCACCTCTCCGC
The DNA here is from genome assembly GCA_017996315.1 of Kiritimatiellia bacterium. Taxonomy (GTDB): domain Bacteria; phylum Verrucomicrobiota; class Kiritimatiellia; order PWTM01; family PWTM01; genus JAGOHE01. The sequence goes on along the minus strand of JAGOHE010000121.1, from coordinate 1,766 downwards.
CTGGGGTCCCAAAAGCGGACACGCCGAGTTTATATAAATCCAAGTCTCGATCTTCGTCCGGGATATTAGCGCTCCATAAGTGCACAGCAAGCGCTCTAATGGTGGCGAGTTTTACGTCTGTTAGAAAGCAGTCCTCTATTCCATACGCGAACAGCTCGTCAAGCACTTCCATATCACTGAAGCGCATCGCTACAAGTGCGTCCGAAAACCGCCGGCGCATGTCCTTGCGATTGATGCTCTCCTTGACCGTATCTCTCAGAACGCCGAGCAGCTTCCACATGGCTATCAGGGGACCTGGCGATTCTGCAACCCCACCAGCGTGCTGGCCAGCACTCCACATCTCGTGAGCGACCCGATCTAGTTCTTCTGCCCCAGCAGCATCGCCAGCGAAGCGTAGCGCACAGGCGGCCTTTCCTATCACAATCGCTCTATTTGCAACCGAAACGTCGGGCCGCATCTCCATGATATCTCGCATCAGCGGGGCCTTGTCGGCCTGTGGGCCTGGAATCGACAAGACACACGTCGTAGCCGTGTCCCTCGTTGGGTCGTCATTAATGCTTCGGACACACACGATCGCCTGTGTCCACATCCCTTCACTCGCCAAAACCCATGCGGAGTAAATACGCAGTCGTTCCGAAAGCTGAGACAGCTTCATGTCATCCACACAAACTCTGGCAATCTTGTTGGCATAGGTTCTTGAGTCAGATGAACTTTTATCACGGCGAGCAATAGCCCAGGAGGCCGCGGCTCCGAAGAGGGTCGAGTTCTGAATCGAGACAGCGGTGCTTGCTTCACCCGGATCTCTCGCCGCTGTGTCGCCTTGCGGTGAACTGCTGCCGGCAGGCGAACCCGTTGGTTCTTCTGCTCGACTCCACACAACGCAGGGAAGCAGGACGGCGATGGTCACCCGACAACACCAGCGAAAGTCGGTTAGTAAACACCGCGAGGTCATTTGCCTTCATCCGGCGTCATGTGTTCCTTCGCATCCATTCCCTCCGACATGGGGGTCAGGCATTAATATATTATTTAGTCTCGTGGACCGTGGTCGTTTCCGGCGCGGCAAGGGATTCCTGAGCCGTCCGCAGCCGGCGCCATGTTCCCAGTCTGCCCATCCCCTCACCCTCCTACAAGCCTTATCTTCTCTATCCATGCCTGACCCCTGAGCGCCACACCTCCCCCCGGCCGCAGGATTAAGGGGTCACTCATTAGAGGTTCCGGTCAAGCAACAAAATCCCCGCGAGCCGATTATGAATCGGATCCCTTTCGTCCTCCTGTTTTCGATCGGACCCCATCGCCACGAGAAGACCGTCTGCCGTTTCGATTCTCATCACCTGAGTTGTTCAGTCACTCATCTGGGTTGAGGCGACTCTCCCCGCTCATCGCGGTTTCACCAGCCGCCCTTGTCCGAGTCGGACGCCAGAAAATCGTTTGTACCTCACGGCCGCCGATTCAGTCACCATGGTTCATCGCCGAAGCGACTCCAGACCTTTTGGGGCTGACCGCGGGAGCAACGCAGGCTTTTCGTCGCCGAAGAGTTCCGGAAGGATCGCCGCCGTTGTCCAATCAGTCCAGTGGTTTTACCAGACCCCTTAGAGGTTGGCGGCGGCGACCCCCACATCATCCAAAGAGCATCCTTTCATTGTAGACCTTTCCCTGCATCACCAGCCAGGTCGCCTTGGCCAGTTTCGCCGCCAGCGCTTTGAAGGCCACCGACGATCCGCGCCGCCGCTTCTTGCGGTCATACCAAGCCCGGATGCGCGGGTAGT
>JAGOHE010000119.1 GCA_017996315.1 Kiritimatiellia bacterium | reverse complement strand
AAAATTTAGCCGAATTGAGTAACAAGAATCGCAGCCGCCCCCGCAAGGGCGCCGCGGGGCGTCGCGCCCGCATGAAGGCCCAGGTGAAGCGGCTGGAGAAGCTCGGTGTTCCCGCGGCAATGTCCCGGCAGTTGAACGCCGATGACTTGCGCGCGCTGCTGAAGCGTCCGCTCAAGCTCAAGAAAAAGCTCGCCAATCAGGGCTGAGCTGCGTTTGAGCGTCCGGCGGTTGATTTAGGCGGCGGGAGAGACCGGCGGCACAGTCGGCGCAGGCGAGGGCGCGTCCGCAATCCGGTGATGGGGTGAGTGGGGCATGTGCTTCCGGAACCATTCCAACGCTTTTTTATTCAAGCGGTGTTTTCGCCGGTGCCTCCAACGTTGGACGATCTGACGGGTGATCCACCAAACGGGAACAGAGGCCACAGCCCCCACGAGAAATCCCCCGATCAACATGGCGAGCATAGCCTCCCCGCTGATGCGGGCGAGCGCCCGGAGAATGTCCGGAAAGGCATACCAGTCCAGTCGTTTCAGACTGTGCAACAGGGCCGTGAGCGCCGGCCGGATATCGTGTTCCGTCATCCCCGGCAACAGACGGTGGCCGATACGGTAGGTGAATGTGTATATCGGCAAGGCGGTGACCAGGTTGGTGATGAACACTCCGGGAAGCGTCGCCAGACGGCTGGCGCGGAAGATCCAGGCGAGCAGAATCGCGATCGGCAGATGAATGCCCATCAACGGAGTCAATCCCACCATCACGCCAATCACCGCGCCCCAGGCAACTTGCTCGGGAGTGCCGCGACTGCGCAGGAAAATGCGCGCATGATCGCGCAGTTTTCGGCGGCGGAGTGGTTTTTCGGGAATCGTAGCGGTTTCAGCCATGGCACTTGCACCGCGTGGGATTATAGATACATTTGGTTTCCGCACAAGCGGCGGATGGATGGGGGCGAATCATGAACGAACGCACGTTTCGGAACACGGAAGAACTCGCGGAGCAACTCGTGGACGCGTTGTCCCGCGTGTCATCGGCGGCCGGGTCCGGGTTCCGGGCCATCATGCTGGCCGGCGGCCGCACCCCGCTGGTCGCGTATCGGCGGTGGACGGCCTCCGCCGATTTCAGCGCGGCGCCGCCATATTTTTTTCTGAGCGACGAACGCCATGTGCCGGCGGATGACCGGGAGAATAACGCGGGGACCATCGCCCCGTTCTTTCTGAACGCCGGTCTTCCGCCGGAGCGTTTTCTGCGCGTGGATACCTCCCTGGAACTGGAAGACGCCGCTCGTCGCTATCACGCCGGCATGGAGACCCTGATGAGCGGGGGCTGTCGCATTCCCTGCGGGTTGCTGGGCGTGGGGGCGGACGGGCACACGGCATCGCTCTTTACGCCTGAGGATGTGGCGTCGGCGGAACAATCTGGCAATTGGGCGGTGGCGGTGCGGCGGCCGACGCCGCCCGACCGGATTTCCGTGACGCCCCGGTTGCTCGCCCGGGTGGAGCGATTGTGGCTGGTGGTCACGGGCGCGGAAAAAGCGGAAGTGGTTGAACGGTTGCGCTCGCGGCCGGAAACGACCGCCGCCGGGCAGGCCATCAAGGGGCATCCGGCGGTGGAGTTGTGGACGGCGATATAGCGGCCCACTCTTCCAGCACGGCGTCGGCCGCGCGTTCCGAGGCCGCCTGGTTCCCGAGCGTTTCGCGTACCCGGGCATAGCCTTCCAGCATTTTCGCCCGCGCGGGGGAATCCAGGGGCAGCAGCGGTTCAAGGGCGTCCGCCAGCCGGTCGGGATCGGCGGCTGACTGGATCAGTTCGGGACATACCGGCGCGTTCGCGACGAGATTCACGAGGCCGATGTAGGGCACCCGGATCACGCGTTTTCCGACAGCATAAGTAAGCGCCGAAGTTTTGTAGACGACCACGAGCGGGCATCCCAGCAGGGCCGTTTCGAGCGTGGCTGTTCCGGAAGTCACCCACGCCGCGCGCGACTGGCGGGCCACCTCGCGCATTTGTCCGATCACGCCGGCCCAGCGCGCGGGAGAGGCCGGCTGCCGGGCGATGACGTTCCGGGCCAGCGCGTCCATTTCCGGCGTAGCCGAGGCGAGCATGAACGATACACCCGGCATCCGGCGGTCGAGACGGACCGCGGCGGCCCAGAGCGCGGGCAGGATGCGCAGGATTTCCTGGCGTCGGCTGCCGGGCAGAATGCCGATGCGGATGGTCTCCGCGCCGCCCGCCCAGGGCAACGCGGCGGGCGGCGCGGCGAGCGTCTGGCGGGTTTCCTCCACCAGCGGATTGCCCACATAGTCTACCCGCAACCCGGTGCCGCGAAAAATTTCAGGCTCGAACGGAAAGATCGAGAGCAAACGATCGAGGGCGCGGGCCATGCGCGGAATGCGGGCGCGATTCCACGCCCAGACCTTCGGGCAGATGTAGTAGACGACGCGCACCCCGCGGGCGCGCAGGGCCGCGGCCAGCGGGAGATTCATGCCCGGATAATCCACAAGAATCGCGAGGGCGGGCCGGTCCCGGTTGGCTCGTGCGATCAGATCGCGGCGCACTCGCCGCAGGAACGGAAGCCGGCGGAGAACCTCGCCCAAGCCCATGACGGCCAGATCCCGCACATGAAACATCACATCCATGCCGCCGGCCGCGAGCGCGTCGCCGCCGGCTCCCCAGCACGGCGCAGCCCAGCCTCTCCGCCGCAACGCGCGCAGCAGGGCGCCGGCGTGCATGTCGCCTGAAATTTCCCCGGCGACCCAGAGCACACTCCGCGGAGCGGCGGGCGCGGCGGAATCATCCGCGCGCGACGTCATGCCTCCGGCTCCGGTCCGGGATACGCGATCCAGGCCAGTCCCCTCCGGTTGGCTTCGGCGATGCTCCGTTCCCGCTCCAGGATCACGGTGCGGCCGGCCTCCACCGCCAGCGCGGTGACGCCGGCGCGGCGCAACACGCACAATGTGCGCGGGCCGATCACGGGCATGTCGAATCGGACGTCGTGTCCGGGTTTCGAAGATTTGACCACGACCGCGCCCTGTCCGCCGAGCCGTCCGCCGCGGCGGATGGCGGCATCGGTGCCTTCGAACGCTTCGACGGCCAGCACCACGCCCTCTTTGACGACCACGGTTTGCCCGATATCGAGCGCTCCGACGGCTTTCGCCAGCCGGCGGCCGTATTCGATGTCGCGGAGCTCGCGCTCGTCCGGCGTCCGGCGGCTCAACGGCCCCGGCGCGGGTATGGCCGGGCGCATGAACCGATGCGCGGGGAGCACCCGGAACCCGGCGCCTTCCAATTCGGCGACGAATGCGCCGAAGATGGAATGCGCGTGACGCTCGTGCATCGAGCGCATAATGTCCCGCGCGCGCCGGTCGAGGCGCAGATGAAACAGGTTACGGGGCGCGATCTGCCCCGCCAACACCACATTGCTGGCGCCGAGTTCGCGGGCGGTATCCAGCAGACGCTGGAGCGCGCCCAGCGGCATCCAGTGCACGTCATCCGCATACGATCCGATGCGCCGGTTGCTTTCGCCGCGGAAGGCGATGGCGGAAATGCGCTGCACTCCCTCCTCGCGGGCGCCTCGCGCGCATTCCACCGGATAGGATCCCCGCCCGGCAATGATCAGCAGCGAGTTCCCGGGCGCGGTGGTGTCACCATCTGTAGTCATGGCCTTCCTCGCCGTCGTCGGGGGAGGGGCGGGAGCCCAGCAGGCGAACGATCGTGCCATCGCTTTCCACCCTGCCATACACCCAGCGATCCGTGGCACCGGCTTGCACCCTCGACTCCGGAACCCTGCGCATGATGCGTTCGCCCTCGACATCCATCAGCACGGTAATTCGATCCTCCAGATATCCCAGCTTTGTGGTGTATCGGTCGGCGCCTTGTCCCGACACCGCCTTGATGGGTTCGCGATATCGGTATTTGAGCTGGATGACCGGTGAGTCCAGTTTGCGCCAGTCCTCCATGATCTCCAAAGGCGTGAGTGTGCGAACGGCATTCTGCTTCGTATCCTGGAGGGGCCGGCGGCGCGGATTCACGGGAGCGGGGGAGGGCGTTATCGGGGCAACGGGTACCGACGCGGCATTCAACTCCTCATTCGCGGTATTCAGCAGCTTGGTCAATTCGCTTGTGCGCGCCCATTCGAGAATATCGGTGGCGGCATACCGGGTTTCAACAACCCGCGCCGTCTCGATGGCTTCCCGGTGGCGGCTTTCGAGCACGTACCCGCGAATCATCTCCACGGCCTGATCTGCCTCGCGGTTCTGATGCGCGCGGCTCCAGTCGCTGATCCACCGCGCCATCCACCGGCTGTCTTCCGTATCCGATTCGATGCGAACCGGCTGGCCGAGCACGGCAAACTTCCATATCGCCTGATTCAGTCCGGACCGGCCGGGATCCACGGCTCCAATCACGGCGAGCTGGTCTTCCGGGCGGAGTTGATTCCAGCCGATCTCCATGACCGCCGTTCCCGCCGACAGGCGGCGAACCACCGACACGCGCCCCTGGTCAATCGATTGGATCACATCCTTCTCGCCACTGGTCAGGGTTTGTCCCGCGGCGGCTTTTCCGCTGGAAAACACGCGCTGCTGGAGGGCGGAAAGACGCGTCATCCGCTCCAATTCCGCGGCGGCCTGTGCGTTCCATGGACTGCCCTCCGGATGCCGGGCGCTCCACGCCGCCGCACGGCTCATGGCGCGCGCCATATCCAGATCGCGGCACAGGCGCTTGAGCTCCTCCACGAGCGTGATGTGCGCGCGCAAATCATCCAGCGTGCGCGTATCGGACGGGGGGAGTTCGGCCGGCGGCGATACCGGTTCCTCTGGCTCGTCCACATTCGGTTCTTCCGGAAGCCCGGGTTCCGGCTCGGGCGGAGTGCGCGGTGGAACCACAGAAGGATCCGTACCGGGCGCCGGGGTGATGACGGGCGTCACCGGCGCCGGTTCCGTGGGAGGGCGCGGCGCGGTCGGGGGCGCGGGAGCCGCGGGCGTCGGCGGATTCACCGGAAGAGGCTCGAGCGGACGCTCGGCATTCGAGGGGTGGCGGCTCCAGATGTACAGTAATCCCAGAACAAAAAGAACACTCGAGAAGCCCAGAACGACCAGCAAGGAAATACGCGAGGTCAGCCGCTCATGCCGGGTGTGATGAACCCGGGCGGCGGCGGACACATACGGGGCAAACACCGGCGCGGAGGTCTTCGGCCCCGCGGACGCGGGGGGAAGCTGAGACCGCGGCGCCGTGCTGGAGCCGGGGAACGGCATCGGAGGAGCAGGCGGACTACCCCCTCGTACGCGCCGGATATCCGTCACGACCGCGTCCCAGGAGGAGTAACGATGATCGCGATCCTTGACCATCAGCTTCTCCAGCAGCATCGCCGCGGCCGGAGACAGGGATGGATTCAGCTTCAGAGGATCTTCCAGCGTCCCCTCCATCTGCATGCGCATGGCTTCCGCGGCCGTGCATTGGGCGAAGGGCATCACGCCGGTCAGCAGCTGATAGAGCAGCGCCCCGAGGGAATACACATCGGATCGGAAATCCAGCTCGGCAAACCCGCCGGCTTGCTCCGGCGCCATGAAATTCGGGGTGCCGATGGTCAACGACTTGATGAGTTTCGCTTCCTGGGAAAGATTGGACCGGCTCAGGCCGGAAAAATCGGCGACTTTAACCGTTCCATCCTCATCCACCAGAATATTTCCGGGCTTGAGATCGGCATGAACGAGACCGGCCTTTTCCCATGCGTACTTCAGCGCGGAGGCCACCGAACCCGCAACCGTCAGCGCGTCATCCAGCGACAGCGCCCCCTTGCGCGTAATCCATGCGTACACGCTGTATGCCGAGACATACTCCATGATGAAATAGGGAAGGCCGCCGGCGCGCCCCGCTTCATGAATCATCAGGATATTCGGGTGCTTGAGCGTGGCTACGGAATTCGCTTCCAGTTGGAACTGGGCGAGCGCCGCGGGATCCGTGGTCAACTCCCGGCGTAGCACCTTGACGGCCACAATCCGGTTAAGGGACTTCTGGCGCGCCTTATACACGTGCGCCATACCGCCCTCGCCGATCAGTTCCAGAATATCGTACCCTGGAATCTCAAGATGTTGACTCATCGGTAGTTCCGCCTGTCCCGGTAACACATGAAATACCGAGCCGGCGCGCCATTCTACTTTGTTTGCGGTTCCGCGTCAAACCGGCTCATGCGAACCACACGGCGGGAGCGGGTTGCGAGGGGAAGGGGGCTCACATTCAGCGCGAATCGCGACGGTAACGTGCAGGTATGGGTTCGGCACGCCCAAAGATGTTCATCGGATCTTAGACCTCAGTTGCTCGATACACCGGATTTCGTTCAGGGTGGTCTTGTTCGACAAATCGCTTCTGTTCTCTCTTGCGGTCTTCGTCTTTGCCCGATGTCACCGGTTCACGGTCAATAGCGAGCCGGTGCGCGGCTCACGGTTGTACCTGTGAGGGAGGTTGTTGAGTTTTCTCCTTGGGCTCGAATCTCACGATCCCGTTTCGGTCAATCCAGTACCGGATTCCGGCTTCGTGACAGATGGTATCGAGCGCCTCGAGTAACGAAATATTCCGAGCACGGAAAGTCATCGAGGGGTAGTTGTTCATCCAGTCGTCTGCGTTGAATGCCTCGGGATCGGGGGCGGGTGATTCCGTTGCCGTGACCAGGCCGAGGCTGATTCCGTCTCCCGCCTTCTCTGCTGGAGCGTTCGCCTCACATGCGTCGATCAAGAAATGAATGATGTCAGCAACCGTCGCCTGACGAAACTCGATCTCCGGGATGATGATGTCGGCCATGCGTTCACGTGTGGCCATTTGTGCTGACGTGGCGCAACCGCAGAGGCAGGCGAGAGCCAATGCTATGATCGATCTAAGATTCATCTCAGGGCGCCAACGTCTGCGGTGACCGGAGGGGTCCAATGGCGCGAATGTTGACCGCCGTCTTCG
>JAGOHE010000120.1 GCA_017996315.1 Kiritimatiellia bacterium | reverse complement strand
CATGAGGCCCCGGATATTGAGGATGAGGAATTCAAGTCCGAACTCGGGGACGATGAGGCGCGCGAGGGCGCGATGGACGAACCCGACGTGAAAGGCGATGACGCCCCGCATCCGGCCCGTCCTTCGCGACGAACTTCCGGCGCCGCGCGCGCGTCCAAGCCGAAGATATCTGCTGCCCGGAAGCCCACCGGAAAAAAATCCACCGTCCGAACGTCCATAGCCAGGAAACCCACCGTTCGGAAGTCCACCGCGAAGAAACCCAGCGCCCGAAAACCTGCTGCGAAGAAAAGCCGGCCGAAGCCGTCCCGTCCGAAGAAGCCCGCGCGCGCGAGCTCGGCCCGGTCTCCATCCCGGGTGAAGAAGGCCGGCCCCCCGCGCTCCAAGACGGCCAAACGTCCCGCGCGACGCCGCTGAAGGTCTGAATCCAAATTCTGTTTCGATGAACGCACCCTTCATCGTTCGCGTTCGTGTGCCCGGAATCGAAATGGGGATGGAAAGGCTGCACGGCGGCGGGCTGTGATGCGGCAGGCGCGGTCGCCGCGAGGAGCACGCATGGGCGCCGTGTCTCTGTGAATTGCCCATCCATCGTTCTCCCCAAGGCAATCCCCCCCGCGGCCCGTCCACCACTGAACGGCTCGCGCCCCGGAGGCGGTTTATGGTACAAAATCCGCGCACGGCGATGAGCGAACAGTTGACTCCCATGATGGCCCAGTACCGGCGGCTGCGCGCCAGCCTCCCGTCGGATTCAATTCTTTTCTTCCGGCTGGGCGATTTCTACGAAATGTTTTTCGACGATGCGAAGGAAGCCGCCGGCCTGCTCGATATCACGCTCACCCGCCGCCAGTCGGTGCCGATGTGCGGCGTGCCCTATCACGCGGCGGAGTACTACATCGGCCGGCTGTTGCGCGCGGGACGGAAGGTCGCGATCTGCGACCAGATGGAGGATGCGTCCAAAGCCCGGGGACTGGTGACGAGGGAGATTACCCGCATGGTCACCCCCGGCTCGGCGATGGAAGAATCGGTGCTCGAATCGCCGGCCAGCAACTTCCTCTGCGCGATGCTGGCGCGCAATGGCCGCGTGGGCGTCGCCGGGCTTGAGCTGTCCACGGGGGAGTTCTGGGTGGAGGACGCGGGGAGCGCGGACGCGGCGGCGGAGATCATCGCCCGATGGGCGCCGGCAGAGATTCTGATTCCCGATCCGTCGGAGGAGGGCGCGTTGCCTCCCGTGCCCGCGGGCGCGGCGGTGTCGCGCATCGAAGACTGGCGGTTTCTGGCCGACGCCGCGCGCGAAACGCTGACCCGCCATTTCGAGGTGCTCTCGCTGGAGGGTTTTGCGCTCGATTCGGCTCCGCTGGGCGTCTGCGCGGCGGGGGCGGCGCTGGATTACGTGGCGCGCGATCTGCGGCGCGATGTGCGGCATATCCGACGCATCACCGCGCATTCCGCCGGCGGTTTTCTCGCGCTCGATGAAGCCACAGTGTCCAATCTCGAGCTGGTTCCCCAACGCGCGGGCGCGTCGGAGGCGACCCTGTGGCGGGTGCTGGATGTGACCCGCACCCCCATGGGCGCCCGTCGCATGCGCGACTGGCTGCTCCGTCCGCTGGCCGAGGCCGCGCCCATCCGGATGCGCCATGAGGCGGTGGACCGGCTCGTGCGCGACACGGCCCTGCGGGATCGGCTGCGGGAAACGCTGGGCGAACTGCGCGACCTGGAACGCATGGTCGCCCGGCTGAGCGCGGGTTCCGGCAACGCGCGCGACCTGCGCGGGGTGGGCGGCGCGCTGCAGTATCTTCCGGAGATTCAATCGCAGGCGGCCAGTGCGGGCGATCCCCGGCTGTCGGCGCTGGCGGCCGCGATCGCGACGCTCCCCGATCTGCGCGAGACCATCGAACGCGCCGTGGTGGACGAGCCGCCCGCGACGATCCGCGAAGGCGGCATGATCCGCGCCGGCTGCCATCCGGAACTGGACGCGCTGCGCGAGGCCGCCACGCAGGGGCGCGACTGGATTGCGCGGTTCCAGGCGTCCGAGCAGCAGCGCACCGGGATCAAGTCGCTCAAGGTGCGGCATAATAAAATTTTCGGTTACTACATCGAAATCACCCGCGCTCAATTGGCCGCCGTGCCGCCCGAGTATGTGCGCAAGCAGACCATGGCCAACGCGGAACGGTTCATCACCGACGAACTCAAGCAGTACGAAAACCGGATCCTCGGCGCGCAGGAGCGCGCGATCGCGCTGGAGGGGGAACTGTTCCAGGAACTGCGCGCGCGGGTGGCGGAGCACACCGCGGCGCTGCAGACCACCGCGTCCGCGCTGGCGGAACTGGACGCGCTGGCGGCCCTGGCGGACCGCGCCGCGCATCTCGGCTATGTCAAACCGCGCATCGCCGACCATACCGCGCTGATGATCCGCGAAGGGCGGCATCCGGTGGTGGAGGCGCTGCCGGGGGCGGATCGTTTCGTGCCCAACGACACGCGGCTCGACACCGACGCCCATCAGGTGATCATCCTGACGGGGCCGAACATGGCCGGCAAATCAACCTATATCCGGCAGGTCGCGCTGATCGTGATCATGGCGCAGATGGGCTCGTTTGTTCCCGCGGCCGAGGCGGAAATCGGCGTGGTGGATCGCGTGTTCACGCGCGTGGGGGCCGGCGACGATCTCGCGCGCGGGCGCAGCACGTTTCTGGTCGAGATGCAGGAGACCGCGCGCATCCTCAACTCCGCGACGCCGCGGAGTCTCGTGGTGCTCGACGAGATCGGGCGCGGCACGAGCACCTTCGACGGCATCAGCATCGCGTGGGCCGTGGCCGAGTATCTGCATCATGAGCCGAGCGTCAAAGCCAAGACCCTTTTTGCCACCCACTATCACGAACTTTCCGACCTTGCGCTGACGCTGCCGGGCGTGAAGAACTTCAATGTGCTCGTACGCGAACGGGGCGACCGGGTGGTGTTCCTTCGCAAAGTCGCGCCGGGCGCGGCCGACAAGAGCTACGGCATCCAGGTGGCCCGGCTGGCCGGCTTGCCGCCGGCGGTGCTGGATCGCGCGCGGGAGATTCTGGAAAACCTCGAAGAAGGAGAATTGGGCGAGGCGGGGCAGCCGAAGCTGGCGCGGCGCCGTCCGCGCCGGAGCGGGGCGTCCGCGGCCGGAGATGACGGGCGGCAACTGACGCTCTTTTAGGATTGAACCGGCCGCGGCCGGCGGAATCCGCCGCATCGCCCCGGCGAATTATTTATCCCGGATCAGCTCGTAGATATTGACGTAATCCTGCCCGGGGCGGTTCCACGAATAATCGTACCGCATGGCATTTTCCATCAGCTCGCGAAAGTGCTTGGGATAGTGATCCCACAAGCCCACCGCGCGGACGAGGGCGGATTCGATGCCGGCGTTATTGAAATCGTTGAAGACATATCCGTTCCGTTCGGCGTACGGTTTGGAAGCGAAATCGGCGTCGAAAATGGTATCGGCCAGTCCGCCGACCGCGCGCACGATCGGAATGGTTCCGTAGCGCAGGGCGATGAGCTGGGTGAGCCCGCAGGGTTCGAACAGACTCGGCACCAGCAGCAGGTCCGCTCCGGCGTAGATCAGGTGCGCGAGATCCTCGTCAAATCCGAGTTCCAGATGAACGTCGGGGTTGTCATTGAAGACCCGCTTGAGGTGGTGGAATTCGTTTTGGATGCCCGGATCGTTGCCCGATCCCAGCAGGACGAACTGCGCGCCGCCCCCCGCGCACCAGTGCAGCGCGTGGCGGATCAGCGGGACGCCTTTCTGGTGATCGAGGCGGCCGATGAAGGCGACGATGGGCCGGTAGACTTCGCGCAGGAGCAGCCGGTGGCGCAGCGCGGTTTTATTGGCGTACTTGTCGTCGAGGGTGTCCACCCCGTACCGCTGGGCGAGATGCGGGTCAATCTCGGGATTCCAGATCTCGTAATCCACGCCGTTGAGCACGCCGCCGAATTTTCGCGAGTGGGTCCAGAGCAAATGATTGAGCCCGAAGCCCTGGTCCGTGTTCTGCACCTCCCAGGCATAATGCGGGGATACGGTGGTTACGAAGTTGGAATAGACGATGCCGCCGCGCATGAGATTCACCGCGCCGGGATGGCCGGGATCGCCGAGCCGGTCGAAATGCAGATAGTGCTCCGGACGGTGCAAGCCCGCGGCGTGCAGGACATGCCGGCCGGTGACGCCCTGATGCTTGAGGTTGTGCAGGGTAAAACACACGCGGGGATGGCGCATGCCCATCGGCGCGTACACATCGTAGAGCAGCACCGGCACCAGCCCCGCCTGCCAGTCGTGGATGTGGATCACGTCGGGATGCTTTCCTGACTTCCAGAGAAACTCCATCGCCGCGCGGGAGAAAAAGGCGAACCGCAGGTCGTCATCGTGCGCCCCGTACATCAGACCGCGGTTGAAAAACTGCTGCGACGAATGCGGGTCAATAAAGAAGCATTTGCGCCCATGCACGAACCCGAACCAGACGGTGCAGTGAATGGCGCCGCCGTCCCAGGGCACCCAGAGATCCCGATAGGTTTCCTGCAGCCCGTAGATATGCCCGTAGCGCATGCAATCGTACTTGGGCAGGATGATCTCGATCGAATGTCCTCGGATCTCGAGTTCCCGCGCGAGCCCGAAGACCACGTCGGCCAACCCGCCGGCTTTCGCCACGGGCGCGCATTCGGAGGCGATGTGAACGATGTACATGGCGGATGACTCCCTATCCCGGTTCGGGTGCACGTATTCTGCCACAGAATCGGAAAAACCCAACACACAAGACGCGATGGGGGGTCCGGAGTGCGGCGGTGGATCGGATCAGACCGTCGTCCGTCTGGGTGCCTGGCCGGCGAGCGTCTGACGCACCGCGGTTTCCACCTCCGGCCCGAAGGATTTGCGCAGCATCCACTCGAGATAACCCGGATCCTTCGCGGCCATGGTGATCATTTTGGCTCCCTTGAATACGCCGAAGTTGAGCACCAGATCGCCGTCCGCATCCCACTGCAGCTTCCCTTCCGCGTCGAAGGCGTGGGCCGGGACCGTGGGTTTCGAGAACTCGGCGAGATCTTCGACGGACCCCGGCAGGTCCGGATAGCGTTCGAGCTGGCCGAGCAGCACCTGCAGCGTCGCCTGCGTATCGCCCAGCGCGCTGTGCGCCTCCGTGTGCGGACCGCCGCAGTAAAAGCGCACCGCCGCGGAGAGATCCCGGGGTTCTTTGCGATGAAAGATGCGCTGCACATCCACGACCCGCCGGCCGTCCATCGGAAAGACGCGTTCGGCGCGTTTGAACTCGGCCTGCAGGATCGGGATATCGAAGCGGAGGAGGTTGAACCCCGCGAGATCGCAGCCTTCGAACGCCGCGGCAATGGAATCGGCCAGCTCCGCGAACGGCGGCCGCCCGACCACATCCGCGTCCCGAATGCCATGCACCGCGGTGGATTCGGGAGGAATCGGCATGCCCGGATGCGCATGGAAGAGCAGGGCTTCCTCGGCGCCATCGGGCATCCGTTTCACGATGGCCAGATCGATGATCCGGTCGGTTTTCCAGTTGGCTCCGGTGGATTCCACGTCGAAGAATGCCAGCGGCCGGTCCAGGTGCAATCGCGTCATGCGCCGATTGTCGCCCAGATGCCCGGCGAAGGCAATGGCCCCCTCCGAATTCGCGGCGCACCGTCGCCACTTCGGGTGGGATTGATTCCGTGTGGAGAGCGGCCTACACTGGCCGCTGAACGGGAGGCTGATATGAAGATTCAAATTCGCATGGTCGGTATGGCCGCGATGGCGTTGGGGATGCTCTGCGCGCCGGCGCGCGCGGAGGAGGACGAACGGGCCGCACCCGCGAAGATCACCGGCAAGGATTTTCCGGAAATGGACATGAAACATCCGGAGATGACGCAATACTGCTCGATGCAGTTTGGCGATGGTCCGGATGATGTGGCCTATATCGCGTATGGGGTCCGCAAGAAAGAACAGCCCTCGGCGAAAGACAAGGATGCGCCGGCGGCATACGATCTGCTGTACGTGTACACGCCCAATGGCCCGCCTTTTCAGAAGCCGCGAATCCTGCGGGGCCGGCCCACAAGAGAACGCCTGCCGAGCGGACGAATGAGCGGGGAGTACATGTCCTTTCCGCCGTTCAAGCTCCAGGCACGCAAAGGAAATGCGCCGGTCACCCTGATGGTGGAGTTGGAATACCGCCATCAGCGCCCCGGCGGGCGGGTGGATATCTCGATGCTTCACGAGGGCAAGAATCTTAAATTTGCCCATGAGCTGGGCAAGTGGTACGGGCAGGCCGCCGAAGCGCCCCTCCGCTCCAAGATCGTATTCGCGGAGCCCAAGCTGAGCATGCGCATTCTGGACAGCGGACGCTCGGTGACCGGCATCCTCACCATGGGCGCGGCCGATCGTCTGCTGATGCCGCTCAACGCCGCGACGACCCCCGTCATGCTGACGGTCAAGGATGGCGCGCGGGTGGTGGAAAACCGGAAGATGCGCGTGGACAAGGACCTCTACGCCAAAGGTTCGGAGTTCATGGAATGCCGCCTGGGCCGCCTCCCTCCCGGCCGAACCTATGCGTACGAACTAACGGTGGATCTGGGTCCGCTGGGCAAACTGCAGGCGCAACAGGAATACACCACAGAATCGAAATAGTCGCTCGCGCGGGTTCCCTCATTCGGATCACACCCGCTCACGCGTTCGCGCGCCCCCGGATGTGTCCTCGATCTTCCGCGTGAGATGAAGGCGCGGTTTATCCCGCGCGGCTGTACTCGATCAGCGCCTGCAGTTTGGCCATCGCCGCTCCGGAATCCACCGCCCGGGCCGCCTGGGCCGCGCCGTCGCGAAGGTCGGCCGCGAGTCCCGCGGTGACCAGCGCCGCGCCGGCGTTCAGCAGCACGATGTCGCGGGGAGCTCCCGGTTTTCCTGAGAGCACCTCGCGAAGAATCTTC
>JAGOHE010000006.1 GCA_017996315.1 Kiritimatiellia bacterium | reverse complement strand
GGCGGAATGCCAGGCGCCCCGCGGATCGGAACGCTGCTCATCGCCCAGCGACCACGATCCGATGGAAAGGGACGGGCTCATCGTGCGGCGGGAAGTGTAGCGGATCGCAGGGGGAATGCGCAAATGGCGAAGGGAAGAGCGGGGAGCATAGAGCGGGGAGCGGAGGAAGACGGAGGTTGGAAGACGGAGGACGGAAGACCGAAGTCCGAAGTCCGAGGTCCGATGTCCGAGGTCCGGTGGCGGGAACCGCATTCGCGTTATTCGCGTGATTCGTAGTTTCATCCCTACCGATTTTTAACTACGAATATCGCAAATATCACGAATCCAGAGGGCCGAGGCCTGAGTACAGAGCGTAGGACATAGAGCGTGGAGCGGAGGAAGACGGAAGACGGAAGACCGAGGTCCGAAGTCCGAGGTCCGAGGTCCGAGGGCGGGGACGTCAGGGGCCGGTTGCGTTCTGGAGGATATCGGTGATGCGGTCGAGGGCCGACTGGATCAGGGTCAATTCATCCCGTACGCGCTGGAACCGCAGGGCGTTGTCGATGCGTAGTTTCTCGAGTTCCCTCTTGCGCGCCTGGACCTCTTCCATGGTGCCTTCGAGCTGGTGGACTCGTTCGCGCAGGACGTCGGAGTCTTCCGCCGGGCTTTCCTGGGCGGCGGTGTAATCGGCGATCGTGGTCATTCCGGGTTTCAGCAGCCGGGTCATACGCTCGGGAATGGGCACCTGCATCCGGGTTCCGCAGTCCGGGCAGGGAACCACGCGGCCCGCGCCCGATTCTTCAATGCACAGGCTTTTGCCGCAGCGGGGGCAATCGAAGATGATATCGGTTTCGCCCGAGGGACTCGGGGCGTTATTCTCGCTCATGAACCACCTCCCGCGGACGCGCCGTCGCCCGCTGTTCTTCACCCTAGGCCGTGCGCGGATGTTTTTCAAGCGCGGAAGCGTTCGTTCCGGGCGGGTGCGGATTCGAACCCGGTGAGACGCCTCGCCCCGGTCCGTTGGAACTTCGGGGAAAAATCTTGCAATCCGGGCGTCCTGGGGGATACTGGTGATCGTGAACTGGAAACCACAAGCATTTGCCGCGGGCCCGGCGGGCCTGTTACGGACTCTGCGACTTACCGCGCTGCGCGCGGCAAGCGGTGGAGACCGCGCGTAGCTCTTGTGGTTCCGGGATGGAACGGCCCACCGCGCGCGGTGGGTTTTTTGTTTTCCGGCACGGACCGGGGGATCGGGCACGGGGCCCGCTTCCGGCGCCGGGCGAAAGAAAAGGCAGGCAGATTATGAAAAAGCGAGCAATCCGGCCGGACCGGCAGGTGCGAATTTTCGACACGACGTTGAGAGACGGGGAGCAGTGCCCCGGCGCGGCGATGACGCTGCGCGAGAAGATGGAGGTGGCCCGCCAGCTCGAGCGGCTGAACGTGGACGTGATCGAGGCCGGGTTCCCGGTGATCAGCCCCGGCGATTTCGAGTCGGTGCATACGGTGGCGCGCGAGCTGTCGCGTCCGATCATTGCCGGCCTCGCGCGGTGCGTGTCCAAGGATATCGAAGCGGCCGGGCGGGCGGTGCAGCCCGCGGGGGCGCGCGGGCGGATTCATGTCTTCCTCGCCACATCGAAGATTCACCGCGAGTTCAAATTGGGCAAGGCTCAGGCGGAAATCGTCCGCCTCGCGGTGGAAGGCGTGAAGCTCGCGCGCGGATTCGTGAGCGACGTCGAGTTCTCGCCCGAGGACGCCTCGCGCACCGAACCCGAATTCCTGATTGAAGTCTGCCGCGCGGTGATCGACGCGGGGGCGACCACGCTGAACATCCCCGACACGGTCGGCTACGCGATTCCGGAGGAGTACGGGGCGCTGATCGCGCGTTTGCATGCCGCGATTCCGGAGTTCCAGGACGGGCGGGCGATGATCAGCGTGCATTGCCACAACGATCTCGGCCTCGCCGTGGCCAACTCGCTGGCGGCCGTCCGGAACGGCGCGCGGCAGGTGGAATGCACCGTGAACGGCATCGGCGAGCGCGCAGGCAACGCGGCGATGGAGGAGATCGTGATGGCGCTGCGCACCCGGAGCGATTTCTTTGGCGGGACGGATACGGCGATCCAGGCGCGCGAAATCGTCAAAGCGTCGCGGCTGGTGTCGCGCATGAGCGGGCTGATGGTCCAGCGCAACAAGGCGATCGTGGGAGAGAACGCCTTCGCGCACTCCAGCGGCATTCATCAGGACGGCATCCTCAAGAAGCGCGAGACCTACGAGATCATGGACCCGTGCGATGTGGGCTGGGGCCAGACAGAGTTGCCGCTGACCAAGCACAGCGGACGGCACGCGGTCGCGGCGCGTCTGAAGCATCTCGGCTTCAAACTCGATGAGGCGGATATGATCGAGGTCTTCGCGCGGTTCAAGACCATCGGCGACAAGAAGAAATTCGTCTATGACGACGACCTCGCGGCGCTGGTGGAAGGCCGGCTGGCGGAGGTGCCGCCGACGTGGACGCTGGATTACATCGGCGTCACGAGCGGCAACAGCCTCGTGCCCACCGCCACGGTACGGCTGCACAAGTCGTCGCCGGGGCGCGATGTGAAGGAACCGATTCAGGAAGCGGCCACGGGAGACGGGCCGGTGGACGCGGCGCTCAAGGCCACCGACCGCATCACGGGGTTGCAGGGCGAGCTGCTGGAATATCAAATCCGCGCCGTATCGCAGGGCAAGGACGCCCTCGGCGAGGTGAGCGTGAAAGTGGCGTTTGACGGCGGCGAGCCGGTGGCGGGGCGCGCGTCGGGCACCGACGTGGTGGAGGCGAGCGCCCGGGCGTATCTCAACGCGGTCAACCGCCGCATGTACATCGGCGGGCGGGCGGGCGCCCAGCGGCGCCGGAAGGCTCCCGCCCGGAAGGAGCAGCCCTGATGCTCACCGACGCCGAGACGGGCGCGTCCCCGCCGGACTCCCGCACGCGGCTGTTCGGGCTGCTGGGGCATCCGGTCGCCCATTCGCTTTCGCCGGCGATGCACAACGCCGCGTTCCGGGCGTTGGGGATGGACGCGGTGTATATGGCGTGGGATGTGGCTCCCGGCCGGGTTGAGGCGGCGCTGCGCGGGTTGGCCGCCCTGGGATGCGGCGGCGCGAACGTCACCGTGCCCCACAAGGAGGAGGCGTTCCGGGCGATGGATCGGCTGGACGAATCCGCCCGCTGGGCGGGTTCGGTCAACACGGTGGTATTCGCGCCGGACGGATTGGTCGGCCACAACACCGACGCTCCGGGATTTCTGCGCGCGGCGCGGGAGGAGCTGGACTGGGCGCCCGCCGGATCGCGCATGATGGTATGCGGCGCGGGCGGCGCGGGCCGGGCGATCGCCCTCTTCAGCGCGCGCGGCGGCGCCGGAGAGGTGATCCTGTGCGACACCGATCTCGCGCGCGCGAGCCGCGTGGCGGAAGAACTGCGCGCCGCCGCGCCCGCCGCCGCGGTCCGGGTTCTCCCCGCCGCTGAAGCCGCCGCGGCGGCCGCGACCTGCGATCTGATTGTTCAGGCCACCCCGCTGGGCATGAAAGAATCGGATCCCTCCCCTCTGCCGACGGAGGCGTTTCGGCCGGGCCAGGCGGTTTTTGACCTGGTGTATGTGCGGCCGGAAACGCCGTTCATGGCCGCCGCGCGCCGGGCGGGCGGGCGCGCCGCCAACGGACTGGGCATGCTGCTGGGCCAGGGGGCGCTGGCCTTTGAACTATGGACCGGTTGCGCGCCGCCCACGCACCTGATGCGCCGGGCGCTGGAGCGGGCGGTGTACGGATGAGCCTCGAAGCCTGGAATGCCTTCTGGGCCCTGCTGGCGTTCGCCTACGGCGGCGTGACGGGCAGCTTTCTCAACGTCTGCATCTGGCGCATTCCGCGAGGGGAATCCATCGTCCGCCCCGGGTCGCATTGTCCGAAATGCGGACGGGCTATCGCGTGGTACGACAACATTCCCGTGATGAGCTGGCTGCTGCTGGGCGCCCGGTGCCGTCACTGCGCGCAGCGCATCAGCGCCTGCTATCCGATCGTGGAGTTGCTGACCGCCCTGCTCTTTCTCGGGATCTGGATGAAGTACGGCTTCGACCTGCGCACCCCGGTCTTCGCGTTGATGGCCGCGGGGCTGATCTTCGGTTCAGGCGTGGATCTCCGATATTACATCCTGCCCGACCGGGTCACGGTGGGAGGCATCCTCCTCGGCCTGCTGGTCAGCCCGTGGATTCCCCTGCTCCACGGCGCGAGTACGATGCGGGAAGGCTTCATATCGTCGCTGACCGGCTTCGCCGTGGGATTCTTCGGGCTGTGGACCGTGAGATGGGCGGGTCGGATGATTTTCCAGAAAGAAGCGATGGGATTTGGCGATGTGAAGCTGATGGGCGCGGTGGGCGCGCTGATGGGCTGGCCGGCGGTCGTGTTCACGGTCACGGTATCGTCGCTGTTCGGATCGCTCGTGGGCTTGTCGCTCATCCTGGCGGGGAAACGGAAATGGCAGAGCCGGTTGCCCTTCGGGCCCTTTATCGCCGCGGCGGCGATGCTCTGGGCGCTGGGCGGCCGGGAGGCGTTTTTCGCCTATTGGACCTGGGCGTCCGGCGCGGGAGGCCCGTCATGAACACGAAGCCGGGCGCGCGCGATCACATCACACTCGTGGGGTTCATGGGCACGGGCAAGACCGCCACGGGCCGCGTGCTGGCGGAGCGGCTGGGGCGTCCGCTACTCGATATGGACGCCGAAATCGAGCGCCGCGAAGGCCGCCCCATCGCCGATATCTTCCGGGATTCGGGCGAACCGCATTTCCGCGGGCTCGAACGCGCACTGACGCGGGAGCTGGCGGCCCGGAGCGAGCTGATCATCGCCGCGGGCGGCGGTCTGGTGCTGGATCCGGACAACATCCGTGATCTGGAAGCGTCCGGCCTGGTCGTTTGCCTCGAAGCTTCACCCGAATGCATTCTCGAACGTGTGCGGAACGAAACACACCGTCCGCTGCTGCAGGCGCCCGACCGGTTGGATCGGATTCGCGCCCTGCTCGAGACGCGCCGTCCGATGTACGAACGTGTGCGCTACCGGATTCAGACCGACGGCCAGACGCCCGAGCGCACGGCGGACCTCATTCTGGCCCTTCGAGCATCGCTGATGGAATAACACCCCGGCCCGGGTGGCGAAATGGCAGACGCAACAGACTTAAAATCTGTTGACCGAAAGGTCGTGCGGGTTCGAGTCCCGCCCCGGGCACCAGCGCTCCAGGTTCTGGGTCCTGAGTCCTGGGCGCTGGGTTCTACGCTCTTCGCTCTTCGTTCCTCCCTCCGTCCTCTGTCGTCCGCCCTCTGTCCTCCGTCCTCCGTCTTCTGACTTCGGACCTCGGCCCTCCGGATTCGCGTGATTTGCGATATTCGTAGTAAAAGTCGGTAGGGAAGAAACTACGAATCACGCGAATAGCGCGAATGCGGTTCCCGCTCGGACTTCGGACTTCGGACCTCGGACTTCCGTCCTCTATCCTCCGCCTTCTCCGCTCTCCGCTCTCTGCTCTCCGCTCTCTGCTCAGTCTTCCTCTCGCCGGGCGTCCTTGCGGTCCGGCCGACCCGCGTCCGGCGTTTCCGGCCGTTCGAACGGGAAGAAGGCCAGCATGGGCATAATGCCCTGCAGCGCGCACCGCAGCCCGACGCCTTCGGCATCACTCAGCCCGATCTGCGCCTTGAATACCGGCTGCTTGGCCTCGTCGCGCCGCGACACGCCCAGCCAATAGCCGCCATCCTCGCGCCGCTTGAAGGAGATGATGGTGTTCATCCCGCGCGAGACGTGATACACCCCCTTCTCCCCGCCCGCGCTGGGCTGGCGTCCCTCGAGCACGGCGAGAATTTCCGAGGCATCGAAAAAATCGAGCTTCACCGCGGCCCGATTCTGCCAGTCAAACCGGCCGGTGCCCCGGCCGTTCTCGACCGGCGCCTCGGCCGGCAGTTGCCGCGCCATGGACAGGAAAAGGCAGTTGCCTCCCCGTTCGTTCCCGGCGCGTTCGAGCTTGAGGTTGAACTGCGCCACCGCGCCTGTTCCCTGACCGTTCGCCCGATAAAAAGCCAGCCGCGGCGCGTACGCCCGCGCGTCGCCGCCCGCTTCCGTGCTCGTTCCATTCGTCCGTCCGTTTCGTGTGCTCTGCATGGTCTGATCTCCTTCGGAACCGCGTCCCCATGACGCCGTCCATTCCGATACAGAATCGGGACGAATTTTTTTCCGGATATTTTTTTAGAAAAAATTCAGGCGCCCACGCATCGGGGGTCTCATCCAAGCCTTGGATGAAATGCCATCGGTTTCATCCAACCCTTGGATGGAACGCGGCAGAGTTCATCCAACCTTTGGATGAGCGCCCATCAGGCCCTGCGGAATACGGACAGCGGGGAGATCATGGAATGGGCGATCGGACGGAATCGAACTCCATCCCTCCGCGCGGCAGCCTCAGCGTCCGCCGAAGAGAAGGCGGCCGGTCGCGCGAAGTTCCCGGCCCATGCGGGCGCGGAATTTCAGCGACTGTTTATGCGCCATCCTTCACCGGTGGCCCGTTGAAGTCCACCTCGGACATTTCGACGGTTCGGTTCTCCCTCCGGGACTGCTCCGCGGCCAGCACAAGGGCCAGGGTGCGCGCCGCCTCCCCGGCATCAACCGTAACGCCGCGGGAAGCGTCCCGGATGGCGGAGAGCCATTCGGCGACGATGCCGCGATCCTCGGGATGATAGGCTCCGGGGCGCGGAGCGTGAATGACCTCCGCGTCCCCGCTGGAAAACCGGCGGATCGTGATGGTTTCGGCGGCCTCGTCAAACAGCAGCTCGCCCTCGTCGCCTTGCAGGCGTGTGCGGCGCCCATGCGAGGCGGAGTATCCGGTCATGGCGCAGGTGGCGATGATGCCGCCGTCGAATTTCATGGATACGATCTGGTGATCGACCACATCGTTTCCCGCGTGCCAGACGCACACGCCGAACGGCCCCTGCCGGACCGCTTCTCTCCGCTCTTCACGGGTGCGCGCGCCGCCCAGGTCTTCCAGGCGACCGGTCAGGTCGTTGTCCACATACAGGCGCACCGCCGAATAGGGACAGGTATCGAGCCGGCGACAGCCGTCGAGGCACCGGAGCGCGGCGCCGGGGGGCGCGCATTCGGGTTTGAAATGGGCAAGGCATCCGAACGATGAGACGCGGAGGCAGGGCGCGCCGATGAGCCAAGCGAGGAAATCAATATCGTGGCTGCATTTGTGGAGCAGGAGGGACGTGTTCCCGGCTTCGCGGGCCCAGCGTCCGCGCACGTAGTTGTGGGTGAACCGCAGGTGGCCGATGGCCTCCATGTGCTCCGCGTGAATCACCCGGCCCAGCGCGCCGCCCGCCACGATATCCTGGACCTTCCGGAAGGCGGACATGTGCCGCAACGTGTGGCAGACCGCGACGATTCGTCCGCTCTGCCGTTGTTCACGGACGATCCGGCGGGCGCCGTCCATCGTATCCGCGAGCGGTTTTTCCACCAGCACATGACGGCCGAGACCCAGGCAGGCGAGCACGGGTCCGGTGTGCTGGTTATCCATGGTGGCGATGATGGCGGCGTCGAATTCCGGCCCGCGCGCGCAGAGGTCTTCCCAGGATTCAAATCGCGCGGCCACGGGAATCCCGTGCCGTGCGGCGAAGGCCTCGCGCCGATCCGCCCGCGGTTCCGCCACCGCCACGATGCGGGCCGAATGAGGGCCGGCCCCGAGCTGCGCGGCCAGATGACTTCCACGCACGCCCGCCGCGATGGAGGCCACCCGGATCCCCGGCGCATCCGTCTCCGGGCTCAGGGTTTCCTCCCCGCCGTCCGTCGTTTCCGGGGCGCAGGCTGTTTTGGGGATGGCGTCCGGGCGCGACCGGCGTCGGGCGGGGATTCGGACGGGCCGATCCGTTTGTGCAGGTCGCGGTATTGCCAGTTGCGTTCAGCGATGGCCGCGGCGGCGGGATCCCCGCCGGACTCCGCCGCGCGGGTGGCGGCGGTGATCGCGTAGGCGGCGGCATGGCGGGCATGTTCCATGGCCTGCGCGGACTCGGCGGCGTGCGCAGCGGCCCGCGCGGCCTGCGCGGCGGCCAGATGGCCGGTTTCGCGCGCCGCCGCATACGCGGCCAGCGCGGCTTCGTGCGCCTGCCGCATGGACACGGTTTCCCGGGCCCAGCCGCGGGCCGCGTGAATGGCCTCCCGCGGACGTACGTCTTCGGGGTGGCGCGTTTCAAAAATCGCCAGCACATGGGCGGCGCAGTCCGCGGCCCAGAGCGCCATCCGCTGATGGTTCATCTCATGTTCGCTCAATACATCCGCTTTCATGTTCCATCTTCCCGAATCACTCCGCTTCCAGACTGAAGTCCACGCGGGATCAAGTCAATCCCCTACCGCAATTTTCCTTGTCCTTCGACCATCGATCAGATGAACATGGGGTCCCATGGCGGAACACGAAGCACAATTCCCGGAACCAAGAGACGCGAAACCGCCGCTCCCTCCCGCCGGTCCGGCGGCGGAGGCGGCGGAGCGAATCTTGCAGGGCCGGATCCGCGCGCCGGAGGGGATATTCGCCCGGCGATGGCTGAATACCGCCGGGGCGGATCAACCGCCATGCACCGACCTGAACGCGATCTTCGCCGCGCTGCATTACTGGATCCCGCGGGATCCGTCGCTGGCGGACGAGTTGATTCAATCCGCGTTCGCCCTGCAGGACCCCGGCGGCGCGCTGCACCGGCGGTTCGGCAGCGATGGCCGCGTCCTTGACGGCACGGCCCCCTGGCCGGCGCTGCTCACGGCCGCGGCGCCGCGCTTCGCGGCCTCCGCCGACCTTGCCGACGCTCTCCTGCCGAAAGCCGAGGCGTACGTGCGCTGGGCGTACGCGGTTTTCGATCCCGACCGCAACGGCCGTCCTCACTGGCCTTCCGCGCACGGCGCGCTGATTCCCGAATCATGGGAGCCCGGCCTGTCCAGCGTTGACCTGACGATTCTGCTGCTGTCGGAAATTTCCGTCCTGCGCGGCCTGTGCGCCGATGGCTTGGTCCTGCGACGACCGCACGATCTGGATGAAATGGAACAGGTCCTGCAGCGCGCGCTGGCCTCCTGCGCGGTGGATGGCGCCCCTCCGTTTCGGGACCGGTATTTCGACGGGCGGATCGCGCAGCGCATCACCCTGTCCTGCTATTTTCCCCTATGGCTCGACGGTCTGGCGCCGGAAACCCGGGAGCGGCTGGCGAGTCATCTGGAAATGGGACCCTGCGCGTGCGCGGACGGCGGACTGTATTCCTGGGAGCCATGGGCGGATGATCCCGCGCCCCCGCCCGTGTCCCCCGCCCTCCAGCTCTTCATCCTGGGCGCGTGGGAACGCGCGGACCGGGGATCCGCGCGCCGCGCGGCCGCGGCGTTGCGCTCCCTGCTGGAACGCACCTGGGCCGCCCGGGGAATGTTCCCCGCCGACCTGACGTCCGGGGCTCCCGCGCCGGAACCCGCGCAGGGTCCGGACCTGATCGCGGCGGCGGCGCTCGCGGCTCCGCCGATGGAGGGCACCCCGCGGCAGAGCGCGCGGGGCGCATGGCTGGAACGCCACCGCCGCGCCCTGCTGGGCGGCGCGCTGGCCCTGATCATCCTGCCCCTGATCGGAACGGTCGTGTATTTCCGCCAACGCACGATGCTTCCCGGCTCGTCCATGGAATCGCTCATCCTGCTGGGCCGGGAATCGCTGCAGGCGGGCCGGCTTGATCAGGCGGAAATGCATTTGCGGGATTTCATCCGACGGGTGCCCGGGACCCACGGTGTGGCGCACATGCTGCTGGGCAATACGCTGTATCGGCAGGGCCGGTACGCGGAGGCGGAAACGCAGTATCGCATCGCCCTGCAGGACAAGGAATCGAGCACGCATGCGCTGTACAACCTCGGGTTGACCCTGCACCGGCTGGACCGGCTGCCGGAAGCCGAGAACTGCATGCAGACGTTCGTGGACGAGTTCTCCAATACGCTGCCGCAGTTTTCCGACCGCGCGCGTCTCGCGCTGGATATCATTCGCCAGCAACGGAAGGCGCGCGAAGCCGCGGAGTCCGAGCCCGCGCCGTCTCCGCCTCCGGCGTCCTGACCCGGAGGCGGCGCGCCCGTCCGCCGGCGTCCGGCGGGGTTGCCCCGAACCTCCGGCATTGTGATATCATCGTCTCTTTTCGCAGCCTCGGTCATGAGCCCGGATTCTTCCAGCGAAGCACCCCGCGCGCGGACGATTCTTTTCGTCTGCACGGGCAACACGTGCCGCAGCCCGATGGCGGAAGCCCTGTTCCGCCTGCGGGCCGGTCCGAATTGCGGATGGCAGGCGGCGTCAGCGGGACTCTACGCGGCCAACGGCGCCCCCGCTTCACAGGGCGCCATCCAGATCATGCGGGAACTGGGGGCGGACCTGACGGATCACCGCAGCCGCGCCTTGCGCGGCGAGATCGCGGAGCGCGCGGATTTGATCGTCGGAATGACCCGGGATCACGTGGACGAAATGAAGCGCCGGTTTCCGGCGCTGTCGGACCGAATCCGGATGCTGTCTTCCTTTGGCGACGCCCCGCCGACGGACCTGGGCGATCCGGTCGGCCTGGATACATTTGTATATCGCCGAATCCGCGATCGCATGGACGCGGCCATGGCGGATCTGGTGCTGGCGCTGCGCACGGACCGTGGCGCGCCTTCAAACCCCCCGAAGGAGAACCCCTCATGAAGATGGTCATCAGTTCGGATCACGGCGGATTCGCCCTCAAACAACACGTCGCAGCCTGGCTGTCCGCGCGCGGCATCGGCTTCGAAGATCTCGGGCCGTTCACGGACGCCTCGGTGGACTATCCCGACTACGCCGCCGCCGCCGCCTCGCGCGTCTCCGATGGCCGCGCCGACCAGGCCATCGTGATCTGCACCACGGGCGCGGGAGTCGCCATGACGGCCAACAAGTTCCCCGGCGTGCGCGCGGCGCTGTGTCTGCGGCCGGAGATGGCCGAGATGGCCCGCCGGCATAATGACGCGAACGTGCTCGCCCTCAGCGGCCGCTTCACCCAGCCCGCCGATGCCGACGCGATCCTCGAAGCGTGGATCGGCGCCGTATTCGAAGGAGGCCGGCACGCGCGCCGGCGCGATAAAATTTCGAGTGTGGAACACCTCGCGTCCATCGCCGCCCCCATCCGGCGCACGGATCCCGAAATCGCCGCCGTGCTGGCCGCCGAGACGATCCGGCAGGAACAGAATCTCGAGCTTATCGCTTCGGAAAATTACGCCAGCGCGGCCGTGCGCGCCGCCTGCGCGTCGCTGCTGACCAACAAGTACGCGGAAGGGTATCCCGGCAAACGGTGGTACAACGGATGCGAGCACGTGGACGAGGCCGAGCGGCTCGCGATCGATCGCGCGCGGCAGCTGTTCGGCGCCGAACACGCCAATGTGCAGCCGCACTGCGGCAGCAGCGCGAACATGGCGGTGTATTTCGCCATGCTCCAGCCGGGCGACACGATCCTGGCGATGAGCCTCGCCGAGGGCGGCCATCTCACCCACGGTCACAAGATGAATTTCTCGGGTCGCTTCTTCCAGGTCGTGCCCTACGGCGTGAAGCGCGACACGGAGCGGATTGATTACGACGCGCTGGAGGCGCTGGCGCTGACGCATCGTCCCAAGCTGATCTGCGCGGGCGCCAGCGCGTATTCCCGGGTGATCGATTTCCCGCGGCTGCGGGACATCGCCGACGCCGTGGGCGCGTGGCTGATGGTGGACATGGCGCATATCGCCGGACTCGTCGCCGCGGGTATGCATCCCAGTCCCGTTCCCCATGCGGATTTCGTCACCAGCACGACGCACAAGACCCTGCGCGGGCCGCGCGGCGGGCTGATCCTCTGCCGCGAGCGGTTCGCGGCGGACATCGACAAGCAGGTATTCCCCGGCATCCAGGGCGGCCCGCTGATGCACATCATCGCCGCCAAGGCGGTCTGCTTCCACGAAGCCCTGCAGCCTTCCTTCCGGGAATACGCCGGGCAGGTGACGCGCAACGCGGGGACGCTGGCG
Organism: Kiritimatiellia bacterium; assembly: GCA_017996315.1. Taxonomy (GTDB): domain Bacteria; phylum Verrucomicrobiota; class Kiritimatiellia; order PWTM01; family PWTM01; genus JAGOHE01. The sequence goes on along the minus strand of JAGOHE010000006.1, from coordinate 21,307 downwards.
GAGGAATTGCAGACGCTGGGCCTGCGCATCGTGTCGGGCGGAACGGATAATCACCTGATGCTCGTGGATCTCTCGGCGTTGAATGTCAGCGGCAAGGATGCCGCGGCGGCGCTGGATCGCGCCTCGATCACGGTGAACAAGAACGCGATCCCGTTCGACACGCGCAGCCCGTTCCAAACCTCGGGCATTCGCATCGGGACCCCGGCCGTGACCACGCGCGGGATGGGCGAAGAGGACATGCGGGCGATTGCGCGCTGGATCGGACGGGTACTGGCCGCGCCCACCGATGACGCCGTGGTGGCGGCCGTGCGCGACGAGGTCACCGCGTTTGCGCGGCGTTTTCCAGTGCCCTGAGCGGCGCGCCGGACAATACCCGCGGGCGGCGGCCCGTTATGCGGGTTCACCCGGGTTTCGAAGCACATGGACCAACGGACGGAGGACGACATGAAGAAGACATGGATCGCAGGACTGGCCGGCGTGGCGGGAATGGCCTTGGCGGGGAATGCCGTCGCGGATGCGCCGCGCACGCGGGAACTGTTCGACGACGGCTGGCGGTTTGCCCGGTTTGGGGCCATGCCGGACGGAAGCGTCCGGCCTGAACCGCACCAGCCCCGGCGCGCATTTACGCTCCAAGCCTCCTCCAACGAAGCGGGCAACGTTCCCGCCCATGCCATGGATGGCGATCGCGCCACGCGCTGGTGCGCCTCGGGCCCGGACGCGAACCAATGGCTTGCCGTGGATCTCGGAACGGTGCGGCCCCTGGGCGGCATGGAAATCACGTGGGAGCATGACCGGCCCTATGCGTTCGCGGTGGACACGAGCGCGAATGGCCGCGAGTGGACCCCGCTGGGCGGACAAGGCCGGGGCAACACCCCGATCCGTTTTGCCGCCGGAACAAAAGCGCGGTTCCTGCGTCTTCGCGTCACGAGCCTGCCGCAGAACTCATGGGCGAGCGTTCGCGAGTGGCGGGTGCTGGACGCGTCCGGCGCGCCCTACCCGAACATGGAAATCGCCGCCGGGCTCTCGCCCGCCGCGCCGGAATTTGACGATCGCGGGTGGCGCGCGCTGAACCTCCCGCACGACTGGGGGGTGGAAGGTCCGTTCCGCATGGACCTCGAAAACGAGACGGGCAAACTGCCATGGCCCGGAATTGGCTGGTATCGGAAGACCTTTTCGCTGCCGGCCTCGGACGCGGGGCGGAAGGTATATCTCGACTTTGACGGCGCCATGTCGCAACCGCAGGTGTACGTGAACGGGACGCTCGCGGGCGAGTGGAAATACGGCTACACCTCTTTCCGCGTGGACATCAGCGACCAGATCCGTCCCGGCGCGAAAAATATCGTCGCCGTCCGGCTCGACAATCCCGATCGCTCGTCGCGCTGGTATCCCGGCGGCGGAATTTACCGGCATGTGTGGATGGTCCGCTGCGCGCCGGTGCACATCGCGCACTGGGGCGTCCTGGTCACCACGCCGGAGATCCGCGACACCGACGCCGTCGTGCGGGCGGAAGTGACGCTCGTCAACACGACCCGCGCGCCGGCGATCGCGCCGGTGCGTCTGGAGATTCTGGACGGCGCGACCGTGGTCGCCGGCGCGCGCATCGCGAATCCCGAACCCGTGGCCGCCGGAGGAACCGCGGTGGTCCGTCACGACCTGCGCCTTCCATCTCCCCGGCGTTGGGATTTGAATACGCCGCACCTGTACACGCTGCGGACCACGCTGGAAAACGGGGATTGCGTCGAAACCCGATTCGGCGTGCGGGAGATCGAGTGGCACGCGGACCGGGGCTTCCTGCTGAACGGACGCAAGGTGATCCTGCAGGGGGTCTGCAACCATCATGACCTGGGCGCCCTCGGCGGGGCGGTGCATCGCCGGGCGATCGAGCGGCAGTTGGAGCTGCTGCGCGAGATGGGCTGCAACGCCATCCGCACCTCGCACAATCCTCCCGCGCCGGAGCTGCTCGAGCTGTGCGATGAAATGGGCTTTGTGGTCATCGACGAACTGTTCGACGCCTGGAAACTTTCGAAGAAGCCGAACGATTATCACCGCTATTGGGACAACTGGCATGAGCGGGATGTGCGCAATTTCATGCTGCGCGACCGCAATCACCCCTGCGTCATTGCCTGGAGCACCGGCAACGAGATTCCAGAGCTGAGCCGGACCGATCACCATGCGGTGCCCCAGCGGCTGTACGATCTCATGCGCACCTACGATCTCACGCGGCCCATCACCGCGGGCTCGAATCATCCCCCGGCGTCGCGCAACGGATTCCAGAAATTTGTGGATGTGTTCGGGCTGAACTACCACCTCGGCAGCTACGGCACCGTGCAATCCGACCTTCCGGGGAAGGCCTTGTACGCGTCGGAAACCACGTCCTGCGTCGGCACGCGCGGCGAGTACTTCTTCCCGGTGGACTGGGACAAATCCCGGGGATTCTTCAACTTCCAAGTCAGCGCCTACGCGCTCTACGCGCCCGGCTGGGCCTACCGGCCGGACCTGCAGTTCGAGGCGCTGGACCGGCACCCGCGGTACGCGGGCGAGTTTGTCTGGACCGGCTTCGATTATCTGGGCGAACCCACGCCGTACAATCTGGATTCGACCAACGCGCTGAATTTCTCCAACGAGGAAGATCGCAAGGCGGCTATGGCGGACATGGCCAAACTTGGAAACCGCGCGCCGTCACGCAGCAGCTATTTCGGCATTCTGGACCTCGCCGGCTTCAAGAAAGACGCCTTCTATCTGTTCCAGGCCCGCTGGCGGCCGGAGCTGCCGATGGCCCACATCCTGCCGCACTGGAACTGGCCGGAACGCGTCGGCCAGGTCACCCCCGTGCATGTGTTCACTTCGGGCGATGAAGCCGAGCTGTTTCTCAACGGCGTATCGCTGGGCCGCAAACAGCGCGGGCCGTTCGAATATCGTCTGCACTGGGACGACGTCGTCTACGCGCCCGGCGAGCTGCGCGTGGTCGCCTACCGGAAGGGGGCGAAGTGGGCCGAGAACACCGTGCGCACCACCGGCCCCGCCGCGCAACTGCAGGTCACCGCGGACCGCCCGGCGTTGCGGGCCGACGGACAGGACCTGGCGTTCGTGACCGTGCAGGTCAGCGACGCCGCGGGTCAGTTGGTGCCTCGCTCCCATCCGCCCCTGCGCTTCACCATCGAAGGCGCGGGAGAATTGGTCGCTGTGGACAACGGCGATCCGACCAGCCACGTGCCGTTCCAGAGCCGCGAGATGAAGGCCTTCAACGGGCTGTGCCTGGCCATCATCCGCACCCGGGCCGGCGAGCCGGGGGACATCCGCCTGCGCGTGGAATCTCCGGGGCTGCCTCCGGCGACGGTGGCGCTGCGCGCGGAATAGGGCGCCCGCCGACCCGGCCGGCCCGCGCGAACGCGCGCGGCCGGGCGGGGCGGTGAAATCGGTATGACAATCACGGGCGGGGAGACTACACTGGGGTCGCCCCCGGAGACGCATGATGCAGCATGAAGCCCAGCGCTTGAGATTGGTGGTCTTCTACGCCTTTATTCTGCTGCTGGCGTATCTCGCCTACCGCGTCGCGCAACCGTTCCTCGTCCCGCTGGCCTGGGCCGGCATTCTCGCCCTGTGCGCGCAGCCCATCTATCAGCCCCTGCAGGCGCGGCGCGGACCGGTCTTCGCATCGGCGATCTCCACCATCGCCGTGGCATTGCTGCTCATCGGACCGGCCATCTTCCTGACCATCGCGCTGGTCCGCGAAGCGACCGTCGCGCTGGGCGGCCTGCAGGATACGATTTTATCCCTCCGGGAACACGAGCGGACCCTGCGGATTTGGGCATGGATCGAGGAGCATGCTCCCCTGCTCTCCCGGGAGGAACTCAGCCGGCAGATGGCGGACCGCGCCGCGACGTTGACGCGGTATCTGGCCGGACAGGCCGGCGTCATCCTGCAAACCTCCTCGGTGTTCGCCTTCAAGGTGTTCATTACGCTGTTCGCGCTCTTCTTCTTCCTGCGCGACGGGCCGCAATTGGCCCGCATCATTCGCAAAATTCTTCCCTTCGAGCCCCGGCGTAACGACGAGCTGATCTCCCGCACGCGGGAGATGATCTTCGCGGGCACGCTGGCGATGCTCACGGTGGCGGCAATTCAGGGACTGGCCGGCGGCCTGATGTTCGCCGCCTTCGGCCTTCGCGCGCCGGTATTCTGGGGCGTGGTGATGGGATTTCTGGCCTTGTTGCCGATGTTCGGAACATCGCTGGTCTGGGCGCCGGCCGGCGTGGCGATGATCATCAATGGATCATGGGCGCGGGGAACGCTGATGCTGGTCATCGGGCTCGTGGTGGTCGGCGGGGTGGACAACCTGCTGCGTCCCATGCTGGTCAGCGGACGAGCCTCCATGAACGGGCTGGTGGTGTTCATCAGCCTGTTCGGCGGAGTGCTCGCCTTCGGTTTTCTCGGCCTGGTGCTCGGTCCGGTGATCGCCGCGGCGGTGATCAGCCTGCTCGAACTCCAGGGAGAAAGCGGGGCTCAGCGCGCGGGCGCGGACGCGGACGACACGGGCGGACGGGACGGCGGCTGAGCCGGCGCCGGGCGCACGCCGCGCCGGGGGCCAAGCATCATGGTCAGCAGCTTGCCCATCAGGTTGGGCATTTGTTCCGGCGTGGCGATATCGGCGCAATCCTTGAGAATACGCTGCATCACCTCGAATCCCAGCTCGTGGTGGGCGTTTTCCCGGCCGCGGAAAAACAGCGAAACTTTGACCCGGTTGCCTTCGGTGATGAAGTCGCGCACATGCCGGAGCTTGGTCTGGTAATCGTGATCCTCCACGTTGGCGTGGTATTTCACTTCCTTGACCCGCGTTTGCGACTGGTTTTTCTTCGCGTCGCGGCCGCGTTTTTCCTGCTCGTACTTGTACTTCCCGAAATTCATGATCCGGCAGACGGGCGGCTGCGCGGTGGGGGAAATTTCCACAAGGTCGAGCTGCTTGGCGTCCGCCAGCGCGCGCGCCTTGGAGGTGGGCATGATGCCCAGCGCGGTTCCGTCGTCGTCCACGACGCGCACTTCGGGCACACGGATGCGAAGATTGACTCGGGTGGTGAAACGGTTATCGCGACCGCCCCTGGGATTGGGCATTCTCGGATTTATGATGGGTCCTCCATGGTGGGTTTACTCTGACATGCCCGGGCTCAGGCCGTCAATGGGGCCAGCGCCCGCGCGACAGCCTCCTGCCGGAGCCGCTCGATCGCGGCGTCCACCGGCATGGGGCCCAAATCCCCGGCGGTCCGGTGGCGCAGGGCAACCTGCCCGGCAGCCGCTTCCCGGCCTCCGCATACAAACATGTAGGGCACTTTTTCCGTCTGCGCCAGACGGATCTTGGCGCCCAGCTTATCCGCGCTCGCATCCACTTCCGCGCGCAGCCCGGCCTCGCGTAGCCGCGCGGCAACGGTACGCGCGTAGTCCATCTGAGCATCGGTCAGCGGCAGCACCCGGGCCTGTTCGGGCGCCAGCCACAGCGGGAACGCGCCCGCGTAATGCTCCACAAGAATCCCGAAAAACCGTTCGAGGCTTCCAAACAACGCGCGGTGAATCATGTACGGCCGGTGCATCTGGCCGTCCGACCCGGTGTAGGTCATATCGAACCGTTCGGGCAGGTTGAAATCGAACTGGACGGTGCTCATCTGCCATTCCCGTCCGATCGCATCCAACACTTTCAAATCAATCTTGGGCCCGTAAAACGCGCCGCCGCCGGCATCGTTCTCGTACGTCATTCCTTCGCGGTCGAGGGCGCCGCGCAGCGCGGCGATGGCCTGATCCCAACGCTCCGGATCGCCCACCGATTCCGCGGGGCGGGTCGCCAGATACGCCCGGATCTCCGGAAACCCGAACGCGCTCCAAACTTCGCGCGCGAAGCGAATCACCTCGCGGATTTCGTCCTCGACCTGCTCCGGAGTGCAGATGATGTGGGCGTCATCCTGCGTAAACCCGCGCACGCGGAGCAGCCCGTGCAGGACGCCCGTTTTCTCGTAGCGATACACCGTGCCGAGTTCGGCATAGCGCACGGGGAGATCGCGGTAGGACTTCCGGCCGGACTGGTATACGTGAATGTGGAACGGGCAATTCATCGGCTTGATGAAATATTCCTGCCCGTCAATGTCCATCGGAGCGTACATGCTGCCCCGGTAGAAACCGAGGTGGCCGGAGGTTTCCCAGAGCGACGCGCGGCCGATATGGGGGGTGAACAGCATCTGGTATCCGCGCCGCAGATGTTCGGATCGCCAGTAATCTTCGATCGCCACGCGCACCCGCGCGCCCCGCGGATGCCACAGCACGAGTCCGGGCCCGATGTTTTCCTCGAGGCTGAACAGCCCGAGTTCGCGGCCGAGCTTGCGGTGGTCCCGGCGCTGCGCCTCTTCCATCCGGGCCAGGTGCGCGGTCACTTCCTCCGCCGTCGCGTACGCGGTGCCGTAGACGCGCTGGAGCATCGGATTGCGCTCGTCGCCATGAAAATACGAACCCGCCACGCTCAACAGCTTGAACGCGCCGATCTCCGCGGTGGTGGGCACATGCGGCCCGCGGCACAGGTCGAAAAAGTCGCCCGTGCGATAAATCGTGATCGGCTCGCCCTCCGGAATCTCGGCCAACCGCTGGAGTTTAAAGGTCTGTCCCGACGCCTCAAGCATCGTCCGGATTTCTTCCCGCGAATGCTCCTCGCGCTGGAACGGGATGCGCTCCGACACCAGACGCGCCATCTCGGCCTCAATGCGGGGAAAATCCTCCGGTTGCAGCCGGTGCGGCAGCTCGAAATCGTAGTAAAACCCGTCCTCGGTCGCGGGGCCGATGTCCAGCCGGGCGCCGGGAAACAGACGACACACCGCCGCAGCCATGACATGCGCCGCGCTGTGCCTTCGATGCTCCAATAGTATCGGTTGCTGTTCTGACATGTGTTGCCGGTCGGCCCCGACGCCGACGCCGGCTTTCGAGCCCGGAGCATATTATCGGCCCATTTCTTCGCCATTCAAGCGCAAAGATGAAAACCGGCCCCGCCGCGCGCGGGATCCCGATGGCCCCGGCGCCCCGGATGAATCGCATGTGCGGCCCGCCCGCTCCCGCCGGTACTACCCCCGCGCAGCCTGAAACAGAGGTCTGAAAACGCATCAAGTTTCCGAAACCGGACTTTCAATCCAGCAATTCATAGTCGCCCGCGCGCTTGATTTATGTTTGTGAATTGTCCATACTGACGGTGTATTGAGATCAACCGAAACCCTGTTCGCAATAGGAAAATACTTATGCCAACATTGGAACAACGTATCGCCCATATCGTGGAACGCGCCGTCGCCCGCGCGCTGAAATCATTCCGCTTTCCCGCCGCGCCAGCCGCGCCCCGGGGATCCGTCCGCACGCCGGCCGCACGGCCAACCGCTGAACAACCGGAGGAGCGCCAGTGGTTTCTGGCCAAGGGCATTCGCTCCCTGCGCAAAAAGCTGAAACTGTCGCAAGTGGAACTCGGCAAACTCGCGGGAGTCACCCCGCAAGCGGTCATGCTCTGGGAAAGCAAGACCGGACGCCTCCGTCTGCGCGCGACCACCGAAGCCCGGCTGCAAGCCGTACGCGGCATGGGTATCCGGGATGCGCGCCAGGCCCTGACCGATATGGGTTATGTTAAGAACCGTCCCGGCCGCAAGCCGGCCGCCACGGCCGAAACCAAGAAAGCGCCGGCGAAAAAGGCCAGGGCTTCCAAGAAGCTCGGCCCCCGAAAGAACGTCCGGAAAGCCCGGCGGACACCCAAGAAGACCTCCTAAATCGGTCCTTCATTCCGATGAAAATCAGAAAGCCGCGGCGCACAGCGCCACGGCTTTCGCCTTTTGGGAAGAAGGTCCTCAGGGCCAAATCTGTTCGATCTCCGCCCCGCCCTTGAAGTTGCCGGCATGGCCGTCCATGAACACCACGTTCAGGGACCGGCCGGAATGGCGCAACAGCCGTACTTTCTGCGCGTTGTTGCCCATGACGCTCTGGTAGTCCCCCTTGGATGACAGTCCATCCTGATATTCGGGCAGGAAATCCAGAAATCCGACATGAGACGCCGGAGTACTAATCTGGTCGATCCGGGCGGGATTGCCGGATTTACCCCATTGCAAAGTGACGAGATCGATGGCGCCGGGCGTACTCGTGGTCACCAGTCGGGCTCCGAATTTACGGATCACTTCTCCCGAGGGGCACCGGAAGATGCGGCCAATTCCGGCCTGGGACGTTGTAGCCTTCTTGCCGAGATGGGGGCTGATCTTTTCAAACCATTTGGACTGGGCGTCGTTCGCGGGCAATACAAAGGTGTGCTCGCTCGCGTAGGTCAACAGGGCCAGCTGCATTTGATGCAGATTCGACGAGCAGGATTGCGTTTGCGCGCGCCGCTGGGCGGAGGCGATCGCGGGCAGAAGCAGGCTGATGAGAATTCCGATGATCACCATCACCACCAGCAACTCCACCAGCGTGAATCCGTGCCGGGCGTTCGATCGTTCGTGGGCTGTGCTCTTCATGGCCGACTGCTCCTTGCGCATGAATTCGGGCTTGAGGCCCGGCGCGTCGTCCCGCGCAGTTCTCGCGCCATCGCAGAATACCCCAGTTTCCCGTTCTTCACAAACCCCGCGCCGCGCCGCGCGCATCCCCCTCCCCGGCAGGGCGCGCGCGGATTTTTTTGTCCGCGACCGGCCTTCTGCGCTATGCTGCCCTCATGCCCCCCTTGCCTCATACTGTGCGGCCCGCCGATTTCGCCCGGACATTGGATCATCTGGTCGACTACTTGGAATATCAGCGGACGAATGGAGAGCGAAGTGCGGATCTCGAGCCGGAGACCCTCGCCGCCCTCGCCGCTCCGGCGCCGGCGCCCCGTTCGCGCGCGGCGGCGGCCGCCTCAAGTTCCACGGGCGAATCCCTGCGGGACATCGAACGCGACATCGAGGCATGTACGCTCTGCCCGCTGCACACCACCCGAACGCGCACCGTGCCCGGCCAGGGCCATCCGCGCGCCGAATTGATGTTTATCGGCGAAGGGCCGGGCTATGCCGAAGACCGCTCCGGGCAGGCGTTCGTCGGCCCCGCCGGCCAGTTGCTCACGCGACTGATCACGCGCATGGGATTCACCCGCGACGAGGTGTTCATCGCCAACATCGTCAAATGCCGCCCGACAGAAGACGGCGCCGGCCAGCGCGATCGCAAACCGGACGCGACGGAGATGAGCACATGCCTGCCGTATCTCCGGCGACAAATCGCGCTCATCCGGCCCCGGGTGATCGTCGCGCTCGGAGGCACGGCGGTGGAGGGATTGCTGGGATTGACCGGCATCAGCAAACTGCGCGGCCGCTGGCACGAGTACGAGGGCATTCCACTCATGCCGACGTTCCATCCGTCGTATTTATTGCGCGGCGGAGGCGATGAAAAACAGCGGTACTGGCTGGTTTGGGAAGACATGCTCCAGGTGCTTCAAAAACTCGGCCGGCCCGCTCCCGACCACCGGAAGACCTGAGCGTTGGCCGGATCCCCATGCGCCGGTTACGGGGCGGAGAGCGGACGGGCGGCCCACTCGCTTTTGGGATAGCGCTCTTTGAGCTCCGCGAGATGCTGATCCCGGCGTTCGGTCTGGTTCATGCGTTCGCAGCCGGCAGCGGCGCGCCAGAGACACTCCGGGGTGAGGTCCGGGTCGTCGTATAGAATTGCCACCGCGAGAAAAAAGCGAACCGCCGCGTCGTCGTCCTTCTTCAACTCATGCGCAAGCCCCAATCCGCGCAACGCTTCCGCCTTGAACCGGTCGAGCCCGGGCGCGCCGGCGCGTTCGGCGGCGGACTGATACCGTTCGAGGGCGGTGTCGGGCTGCGCGTCTTCCCGCGCAAGGTCGCCCAGGGCGATCAGCGCGGCAATACTCTCCGGTTGGGCCGCGGCGCCCTCGGCCGCCCGGGCAAAGGCGGCGGCCGCATCCGGGCGGCGGTTCTGGGCGAGTCGAGCGCGCCCGAGCAGGAAATGACCCGTGCCGAGTCGCACGGGATCCTTCGCGGCGGATTCGATCAACGCTTCCGCGGCGGCCGCCGCGGGATCGGACTGACCCTGGTCCAATCGCCTCCGGGCCAGCCATTCCAGCAAAGCGGGGGTCATCTCGGCGCGCATCGGCGTGGCCAGCAGCGCCTGGAGCAGGTCGGCGGATTCATCGAGCCGGTTCAACCGTTGGAGCACGGCCGCCAGCCGAAACCGGATCTGCCGCTCCAGCTCAGGCGCGGGGCCGGACTTCAGCGCCGCGCGCAACTCGGTTTCGGCGAGGGCGAATTCATCGGATTTTTCGAGTAGGACGGCCAGCCAGAGCCGCGCGTCGGACGCCCACCGTCCTTTCGGATATTTTTTTAGCAGTCCCCGGAGAGTGTCGCGGGCCACGGCGGCCCGTTCGAGCCGGATCTCCGCCAATCCTTTTTGGAACCACGCCTCTTCCGCCAGCGGAGAATCCGGATATTCGCGGATCAGACGGGCCCATTCGGCAACGGCCTCCGGGAGGCGGTCCGACCGGGCGAATCCGGCGGCCGCGGCGCTGAGGGCCTGCGCGGCGGCTTCATGCCTGGGAAATTGCGCGGCGAGTTTCCGGTAGCGATCCGCCGCGCCCGCAACATCTCCGGCTTCCTCGAGCAGCCGCGCCAGCCGATACGCCGCGTCGGGCCCGCGCTCGGAATCCGCGCCGTCGGCCAGCCGCCGGTAATACTGGACCGCGAGGTCGCGCTGTCCCGCTCCCGCCGCCGATTCCGCGAGCAGCCACAGGCGATCCGGTCCCATGCCCGCCGCCGCGGCCTGTTCGTCGGAGACCTCGCGCAGCAGCGCGATCACTTCATCGAACCGCCGTTCCTGAAACGCCATCAGGGCGCGCTCATAGGCTGAAGCGGCGGCGAGCGAATGCCGGGGATGGGCGCGCGCGAGTTCTTCGTAAACCGCCACGGCATCGGCGGGGCGGAGCAGCTGGCGCAGGGCGTTGGCTTTGAGATACAGCCAGTCGGGCGCGAGTTCGGCGGGCGAATCCGCGAGGGCCGCTTCGGCCTCGGTCAGCGCATCCGCGAACCGGCCGTTGCGGCAGGCGGCCCATGCGGCGGGCAGTCGCGCATCGCGGGCGCGCGGATGCCCGGCGTGCTCTTTGCGCAAGGCGGCATAGGCCGTGTCGGCGTCGCCGAAGCGGCCGCGCCGGAACGCGAGTTCGGCTTGTTGAAATCGCGCTTCCGCCGCCAGATCGGGGGACAGGGGGCGGGCCAGCGCGAGGATGTAGTACCGGGCCTGCTCATCGTCATCCTGCCCGGCGCGGCGTCGGGCCGCGGCCAGCTCCAGCGCGGCAAGGGGCGCGTAATCGCTGGGCGTGGTCAGATCGAGCACGGCGCGGAAGGCGGCCCCGGCATCGGCCGTCCGCCCCAACTGCTGCAGGCAATGCCCGATGTGATAGCCCGCCGCGGCCCGAATTTCGGGCGGCGGATCCCCGGCGGCCAAGGCTTCGAAGGCCGCGAGGGCGTCCGCCCATTTCTCAGCCGAGGCCAGCGATTCCGCCAACCGGAATTCGGCGCGGGGACGGGCGCTTCCAGCCGGGTGCTCGGAAAGAACGCGTCGGTAGAAAAGCGCGGCGGCGGGGAGATTGTTCTGCTCCCGGTAGCATTCGCCGATGCGATACAGGATCTGGTCCATGCTCGCGTAGCCGGGATGATCCCGGAGCGCGTTCATGTATTCCCTCAACGCCAGGTCGTACAAACCCCGGGCGAACAGCCCGTCGGCAAACTGGACCTGATCCTCCGCCGATCCGGCGACGGTGGACTGCGATCCGGGCGCCGGAACCCCGACTTTCGGGGAGACCGCGGGCGACGGCTCGGCCTGGCCCGGAGAAGGTAGTGCCCCATCCTGGGCGCGGGATGCGCCGCTCAACCCGAGACCCGCGGCCAGCAGTACACAGGCCTGAATCGCGCGAGGGGTGGACCGGAAGCGAATCACGGTCGGACGGCCTCGCCGGACGCCGGGGCGGATTCGCCCACCTCCGGGACCGCCGTGGCAAAGGAAATGTTCCAGATGCCGGACTTCCGACACAGATCGAGCACTCGAATGACGTGATCGTAGGGCGTCTGCCGGTCGGCGCGGATAACGATGGGCTGTCCCGGAAACAGATTCGAAAGGCGGGAGAGCTGGCTGGCCAGCCGGGCTTCCGTCAGCACCTGCGCATTGATCACCACCTGCCCCTCCCGGGTGATGTTGAGAATGACCTCACCCGGAAGCCGCCGGGGGGTTTCCGCGGTGGATGCGGTGGGCAGGGTGATTCCGATCTCCTGTTCCCACTGGGCAAAGAGCTGGCTGGTCATGAAGAAGCACAGCAGGAGGAACACGACATCAATCATGGGCGCCAGTTGGAACCCAACCGGTTCGGGACGGAGTTTGGCGCGGAAATTCATGGGTCACCGCCGCGGCAGCAGGAGGGTGAGAATTTCAGCGGAGGCCTGTTCAAGCAACGCGGTCAGCCGGGCCACGCGGGACCGGAAGTAGGCGTAGAATCCCATTGCGGGAATGCCGACGATCAATCCGGCGATGGTCGTGATGAGCGCCTGCGCCACGCCGCCGGCGAGGGTCATCGGCCGCGCGCGCGCCAGGTCGAGCGCGACGGCGTTGAACGCTTGCAGCATGCCGGTGACCGTGCCGAGCAGTCCCACCATCGGGGCGATGACGGCAATGTCGAGGAGGTATTGCGCCTGATTCTGGAGATTCGAGGCCTGGCGTCCGCCCTCGCCCTCGATAAATTCCTTGAGCAGCTCCGGCGCCACAACCGTCCGGGGCTGGTACACCAGCGCAGTATCGGCGATGGCCGCCAGCGGGGAGCGTCCGCCCCGGCAGGCCGCGCGGGCCTCGTCCATACGGCCGGCGCCGAGGTGATCGCGGAGATCGTGCAGAAGCTCGCGGGGCACGACCGCTTCCTGCCGGAGAATCAGGGCGAGATAGACGACCAGCGCCAGCGCGATCACCGAAAGCGCTCCCAGCGCGTACATCAGCGGGCCGCCGGCTTTGACAATTTCCGTCAGCGTCATGACCGGTCCGGCCGGATTCGGATCGGCGGTCGCGGCGGACGCGAGATCCTGAGCGCGGACCGCCACGCTCCATCCCAGCCCCAAAGTGATGGCATACGCCATCCGAATACTTTTCATCGGTATATTCTCCTGCGGCATATCAGCGCTAGGCTACGCCGGGGCGGACGGGATGACAAGGCCGGTTCAGTCCAGCAGGGACATGGCCTGCGCGGCCGCGGCGCAGCGCTGGAACTGACGGCGATAATCCTCGACTTGTTCCGGCGGCACTCCGGCGTTCTGCGCGAGCCGGATCGCCTCGCCCGCGCAATGCTCGGCGCGTTCGTAATTCCCCGACACAAAATAGGCCTCGGCCAGCGTGCTCCACACGTGGTGATCCTCCGGGGCGATAAGCAGCGCCCGGCGGGCGAAGTCGAGCGCCTTCTCCCCGTTCCGCAATCGGAGATCCGGGGTGGTCGCATACACCCAGGCCGTGTTGTTCAGGATGAGGTGGTCCTTCGGCCGGGACTTCAGGGCGAGACGGAATTGCTCCAGCGCTTCCTCGTGGCGCTTGGCGGTCACCAGCGCCGTGCCCAATCCGAACAGCAGGCGGGGATGCCCGGGAGCGATATCCAGTCCTCGCTGAAACGCGCGGATGGCGTTATCGGCGTTGCCCACCCGGAGTTCAAAAAATCCGTCTTCCATGTGCTGCCGCGCGGCGATGGGCACATCGTCCAACGTGGCCGCCTCCATCGGTCCGATGGACAGGTCGGCCACCGGAGATCCGCCTTCCAGGATGGGAGTTTCCTGTGCGGAATTTTTTTCAGCCGGCGTTTGCGCGGGCGGATTCGATGCGGGTTCGCGCAGGGAAACGGTCTGCGCGAAGGCGCCTGCGACCGCCCAGACTCCGAATCCCGCCAGCCATCCTGCGCATGTTTTCATCATTCGGAAACTCCAATGGTCACGGATGCGGGTTCCACCTGCACCGCCCTCACCCCCGAAGGCGCCACCCACTGCACCGTGAAATCGTATTTGCCCGGCCCGGTCAGTCTCGAACAATCCACAAACGCCATGATGTTCTCCGGCGAAACCGCCGCCAGCGCGGATTCCCGGCCCTGCAGTGTGACCGCGACGGCCGCGGGCGTGACCGTGATGCGGCGCGCCCCTCCGGCCACCGGCATGCTCATCAGGCGCACCGGCACCTGCTCCATGCGGCGGGTCGCGGAATGTTCGGTAATGACAACCTCAACCTGCACCCGCTCGGGTTCAATGCGAACCGTGGTCAGCCCCGGCGGCGGCTGCATGGTCGCGCGGGCCTTGAACGAACGGGTCCGGCCCTCCAATTCAATTGCGGACGTGGACAGCGCTTCGATTTCGCCCACCTTGCTCATCGGCCCGATGAGTTTGACGGTGGCCGGATCGCACACGACGCGCTCCACCGCGAACCCGTCCGGAGGATGATCCTGCAACTCGGCGCGCACCGGAATATCGAGCGACCCCTGCCGGTCCATACTCAGCGTAATTTCGCCTGGCGTAATGCTGATGGCCCGGGCGGCGCCCGGGGCGCGCACCATGTTCGTGCGCAGCTTGATTCGAACGTCCGCCTTGGATTCCCGGATCTCCCGAACATCCGCCGTCACTCGGATCTCATCCGGTTGGAGCCGGACCAGATCCCCGCGCGCGCCGCGGAACCGGACATCAACCGTCTCGACAGACCGATCCAGCACGGCGTACTCCGGATTGTGAAGGAACTCCACCGGCACGTCGTACACCACCGATTCCTGGCTGATGGCTTCTCGAATCACAATCCACACGGCGATCGCCAACCCCAGCGCCAGCACCCGCGTCCATCGGCGCGACACCGGCGAAGGATTGGCGGCGAGCGGGTCAGAGGGAAATCGCATGCGGAGGATCCTTCGATATGGGCGGCGGCGGGGGCGCGGGGGAAACAGAAATGGAGGATCCGCCGCGCGATCCGTTCATCCACCGGCGGACGCGGGCCCACCGGCGGGGCGCGGACCGTTGGGCGCGCAGCAATACTCCGGTCAGCGTACGGCGCAACCGGTCCTCATCCACCCCCCGGGTCAGGCGGCCATTGAACGCGATGGATATGGCGCCCGTTTCCTCGGAAACGACGACCACCAGCGCATCGGATTCCTCCGTGATTCCGACCGCGGCCCGGTGCCGGGTGCCCACGGAGCGGCTGAGCTGCGACTGATGGCTCAAGGGAAAAACACACCCCGCATAGGCGATGCGGTTGTTGCGGATGATGACACCGCCGTCGTGCAGCGGAGTTCGCGGGAAAAATAATCCGGAGAGCAGTTCCGCCGTGACGCGCGCGTCAATCGGCTTGCCGGTTTCCATGATGCCCCGCGTGCCGATCTTCCGTTCGACGGCGATCAGCGCGCCGATTTTCCGGGAAGACAGCAGCGTGGCGGCCTCGACAATCGCATCCACGGTCTCGCGTTCGGGAGCCGACGTGCCGAACTTGTTCTGCTTGCCCAGCTCGGCCAGCGCCCGGCGGATTTCCGGCTGGAAGATGATCAGCAGGGCGATGGCGATATAGACGGAAAATCGCTGAAGGATCCAGTTCAGGATATCCAGGTGCAGGAACCGCGTCACCAGCGCCAGCAGCAGCACCAGCGCCACCAGGCCGCTGAGCACCTGCGCGCTCCGCGTCCCGCGGAAGAAGAAAATGGTGTAATAGAACGCGATCCAGAGGATCAGGATCTCGATCGCTCCGGGAATGCCGATGCCCAGAATGTGTTCAATCCACGCCATGCGTCGCCTCGACTTGCCTCATCCTATCGGCCAGAGCCACTGCATCGCAAGTTTCCTTTACGTCGTGCGTCCGAATGATGGATGCGCCGCGCAGCACCGCCCACACCGCCACGGCGAGGCTTCCGGCCATCCGCTCCTCCGGCGGACGCCCCAGCGCGTCCCCGATCAACCGTTTGCGGGATGCGCCGATCAGCCAGGGACGCGGGGGGGCCGGAATGCGCGCCAGCCCTTCCAGCAGCGCCCAGTTGTGCTCCGACGTCTTGCCGAATCCGATGCCCGGATCCAGAACCAGCGCATCCGCGGCCATGCCCTCCGCGCAGGCGTGGGCGGCGCGCGCGGCCAGAAAGGCGCCCACATCGGCGAGCACATCGCCGTAGCGCGGATCGTCCTGCATCGTGCGCGGCTCGCCCCGCATGTGCATCAGCACCACACCCGCGCCCGTCGCGCGCGCCACCGCCGCCATGCCGGGATCGGCCAGCGCGCGGATGTCGTTGATGATATCCGCGCCCGCTTCCAGCGCGGCGCGCGCAACGTCCGCCTTGCAGGTATCGATCGAAATCGGCGTCGCACACCCCGCCGCGCGCAACCCTTCGATCACCGGAGCCACCCGCCGGATCTCCTCGGAGGCGGGAATCGTCTCCGCCCCCGGACGGGAGGATTCCCCGCCGATATCGATGATATCCGCGCCGTCGCTCGCCATGTGAAGCCCCGCCTCCACCGCCGCGCGCGCATCGGCAAAACGGCCGCCGTCGGAAAAGGAGTCCGGAGTGCAGTTCAGGATGCCCATCACCCGGGTGCGCGCCCCGCCGACACGAAGCGAACGCCCCCGGAATGTCCACGCATATTCAGGTCGGGGGGCGATGGCCATACCGGGGCCGTCAGGCCGGAAGCGGATCGGGCGAAGCTCCCGACCCCTGCTCCGGGGCGGGCGCCGGTGCCGGCGCCGGAACGGAATCGGCCGCGGGTGCAGGGACCTGTTCCGGGCGCGGCGGGAGCGTGCCGCCGCGAGCCAGCACCTCCACCTCGGGACCGTCGAGCGTTTCCCGCTCGAGCAACGCCTGCGCGATGGCATGCAACCGCTCGAGATGGGTCTGCAGCAGCGAGCGCGCTTCGTCATGGGCGGTGTTCAGAATCCGCGACACCTCGGCGTCAATGCGGCGCGCCGTCTCTTCGCTGTGCGATTGGGTGCGCTGAACCTCCCGGCCGAGAAAGAGCAATTCCTCGCGCTCGGCGAACGACTGCGGCCCCAGATCGCTCATGCCCCACTCGCACACCATCATCCGCGCGAGATGCGTGGACTGCCGGAAATCCATTTGCGCGCCGGTGGTGACGTCCCCAAACACCAGCTCTTCCGCCACGCGCCCGCCCATCATTCCGGTAATCATCTTCAGCAGCTTGGATTTGCTTTCGGTGTACCGGTCCTTCTCGGGCAACTGCATGGTGGCCCCGAGCGCCTGGCCGCGTGGAATGATGGTGACCTTGTGCAACGGGTCCGCTTCGAGCAACAGCAACAGCAGCGCATGCCCCGCCTCGTGGTAGGCGGTCAGGCGCTTTTCCTTATCGTCAAGAATCCGGCTGCGCCGCTCGCGGCCCCAGCGCACCTTGTCGCGCGCTTCCTCAAGGTCCGGCATCGTGACGGCCTCCGCGCCCCGCCGGGCCGCCAGCAGGGCGGCTTCGTTGATCAGATTGGCGAGATCGGCGCCGGAAAATCCGGGCGTTCCCCGGGCCACCCGGCGAAGCTCCACGCCCTCGGCCAGTTTGATGCGGCGGCTGTGAATCTGAAGAATCTTCTCCCGGCCTTCCAGCGAGGGAAGATCCACCACGATCTGCCGGTCGAACCGCCCCGGGCGCAGCAGCGCCGGATCAAGCACGTCGGGCCGGTTGGTCGCGGCGATGATGATAATCCCCTCCTGCGTGTCGAATCCGTCCATTTCCACCAGCAGGGCGTTGAGCGTCTGCTCGCGCTCGTCATGCCCGCCGCCGATGCCGCTGAACCGGCTGCGGCCGACCGCGTCGATTTCATCAATGAAAATGATGCACGGGGCGTTTTTCTTCGCCTGCTCGAACATATCGCGCACGCGCGACGCGCCCACGCCGGCAAACATCTCCACAAAATCCGACCCGCTGATATTGAAGAACGGCACGTCGGCTTCGCCGGCAATCGCCCTCGCCAGCAGCGTCTTGCCCGTACCCGGCGCACCCACGAGCAACACCCCCTTGGGAATCCGCCCGCCCAGTTTCTGGAAGCGCTTGGGGTCTTTGAGAAATTCGACGATTTCCTGCACTTCCTCCCGCGCCTCGTCCACCCCGGCGACATCCTTGAACGTCGTCCGGTTCTTCTCGCGCGAAAGCAGCCGGGCCCGGCTCTTGCCGAAACTCATCGCCCCCCGCCCCGCCGCGCGCATCTGCCGGGAGATCAGGAAATACAACAGGCCCATGACCAGCAGGAAGGGAACCACGCCCGAAAAGAGCTGCCAGAACACGGGATTCTCGGACTTGAACGCGAAGGGAATGCCCATCTCGGTCAGCAATCCAGGCAACCCGTCGTACATGAACACGTCGGTGCGAAACCGCTTGCGCTGGCCCCGGTCATCCAACTCGGTCAGCGTGCCCTTGATATACTGCTGACCGGAGACCTCGGCCACCACCTCCACTTCATGGATCACCTTCTGCTTCGCGAGTTCCATGAACTCGGGATTGAACCGGATCTTTTCGGGGGCGGACGCCCGACGCTGCGCGCTGAGGTGGAACATCGCGAAGAACAGCATGAGCAGCAGCATCCACACGATCAGCTGCCGCGCTGGAGTTTGAGGGCCCATGCCGCCCGCGGGCAGGTTGGGCGGCCCGGGACGACGGCGCGGACGGGGTTTGAAAGAATTAGACATTATGTTTTATTGTACCATCCGCCGCGCGTGCCTGCAATAAATCCCGCATTTTTCGCGCCAATCCGCGCTCCTTCACCGCTCAGGGTTCGAGTCCGAGCGCGCGCAGCTTGGGCTGGATCACCGCCCGGCAATAGGGCGCGGACTTGTTCCTGCGATAGTATTCCTGATGATCCTTCTCCGCCGGATAGAACACCGGCGCCGGCACGATTTCCGTCACGATCGGCTTCAGGTGCCGGCCGGAGATGCTCTCCTCCTCGAGCGACTTTTCGGCGAGGCGTTGCTGCTCCGCGCCGTGATAGAAAATCGCCGACCGGTATTGCGTCCCCACATCCGCCCCCTGCCGGTTGAGTTGGGTCGGATCGTGCAGTTTCCAGAACAGCGCCAGCAATTGTTCATAGGAAATGCGCGCGGGATCGAAGGTGACCTGCACCGCTTCGGCGTGTCCGGTCTGTCCGGTGCAGACCTCCCGGTAGGTGGGATTCGGCGTCCGCCCGCCGGTGTAGCCCGATACCGCCTGGATCACACCCGGTTGCTGCTGGAAGGCCTCTTCAATGCACCAAAAACACCCCGCGGCGAAGGTGGCCAACTCGGTGCGCTCAGCAGTGGATTCGGATTTCATCGGCGCTTCTCCTTCGGCCGCAACGGGAGACCGGTCGCGCGCCAGCGTGATCATGGCGACGGAAGCGGCGACCAGTCCGATAAGCCCCAAGCTCCCGCGCGCCCAGTTTGTATGAAGTCTATTCATAAGGGAAATTACTTCGCGCCCCTGCGCCGCGCAAGTGGGAGATGGCCCCGGAATGTTCGATTCAGGCGACCTCGGGCGCCAACTTTGTTGACTTTTCGGCAGAAACTCGAATATCCTCCTTGCCTTGCACCCCCCGGGGCATTCGGCTCCGGGTACGCACAACGTGGAGAGGGGCGTGATTTTTAGTGAGCGAAGTTAAAGTTCGCAAAGGCGAGACAGTGGATAAGGCGCTGCGGCGGCTGAAGAAGAAGCTCGACCGCGAGGGTCTCATGCGCGAGATCCGTGCGCGGCGTCATTTCGAAAAGCCGTCGGAGAAAGCGCGGCGCAAGTCGGCGCGCGCCCGCAGTCGCCGGCCCTGATCTCCTCGCCAGCTCTTGTGCGCCCTCCGGGTCTCCCCGGAGGGCGTTTTTTTGGCCCTCCGAACTGAAACGGCGCCTCCGGATTGGATGCCACGGCGCGTATCCTGTCGTGCAAATCGGATCGGGGTATGTTATTGGTGACGACATGAATTGGGCGTTATCTTCCCGGTGGAACGGGCGGCGGCACAACGATGGCGCGGCGCTGGTGGATGAAATTCGTGAACTCGGATTCGACGCCGTGGAGTTGGGTTACGATTTCCGGCGCGATCTGGCCGAGGGCGTACTTCGCCGCGTGCGGGAGGGAGCGATCCGCGTCTGCAGCGTACACAGTTTCTGCCCCGTTCCCATGAGTGTGCCGCGCGGGCACCCTGAAATCTGGACGCTGGCCCATCCCGATCCGTTCATGCGACGCAAAGCGGTCGAGAATCTCCGGCTCACCATGGAATTCGCGGCCGAAATGGGCGCCGGCCGGATGGTAGTCCACGGCGGCTATGTTCCCATGCGCCCGCTCACCCCCCGCCTGATCCGCATTTTGGAACGCGGACGGGAAGGCCGCGGCTGGTGGAATTGGTCCTGGCGCCGGCTGGAAAATCGCCGGGAGAAACTGGCGCCCGCCGCGCTCGACCGCCTGCGCGAAGGGCTGAACGCACTCAAAGCCGATGCGGAACGGCTGAAGGTGCGGGTGGCGCTGGAAAACCTGCCCAATCTCGAATGCGTACCCTCGGAGGCGGAGGCGCCCGACTTCCTCAAATCGGTGGATTCCCCGTGGATTGGCTTGTGGTATGACCTGGGGCACGGGCAGATTCGCGAAAACCTCGGATATGTGAACGCCTACAAAATGCTCGAGCGACTCGCGCCTTGGATGTTCGGCCTGCACGTCCATGATGTGGACCCGCCGGCCACCGACCATGTTCCGCCGGGACAGGGCATGATTCATTTCCCGCAATATCGGGACCTCATCCGCGCCCACCCCGAATGGCCGCGCGTCATTGAACCCATGCGAGACGCCCCAGCTGAAGACTTGAAACAAGCCCTTCAAACCCTCCGCGATGCCTGGGGTGACTGAATTCTCGCCATTCGGATCTCGTTGGGTGCCAGGCACGAAAAGCTAAATCCGCATCACATTGATTGCCAACAGGTTTAGTTCCGTGTTCCCACCTCTCGCGCTGGTGCCAGGCACGATTCATCTTTGCGGAAATCGGCGATCCCGCCCGGAATCGGGGACTATGGCTTACGGTTCGGTGTCATTCCGGCTCCAAACAGATCCCGGAAATAGCTTTCTTGCAGAATGTCACGCGTCCGGCCCGCCTTTATCCCGAGCGCGCAAGCGCATCGGAACTACCGCCAGAGGCACTTTGTCGGACCGACCTGACGCCGGACACGGCTTTGTAAATTAGAGCGTATTAAATTATATTGTAGCCGACACGGGCTCATGATAGGTTGGGGGCATGAAAGCCCTATCCTTGGACCTTCGGGAGCGAATCGTGGCTTCCTATGATGCGGGGGAAGGCACGCGCG
>JAGOHE010000118.1 GCA_017996315.1 Kiritimatiellia bacterium | reverse complement strand
CCCAACGGCCGCACTACGGCAAAAACCGGTCCGAGCAGGCCGTAGGTGACCAACATGCTGTCCACACCGGTTTGGGGCGTGGACATCAGGAATGCGGCAGTCGCCCCCGGGCCGGCTCCGGAGCGCCGGATGTGCGCGCTGACCGGAATGACACTGCACGAACACAACGGAAGAGGAACCCCGATCAGCGCGGCCTTCAGGGATGCGATCCATGCGCGGCCGCCCAGGTGTCGAATGACCCACGGCGCGGGCACCAGCACAAACAAAATGCCCGATATCAGAAAACCGACCAGCAGATACGGCGACATCAGGGCCGTTATATTCCAAGCTCCGGTCAATATCCGTTCCACCGTGGCCATATGATCGCTGTTCCACATATTGACAAGAAAATATCGTATATCCGGGGGTGTTCCGCAAATTCGATCCAAGAGGGCGCCGACGAGGGCGGGGCGTTTCGAGGTCCGCGTTGGGCGGATCGTTCGGATCATGTTATCTTGGTGCCGGATTAGAATCGTCTGGCATGAAAGCCCCCGACCCATTCGATTTCTGGTATGCGGTGAACCACACCCGCATAGTGCTGGCGCCGTCGAATATGCTGGAAACGTTCGGTGCGACCGTAGTGGACTATCATCTGGTGAGTGAGGTGATGGACGCCGTGGGCCAGGTTCGAATTCGCCAGGGCCGATTACATGCGGAGCGGCCGGAAGTCATTTCCCCCCATCAGCTGGCGCACACGCCCACGGAAGGATTTGAGAGCGAAGCCGCGCACCGGTATCTCGAATGGATGAGACAGCACCAGGAGGATTTGCTGATCCTGAAATACGGGTTCCGGCTCCGTCGGGATGGGGGCGGGTCGGAAGTGGTTCACGGAGCCATCAAGGAGGTGCTCGATCGGGTGACTCGTCACATCCGCCAGGGCTCTAATCCCATGGCCGCGGTGGTCCAGGGGGTTGATGAGCCGTGGGAAGTCTGCCTGGTCAAACTGGCCGCGGATCTCGTGCAGCGCTCCGCGGGGCGACACTCGGAGGAACTCCGGAACGATCCCCACGGCGAACAACATGATATTGAAGCGGCATTCGCCGCCGCAGCCCGGGACCGCTCTCGCATGGGTGATCTGGCGGGATTGCTTCGCCGGTTGGGGCGGTTTGAAGAATATGAAGACCGATTTTTTGCCATGGTCGGGCGGGGCGCGGACTGAGTCCGGCGTGAAACCGCGGGGTCGGGGGATATATCAGGCCGGACTGATCCTGGTGCTTCTTCTGGCCGTGATGACCCGAGGCGCAGGGCTGTGGCGGGGGACGGAAAGCGGCAGGGAATATTCCATCCATCCGGACGAGGCCAAACAAATCATGGCACTCGACCGGTATCTCAAGGGCAACTATGCGTGGGTGATCGGCAACCTGTTCTATGATGGGTATCCCTACGGGTTGAGTCATGTCGATGAATGGCTGATTCGCGGGACGGCTCCGGCGATCCAAGGTATCTGTCAATCCATGGTCGGCATGGACGGCCGGCGTTCTGGCCACACACTGGAAAAACCCGACCTCTTTCGCGTCGCCCGGCTGCTGCGGTTGCTGTATAGCTTGCTGGCGGCAGGCTTGCTCGTGGGCATTCTCAGGATGTGTGGTGTTTCCAGGGCGGTTTGCGTATGGGCGTTCTTTCTTCTTGCTGTGGCGCCGCTGCCGGTGTCCGCCATGCATGCGGCCACGGGAGACACAGGGGTCGATCTATTCGCCATATGCGCCCTGTGGCTGCTGGCCAGAAATGCGCGTTTCGGGCATTGGAGCACATGGCTGGGAGCGGCGCTGGCGACCGGGTGCGCATTTGCCTGCAAATATCAGGGCGCGCTTGCGGGAATTGCACCGGCGATATTCTTGCTCACGGCGGGCCTCCCGGCGAAAACGAGTGTTGGGCGTTATGGGATCGGGCGCGTGGTCCTGGCCCTCTTGGGATTCATCGCGGGCGTAGTGCTGTTAACTCCAGCGATTGTGATTTTGCCGCACCCCACGCTTCGCAACATCTGGCTCAATTTCGAGTTCATCCGGAATTATCACACCAGCCCGGCGTTTCGTAATCTTTCCGGACTGGAACAGATGATGCGTTCGATCTCGAATAATTTTGTTCCAGTGATATCCGGAGTGGGATGGAGTGTGGCGGCTCTTGCCGTGGCGGCATGGGGCGCATCCATGATCGTTGCGTGGCGCAATCGGGCGCACCCGGATCTGGAGGGTAAGAGGCGTCGCGCGTTCGAGGTGGCTCTTACCGGCATGCCAATTCTCGCGCTGCTAATTTCTTTGCTGGGCAAGCCGGAGATTCAGCTGATTCACTTTTCCTGGCTTCAGGCTCCGCTCATCGCCGCGGCGGCTCTGGGCGTGACCGCGCTGGCTCGGCGCGCGCGAAGGATGGCCCTGGCCGCGGGGCTGATTGCTGCGTTTGAATTGGGAAGCATGGCGCGGAACGAGCATTTTTTCTGGGCTCGCGCAGGGCATGGTGAAGTGGTGAATCTCGCCCACAAAATCACGTTTAAACAAGAATACCTGCGTGACATTCCTCGTTCGGCCGCCATCTCGGTCTTTTTAGAAGAAAGCGCGGTGGCGCCCTTCCGAAACCGCGAAGCGGCCATCACCCTTCCGGAAGGAGAGTTTTGGGGACGGGTACCGGGAAGCCCTCTGCCTTCCCAGCCTGCTCCCCTGTCTTCCCCATGGCTGTATACCCGGGCGCCGGCGTTGCCCCGAAATCTCCGTTCGTGGATCATCGAAAGAAACCGATGGACGGAGCGGCACTTGGTTTTTGACGAGCCCCCGGCCTGCATTCGCATGGGATTGCGCTCCGGAGCGCTTCCCGCCCGCGTGGAGATTCAAACAGGCGCGGCCCGAACGAACGTGACCCTCATGCCCCATCAGCCGGCTATTGTCGATCTGCCGGTTCATGCCTGGGCTTCCCGCTCCACCCAAAATCCGCCGAAAACCGCATGGCTCGCGCGAATCAGAACTCGATCTGTTTCGGGATTGGTCGTGACCGAATTCCTGCCCGATCAAACCGCGATGGAGGATTTTCTTTTGTGGAGCGGGAATGCGGACGCTGCGATTCGCCCGGGGGCGGTGGCGGAGCGGCTGGAAGCGCTGGGCATGCGGCCCCTCCGGTTGCGGCATTGGGAGTCAGAGCCGGGCGAGGCGGTACACGTATCCGGCCGGGCTCGGCGGCCCACCTTGCTATCCCGGGATCCCCTTTGGCTTCCCGCCGGCGCGTATATGATGCGCCTGTACGTCCGCGCATCCGCACCTGGCGCCCGCGCGCGTCTGCGGTTGTCCGACCTGCATCCCGGAACATCGCCCGAATGGGCTGCGGAGGTGGATGTTCCCGGGGAAATGGACGCCCCGGTTCAGATTTCATTTACCAAGCCGCTCGCGCCTTATGACGCGCATCTCCAGATACAATCGCTGGATGGAGATCTGGAAGTGACGGGCTGGAGCATTGAGTCCGACGCTGAACGGATCGTCCAAGAGCTGCGCCATTGGGAGCTCGCCGGCGCCCCTCCGTCGTGGTGTTCGACTCCTCCGGCGGAACCGGGGCCGCCATTATCCCCAGTAGCCGCGTGGGCCCCGGGTGTGGAATTGCTCCGATGCGAGATGGATCACGAAACATCCCGACATGGCCTTTTGAGGGGCCGTGTAGATGTGCGTTTGACCAGACCCCCGGGGTGGGGCGAGAGGAAGCGTTTTTTCTTCATTCATGGTTTGGATGAATCGGGCCGGATACGGCTTGTAATTGATCTTCCGCTGATTCGCGCACTGGGGGACAGTGACCATGAATGGCCGTCGGCAGAGTGGAATACAAATTGCGTCCCGCCGGGCGAATACCGGCTCTATATGGGAATGTATAATCCCGAAACTCTACAGCGGGACCGGATCGTGTCGGACGCCGGAGGTCTGCTCGATCGGGAGAATCGAATTTTCATCGGGCGGTTGCGCGTAACGGAATAGCTGGGGAGGACAAGCCTCCCGCGGTCGCGCCCGAGTCCTGCTTTCCTCGGCGGAATCCGCCGTGTATTCTGTGGTTCGTGAATTCCCGATCCCAGCGTGTCCGGTTCCGCCGCGCGGCGGAAACCGCCGGCATGCGCGCGATGCTCGCCGTGTTGGACCGGCTGCCGATGCGCGCGGCGTTTGCCTTTGCCCGCCGCGCGGCGGACATGTGGTTCTTGTTCGGCGCCAAGCGGCGCAAGGTGGCGGTGGATAATATTCTGCGCGCAGGCATCA
This sequence comes from Kiritimatiellia bacterium, assembly GCA_017996315.1. Classification (GTDB taxonomy): domain Bacteria; phylum Verrucomicrobiota; class Kiritimatiellia; order PWTM01; family PWTM01; genus JAGOHE01. The sequence goes on along the minus strand of JAGOHE010000118.1, from coordinate 2,774 downwards.
CGACGGACCCCCGGTGCGCCCGCAAAATCGCCCACGCTTCGTTTCGCCACTTTGCCGTCATGGCGGTGGAATCCGCTATCAGCGGACGGTTTCTCCGGGAAGACAACTGGAGAGAGCGTGTTGAATTGCAGGTGGCGCCTGAAACCATGCAATTGTTCGAGGATCCGAATCAGGGGGTCATTTTGTGTTCGGGACATCTGGGGAATTGGGAAATCGCCGCGCAGATTCTGAGTTTCATCAAGCCGGTCATTGGCATTGCCTCGCGCATGGCGAATCCGGAAACAGACCGGATCGTTCAAGCGCGCCGCCAGGGATTTCAGTATGAAGCGGCGCCCAAGTTTGCGCCGGAAGATCCCCGCCGGATGATGAAAGTACTCAAGCGGGGTTCGGCTCTGGCGCTGCTCGGAGACCAAAATGCCACACCGGATGGAATCTGGGTGCCGTTTTTCGGACGCCCGGCCTGCACCCACCGGTCCATACCCATCGTTCACATGGTATCCAAGGCGCCGATGTTGTTCGGATACTGCGTGCGCATCGGCCCGGCGCGGTTTCGCATGGTGGCGGGACCGCCGATTCATATCCAACGAACCGGAGACCGCGAGGCGGACGTTAGAGCCATACTCGGGGAATATCATGCGCGGCTCGAAGAAGCGATTCGCGCGTATCCGGAACAGTATCTATGGGCGCATCGCCGTTGGCGCACCCCTCCGCCCGAAGTAGCGGCGGACTACAGCGGCCGCGACGTCGGAGCTTAGGGCGTCGCGCGCGATCGCGGAGGCAAGGTGATGGGATCGAGGGAGATGTTCAGATCGCGCAATTGCCGCAGAATCTCCCGTGCCTGCTCCCGGGTTTCCGGTTTCGCGAGCGCGATTGAGCTCAGGTCGGACAGCCGGGCATTGTAATTCAGTTTTCGCGGCGATCCGCCGGGTTCCGTTCCCCCCGTGGCGCGGTAGTACGCACGGATGCGCCGTTTAAATTCCGCCGACAGCGCGGGAGCGATCAGTCCCAATTCTTCCAACCGGATGGCAAAGCTCTCCGCCGACACCGCGAAGCGATGCTTGATGCGCACAAGTAACTCGTAGGTCCATGCGTCCGGCCGAATACCCAACTGGGTAACCGTCGCCCAGATGCCGGCCGAGGGCATCAGCAAGACCGCGGCGAATCGGCGCGCGGCGTGCTCCTCATCCAGCGGCGTTCCCTCACCCGGCGCGGCGTCGGTGGAGGGTCCGATCCTTCGCCGGGCATCGAGATAGATGCGACCGAGTTCAAACACAAGGCGGAACATCTGTCGCTCCGACGTCATGCCCTGCCGGATCAGGATGGCGGCGTTCCCGTTCGGATAGTCCGCGCAAGCGAGACTTTCACATTTTTCGGGCAGCCGACAGAAAATGACCCGCAAGCCGGCGTTCTCCAGCACCTCCAAGTAATCCCACACCACGGCTTGCCCGATGCCGAGCAAATGCCGGACGCGCATGGCCAGGTTATTCATGCCGGCATCGGTGGGGCTGCACGGCAGATACAGCGGAATCTCCGCCCGCTTGGTGGCACCGCACAGATCCTCCAACGCGAGGGTGGCGCGCACCAGATCATCCGCCATTCGCGCACCGCGGGCGCCGGCCGAGGGGGTATACAGCGCCGGCAGCAATACTGCTGCCGGCGCTCCCTTGACTCCCCCCTCTTCGACCACATAGCCCTCGGGTGGGGGCGCCCCGACAAGGGCGTCCACCGATACCCCCAAAGAAGAAGCGATGCCGATCAGCACGCGCCCCGTGGGCACATGGCGGCCGTTTTCAAGGGCGTTCATCGGTCCGGCCCGAATGCCGACCCGCTCCGCCAGCTCGGCTTGCGTCATGTGCCGCTGGCGGCGGATGTCCCGAATTCTCGCGCCGATTCGAGCCGCCAAGGCGCTGTCTTCTTTGGATCGCGATCTCATAAGCACATGTATAAAATTGAATTGGAATAAGGTCAACATTATATTTTGAGAATTTTCAGTCTCCTCTTCCGTGCCGCAAACGCTTTTTTCTTGCCCCTGACGATTCGGGGGCGGGAAACTACGATTCCTTTTAGCGGATCCCCGCGCGACGGACGGAGGTCCGCCCGCCGGGCGTCCGAGGCAGCATGGCGGAATCATGAGCGAACAACCCCAAGTTCTGATCCTGACGGGCTACGGCCTCAACTGCGAGGCCGAGTCGGACTATGCGTGGCGGCTGGCAGGCGCCGAGCCCTCGCGCCTGCATCTCAACGATCTGCTCGCCGAGCCGTCGCGGCTGCGCGATTTCGACGCGCTCATGTTCATCGGTGGATTTTCCTTCGGCGATCACATGGGATCCGGCCACGTCATGGCGACCCGAATCCGCCATCGCCTGCGCGACGAGCTTTCCGCGTTTGTCGAGGCGGGGCGGCTGATTCTCGGGGTGTGCAACGGATTTCAGATCATGGTCAAACTGGGGCTCATTCCCGGGCTCGACGACGAGTATTTCACCCAGCGTCTCGCCCTGATGCAAAACGATTGCGGAGCCTTTCAGAACTTCTGGGTGACCCTGAAATTCGAGCCGGCCTCGCCGTGCGTATTCTCCCGGGGGCTCGACACTCTGCCGCTGCCGATCCGGCATGGCGAAGGCAAAATATTCACCCTCGACCGCGCATTATTGGACCGTGTGGAAGCGGCGGGCGGCGTTGTGTGCCGGTATGTAGATCCGGAGACCGGGGAACCCACGCAGAAATTTCCCCACAACCCGAACGGATCGCTCCACGCCATTGCCGGACTATGCGAT
>JAGOHE010000117.1 GCA_017996315.1 Kiritimatiellia bacterium | reverse complement strand
CGTTGGCCCATTGATTGATCAGGACCGGCAGGTCGCGATAGCTTTGAACCCACTTCGCATAGGTCGCGCCGATGATGGTCTCCGACGTGGGCCGGACAATCAGCGGTTCTTCCAGTGGACTGGCCGGCACCAGTCCGCCGTCCGGCCCGGCCACCAGCCGGTGATGCGTGACCACCGCGCATTCCTTCGCGAAACCTTCCACGTGTTCCGCCTCTTTCTCGAGAAAACTGAGAGGGATGAAGAGCGGAAAATAGGCATTGGAATGGCCTGTATCCTTGAACATCCGGTCCAGCGCCGTCCGCATGTTCTCCCACAGCGCGTAGCCCCATGGACGAATGACCATGCAGCCGCGCACGGGGCTGTTTTCAGCCAACTCCGCGGCGCGGACCACCTGCTGATACCACTCCGGGTAGTCTTCCGTCCGCGTGGGAGTGATTGCGCTTTGCGGTGCTTTGGCCATCGGATTCTCCTTTGGGCTGACTTCGCGGATCACCGCCATCGGCCCCGAAGCGCGTGATGATAGCTAAAATCGCGGCGAGCATCAATTGAGGGCCGACGCGCACCGCCGCGCGCATCACGCGCGGAGGATCACCCGCCGGATCAGGGCGGCGACGGCAAACGCGACCGTGGCGGCCAGCACAATGGCGGCGCCCGATGCGATGCCGAGATAATAGGAGACGTAGAGGCCGGCCAGCGCCGACACCGCGCCGATGCCCGCCGCCACGGCCATCATGCCCGGAACGCTGCGTGTCACCAGCCGCGCCGCCGCGGGCGGAGTCACCAGCATCGCCGCCATCATCGCCACTCCGACGGTCTGGATGGATATGACGATGACAACGGCGAGCAGAACCAGTTGGGTGTAATAGAGCATCGGACCGGGCAGGCGCAGGGTGGCGGCCAGCACCGGATCGAACGCCGTGATTACCCAGGCGCGGTAGAATATGGCGGTCACCACCAGCACCCCCGCTCCGGCCACGCCGGCCCGGATCAGATCGGCGCGGGTCACGCCCAGAATATCGCCGAACAGGATATGGCTTAAATCCACCGCCGACTGGCCGGCCGAAGATATCAGCGCGATCCCCAGCGCAAACGTCGCTGCGAAAACGATTCCGATCGCGGTGTCCTCCCGCATCCGCGCGTGGCGGCTCAATGCGCCCATGCCGAGCGATGCGGCGACCGCGGCCGCCAAACCTCCCCAGAACATCGGCGCGCGCTCTCCACGGCCCGCGAGATATCCCGCCGCCACGCCGGGCAGGATCGCATGCGCCAGGGCGTCGCCCAAAAAGGCCATGCCGCGCAATACCACGAACACCCCGACAACCGAACTGACCACGCCGACCAGCACGCCGGCCGCCAGCCCGCGGACCATAAACGCGTACCGCCAGGGCTCCATCAACCAGGACATCCATTCGCTCATCGGGCTTCCTCCCCGCCGTCCGCGCCGTGCGGGCCGCACGCCCGGCCGACCCCGCGCCATGAAGAAGCGCCTCGGAACGCCGCATCCAGCCGTTCTTCGGTCAGCACGGAGGACGGCGGTCCGTCGGCCAGCACCGTCCCGTTCAACAATATGACCCGGCCGGCGCGGGCGGCGGCGTCGAAATCATGCGTCGCCATCAAGACCGCCACACCGCGCGCGGCGAGATCATGGACCATGCGCCCGAGATCTTCCTGAGATGGCGCATCCAAACCGCCCGCCGGTTCGTCCAGCAGCATCAGTTCCGCCCGCTGGGCGCGGGCGCGCGCGATGAACAGCCGCTGCTGCTGGCCGCCGGAGAGTTCCGCAATCGGACGGCGCTCATAGGCGGCGAGCCCCACAGCGGAGAGACATTCGGTCACCCACGCGCGGGTTTCGGATCGCGACTCGCGTTCCCAGCCGAACGTGCCGGCGCATCCCATGCGGACGGCTTCGCCGACGGTCATCGGAAAATGCCAGTCCACGGCGCTGCGTTGCGGCACATAGGCGATGCACCGGTGCCGTCCCGGGGGGGAGCCCCCGATGCGTACGCTTCCGGCCTGCGGAGCGAGCAATCCCGAAATCGCGTGAAACAACGTGGTTTTGCCCGCGCCGTTGGGTCCCACAACCGCCACCCGCTCCCCGCGATCCATGCGGAAGGAAATCCCGTGCACGGCGGGCTCCGGACCAAACCCGGCGGATAGTCCTTCGACTTCCAGCGCGGGCGCGCCCGGATCATGCGCCACCCGGTCGGTCATTTCAGCGCCTCCACGATCGCCCGGACATTGTGCTTCATCATCGAGGTATAATCGCTGACATCGCTTCCCCGGGGGCCCAGGGTACAGGTGTGGAGTTTCACCACGCGGATGCCGAGATCCCCCGCCACCCGACCCGGCAACGGCGAGGCCGTGGTCGTGCCCACAAAAATGGCCGGAACACGCTCGCTTCGGAGAGCATCCTCCAGCCGCGCGATCTCGCGAGCCGAGGGCTGGGCCAGGGTGCTGAATCCGGGAAGAATGGCTTTCCCCGGAATGAACCCATAGCGATCGCAAAAGTAGCCGAAGCTCTCATGGTCCGACACCAGGCGGCGCCGGGCTTCGGGCACGGCCTCCACCTCGGACCGAATCCATTGATCCAACTCGTTCATGCGCGTCCGGTATTCCGCGGCGCGAACACGATATTCCGCGGCGCCTTCGGGATCCCGCGCCGCGAGGGCTTCCGCGATGCGGCCCGCCCAATGCGCCACATGCTGCGGATCCATCCAGACATGCGGATCAGGCGCGCCCTCCGCATGCTCATGCTCTCCCGGCGCATGACCGGCACAGGACGCGCAGGGCGCGTTCAGCCGGCGGGGAACCAGCCCCTCGCTCGCGGTGACCTGCCGGCCCGACCCCGCGGAATCGAGCAGCGCCGCCAACGGCTCCTCCAGCCCGAAACCATTGAGCAAGACCACATCCGCCTGCTGGATGCGCACGGCATCCGCCGGACGGGGATGAAAGGCGTGGGCATCGGCGTCCGGGGGCATCAGCGACTCCACGACCGCGCCGGGTCCGGCCACCGCCGCGGCCACATCGGCCAGGATGGGCGTGGTGGCCAGCACCCGCAGCGGCGCGGCCGAAGCCACCGCCCCCGCGCACCATGCGGCCATCATCCATCGCACGATGTTCATGTCGTTTCCTTATTGATAACCACTTTTCAATAATACACCGATGGGCGGCGACATCAAGCGCCGACGCGACGCGCCGGTCCGGCCCGCGATCTCCAGCCCGGGAGCGCCCCCGGCCACGGAGATTGCGTCGCCTCTGTGAAGTCGGCATCATGCCGGCATGCTCAAGCCGTTTCTGCGCCGGTTGAATGTCGGGATGCTGGTCGCGCTGGCCGCGATCGCGGCCGGCTCGGCCGTTCTGGGAATGGAACGCGCGGGGGCGATTTTCCGCTCCGCGCCGCAGGTGATTTGCTTCGTGCTGGGGTTGGGGCTCGCGATCACGGGATTTTTCGCGTTCCCCGCGCTGCGCCGTTCGCCGGGGCGCGCGCTGATCCACGCGGGCTGGGTGCTCATCCTCATCGGCGCGATGTGGAATTCCGAGCGGGGCCGGGCGCTGGCGCGCGGCGGGGCATGGCCGGCCGTACCGCTCAAGAGTTATCTCCTCGTGGACGAAGGCGGACTCTCGGCGGAAGTGCGGGCGGCATCCGACGGACCGCCTGTCGCCCGGCTGCCCTTCGTTGTGGCGCTGGATGAATTCCGCGTGGAACCGTATCCCGCGGAGCAACGGGCCAAACTCCCGGATCCGGAACGGGCGCCGCCCAGGCAATACACCAGCCGGGTGCGCTTTCTGGCGCCGGATCGGTCGCCCCGGGAGGCCGTGATTCAGGTCAACCGGCCGGTGCGGCACGAGGGATATCGCTTTTATCAATATTCGTATGATGTGCACCCCACCCGAACCATCCTGCTGGTGGTGGCGGAGGAAGGATGGCCCGTCGCGGCGGCCGGGCTGGCGATGCTGGCCTTGGGCGCGGCATTGGCCTGCTGGGGACGCTGCATAAAATCCGGTCCCGCCCCGGAGGAATCCATCGCATGCACGTGAAAACCAGCGTCGTCGGCTGGGCCATTTATGCCGCGCTGGCCGCCTATATCGCCGCCGCGGCATGGGTGCGCCGGGAGAATTCGGTCCGGTGGGGCCGGTGGCTTGGCGGACTGGCTGGTGCGGTGCTCTTGCTGGTGCTCGTGGAACGGACCCTCCGGATGAATCGGGCCCCCTTGCAGGACATGTTTGAAGTGTTCCTGTGCATGGCCGCATGTGTCGCGCCATTTTCCCGGCTCTGCCGCGCGTTCAGCGCCCGCGAACCGGGAAGCGCGCCATCCGGCGACACGGGCGAGGCGCTGGATTATGTCCTGGGGGCGGCGCTGCTCATCCCGGTCGGATTCATATTCCCAGAGACGCCCCGGCTGCTGCCGCCCGCGCTGCGCAGTCCGCTGTTCATACCCCATGTCACGGTGTATCTCGTTTCGTACCTGCTCCTCACACGGGCGGCATGGCGGGCATTCCCGGTGGCGTGGGGCGGCATGAATGAAACGTCGGCGCGCGCGCGTGAACGCGAGACGCATCGCCTCCTGTGCGCCGGCTATCCGCTGCTCACGCTCGGCCTGGTGTTGGGCGCATGGTGGGGCAAACTCGCGTGGGGCGATTTTTGGAACTGGGATCCCAAAGAGCTGTGGGCTCTGGCCACATGGCTGATCTACACCGCGTGGCTTCACGACCGGGCGGCGGACGGGGGCCGGTCCCCGCGACGCATGGCCGCATGGGCCATCGCGGGCTGGATATGCATTGTGCTGACGATGACGTGGGTCAACCTTGCGCGGATATTCAGCGGACTCCACAGCTACGCCCGCTAAGCGCCGTGCTCTGTGGCGCTCCGCGCAAGGCTCCGCTGCGGATGAATTACATCCGGGTTTGCATCAGCAGCAGTTCGCCCTGCCGGGCGTAGTCGATGGCTTCGGCTAAAATTCGCGCGGCTTCCTGCGGCGCATGGAAGCCCATGGAATTTTCCGCATAAACATAATCCAAACGATACTGCGCCCGACGGTGCAGCTTCCGGGCCGCCTCCAGTCGTTCGGGGGGAACGCCCGCGGCCATTTCGCGTTCCAGCGCGCGCACCAGCGACACCGCGGCTTCTTCCGCCCGGCGCATGAGCTTCTCGTTCCGGTCCTGGATCACCTCCGCCCGCGCCCGCATTTCCTCCTCCGTGAACGCGTGGCAGACCAGGCAGGCGCGATGCACGTTCAGCAGCGGCGAGCGCACATGGTGATCGCTGATTTTGACCGCGCCTTCGCGCATATAGGGCATGTGGCAATCCGCGCAGGCCACTCCGCTGCGCGCATGAATCCCGTGGCTCCACATTTCGAACTCCGGGTGCTGCGCCTTGAGCATCGGCGCTCCGCTGATCGCGTGGGTCCAGTCGGTGAATGCCACCTCATCGTAATAAGCTTCCGCCGGATCCACCCCGAGCCCCTTGTGCCAGGGATACGTCAATCGTTTCTCCGGGCCTTTGAAATAGTATTCCACATGGCACTGGCCGCAGACGAAGGACCGCATTTCCTGGCGTGTGGCGTCCCGGTTCGGATCATACGGCTCCTTGCGATCGGTCGCGCGCCAGCGCGTTATGCTGGGCAGATGCGGCGTTGGAGCGTCGCTGGCGGCCAGCCGCGCGATCCCTTCCATGAATCCCGGCCGGGTCACCCGTATCTGCATCGTTTTGGGATCATGGCAATCCACGCACGAAATCGGATGTTCCACCAGCTTGCGCGCTTCGGCATACGGCATGGGGCACACGCGGGCGAATCCTTCCATCATCTGCTCCCGCGGCCGGTCATCCGGAATGCCCGCGGCGCGCCCCTGATCGCGGTAGGCCTTGAGCACGGAGGCGTGGCAATGCAGACAGGCGCCGGGCTGGGCAAAATCCCGCACGCGGAGGGTCTCCTCCTGGTCCTGCAGCATGAACGCATGCCCCCGTTCTTCGCGGTAATCCACCCCGAAGGCATAGCCCGCAAAAAGCGTGCGCCAGACCGGGTCCTCGTCCAGCTTCTGAAAGGCGTCGCTGCCGCCATGACGGGTGCGCTCAGTGTCCACCGTCCGGCGGTAAGCGTCATACTGCCGGGGAAAATTCCGCCCCCAGACCGCGGGATCCACGGTGTCTTCCTCCAGCGCCACCAGTTCAAAGTAATATTTTTCCGCCTCGCGTTTGCGCTCTTCGATATTCCCCAGCAGGGCGAGCACCCCGGCCGTCACCGCGGCGGCAACGCCCATGACCAGGATATACAACGCGGGAGCGATCCACCGTCGGCGGGAGGTGTTCATGATCTGCAAGTCTCCTCGGGGTTCACCAGGATGCTCCATGTCCGACCGACGCATGGCACCGCGCGCAGTCCAGCTCCTCGCGGCGCGATCCGGCAGACCATCGGATCATCGAAACCATTTCCTCGTGGCATTCGATGCAATTCGCCTGGAGCCGCTGCGAGTTCCACTCATGGATGCGGATGGGCTCCTCGAAATTCTGCAGCGTGAACGCTTTCGAGTGGAAAAATCCGTTGCGGGCCTTGGCGAAGTACTTGGCAAAAAATGTATGCGGCAAATGGCATTCGACGCAGGCGGCCCGGGTGTGATGCGTGGCTTTCTGCCAGCCGTCGTACTGTTCCCGCATGATGTGGCAATTCACGCACACTTCCGGATCGTCGGAAAGATACGACAGGCCTTCCGCGTACACCAGCGTGTACGCCCCGGCTCCGCCCAGCGCGCCGAGCAGGATCACCAGCGCCAAACCCGGCGCCGTAATGCGTAGCGTGAAGGTCATGCGTGACCGCATATTGACCCCCGGAAAATCTCTGACAAGCAAATAATCGCGGAGACTCTCCCCCCGGTGAGGATCAGCGCCGATCGCGCGCGGCGCCCCGCCCTCTCCGGCGCATCGCCCCGGACCGCCGGCCCGTCGCGCCGGCAGTTCACATTTCTCCTCGTTTATGGCATTCTTGGGCGATTTTCATGGATCCTTCCATACTCAGCGCCGCCTTCCGTTCACATGTGCTCTGCACCCGGTGCGGCAGTTGCA
>JAGOHE010000116.1 GCA_017996315.1 Kiritimatiellia bacterium | reverse complement strand
CGGCCTTCTTCTTGTCGGACTGGCGCCGGTCGCGTGGCTCTTCGCCGTCTCGACGCAGAGCTTGCCGTTCATGGTCATCCTTGCGCTGCTCATTTGGATGGTTGCCCTCCTTTTCGCCGCGCGGTATGTCGGGAAACTGAGATCACACCCCCTGTTTCATCGGCAAGGTGGAATCAAGATGTGGTTTGTCATACTCATTGTCGTCACGCTGCAGATGACGACCTGTATGCGGCCAATGATGGCCAAGCCTGAACAGGGCTGGTGGACGGGCGAGAAGCAGTCCTTCTTGCCCCACTTTGGCTCAACCTTTGAACAGCAGAAGAAATGAACGTCGAACAAGGGTCTGCCCTCGTATGGCTCATCCGCGCCGACGCGGGTTCGCAAACGGAGCGACCGGGCATTGGAATCAGATATGAATAGGAAGAGGATAGGAATCGGGTGCCTGATTGCGGCGGGCATCATGGCCATTCTGGTGCTCAACCCTATCGGGTGCGCCATCCTGTCCGTTGTGGTCAGCGCTTCTCACATTGCCCATGTGGAAACACAGTTGAGATCCCCAGCCGTATACCGGCCGGTGGCCGAAGCGGTTGCCGTCTATTGCCAGTCCGATCAAGCCCTCCTTCCGAAATACCTGAATTATGCGTGGCTCCCGGCTGAAATACAGGGCTTGGGAAATCCCAGAGCGAACATCATGGCTAATGGGGCCAGTGTGGAGTTGGGAGGTGGATTCCACCATTTCGGGTACCGACTCTTCCTGGATGACTCCTCTGGTAGCGATCACACCAACGTCTGGATTCTCTCGCAATATTCGCAGGATTCGAATGACCGCCGGTTGACGGTGATCGCGCTTCCAAAGTCGCGGAGATTCACGGAGCAGGAAATCGTCTCGCGTGTAGTGGATGGCTTCGACCGTCGGTTGGCCTTGTCACCCAAAGACAATGAGACCTTCAAAGACAAGGTGCTGTTCCTCATGCGTTTCGGAGAAGTCGAGCAGGCCCAAACCACGTGCATGGCCTGGACCAAGGTCCGGCCCGCCTACTGGATGCCGCAGTCAACTCTTGCACATATTCGATCCCGATTGAACGAGCCGGAGAACGCAGAAAGGGATTTCGCGGCTTGGGTCGCGGAACACGCTAATTTCCCCAACTACATCTACCTTTTCCTGTTCCACATGCGGGAAGGCCAAAACGCCCAGGCGTTGGCAGCAATACACGAAGCACTTGCGCAGCCGTTCGTCGAGCCCATGAACTCAGATGGAAACAAGTTCTATCTTGGACTCAATGCGGCTGTGTTTGCGTTCTTACAGGGGGAATACGATCTTGCGCTTAGCATGTGCGACAAGATGCTGTCGGACTCCCGCAAAGACAAGTGGTGGCGCCGAAAGATATGGAAGACCCGCGCCGCGATTCTATGTATGAAGGGCGATCAGCCCGGGGCGATCGCGTCCATGGAAAAAGCCGACAGCTACGCGGAAAGAAAACGATGGAGCGCTCTCGAAGAGGACATGCGGCATGACTCTGCGCTTCTCAACGCAATCAAGACGGGTGATCGCGCTTTCGTGCTCTCGTACAACAACTGGAAGGACAACTTGGACAGCTGGTTTAATCCCTTGGATAGAGATGGCACAGACATTTATGAACCGGATGACTCGGTGGGTCTGTACGCCGGGAATTGGAACGAGCACGAAATGATTCCAACAACACCTCCGACCGTTCAGTGACCCGCTGCGCGGCTCACTGCCGGTCAAACAGTGACCCGGGGCGTTCGACAGGAGGATGGCATGAGAGATATCGACGAGCTTAAGAAGTTGAAACAGCGATATGTTGACCTCATGAATATGCACGGGGAGCATGTTGCCGAATACAAAGCCTTCAGGCGGGCCCTGCTGGAACTGAATCGAAAACACCGACAAGAGGCTTTAAGGATGTACTCGCAGATTATCTCGAGAATCGAAAAGAAGACCAAGACAACGAAATAGCGCCGCACCTGGGGTTCAAGGCTTTCGAAGACCCGCCGCGGATTTCTCTGTCTCAACCATCCGCAGCCATGATGATGGCTTGCAGTCAGACGACGGGCGACGATGAAGGGGGTGCCGGCCATGACGATGGCTGCGGATTCCGGAGGCGCCATATCCATCCAATTCAGGCGGCGTGTGCGAGGAGCCCATTCGTTAGAAATTTGTTTAGGTGTGGTTTACGCTGGCGGCAGCCATACGGAGGATAGACAATAGGATTATGGCTGGAGAGCGAATTCTTGTCGTGGAGGACGAGGAGGACATTCTCGACCTGATCCGTTTCAAGCTGGAGCGGGAGGGGTATGTCGTCCGCGGCTGCGCCAATGGGGAGGACGCCCTGCGCGCGGCGTCCCAGGACCGGCCGAACCTGATTCTTCTGGATCTGATGCTGCCGGGGGTGGATGGCCTCGAAGTCTGCCGACGATTGCGGAGCGATCCGCACACCTCCCGCATTCCCGTGGTTATGCTGACGGCAAAGTCGGAAGAAATCGATGTCGTGGCCGGGCTCGAGGTGGGCGCCGATGATTATATCCCCAAGCCGTTTTCTCCGAGAATACTGCTGGCCCGCATCCGCGCGGTGCTGCGCCGCCACAAGCCGGCACGCGCGGCGGCATCGGAAGAAATCATTCGAACCGGTAGTCTTACGATTGATCCGGACCGCCACGAAGTGAAGGCCGGAACCCGGGTGATCGAGTTGACGGCGACGGAGTTCCGGCTGCTCCAATTCATGGCCGGCCATCCCGGACGCGTTTATTCGCGGCAGCAGATCGTGGATGGGGTGAAGGGCGAGGATTATCCGGTGACGGATCGTTCCGTGGATGTACAGGTGGTTGGTTTGCGACGCAAGCTTGGGGATTATTCCGCATGCATCGAGACCGTCCGGGGCGTCGGATACCGGTTCCGGGAGGAGACTCCGGATTCCGTGGAGCCGTCTCCCGCTCGCAGCCGCCGTTCCGCCCGCCGCAGATCATGATGCGTCGATCTTTTTTTTGGGTCATTTTTCCCGCGGCGCTGCTCCCGGCGCTGTTGGCCCTGCTCTTTGTGGCGGCTTTCACGGGAGGCGCGTTTCGCCGATATGATCTGATCCGCTCCCAGAAAAGTCTGGAAGCGCGCGCCCGGCTGTTTGCCCGGGAAGTGGCCGCGTTGGACCCGTCCGCCGGCGTCGAGGAGGTGCGGCGCATTTGCTCCGAAGCGGCCGGGAGCACCCAGACCCGGTTCACGATCATTCTCCCGGAAGGCACCGTGGTGGCGGATTCCCAGACGGATCCCGAAACCATGGAAAATCATCTGTATCGCCCCGAGGTGGCGGCGGCGGCGCAAGGCCGGGAAGGGAGCGATATCCGGTTCAGCCAAACGCTGTTCACTCATCATCTCTATCTTGCGGTGCCCGCCTTGCGGGACGGGCAGGTCGCCTACGTGGTGCGCGCGGCAATTCCATTGACCGCGGTGGAAATGGAAATCCGCGTTGTGCAGCGTCATATTCTGGTCGTGGGGGTGCTGGCGGCGCTGGCCGTGGCGGCGCTGAACGGATGGGTGGCGCGAAGGCTTTCGCGTAGGCTGGGGGATTTGACCGCCGGGGCGGAGCGATTTGCCGAGGGCAAACTGTCCACCCGGGTTTCCGCGCCGGGAATCCGGGAGACGGAACGATTGGCCGTCGCGCTGAACGCGATGGCGAGTCAACTGGACTATCGGATGAACACGGTCATTCGTCAGCGCAACGAACAATCCGCCATTCTCGATTCCATGGTCGAAGGCGTTCTGGCTGTGGACGCGCAGGGGCGCATCACCAAAGTCAACGCGGCGGCGGTCCGCGGGCTGGGTATTTCGTCGGAGGATGCGCACGGGCGGCCGCTTTCGGAAGTGGTCCGGCATTCCGCATTGTCCGCATTATTGACGCGCACACTTTCGGAAGCCGTGCCATCCAACGGTGAAATCAATGTGACCGGACCGGAAGGGGATCGATGCATGCTGGTTCATGCCAGTCCGATCCGGGACGCGTCCGGGCGGGGGCAGGGGGCGGTTCTGGTCTTGCATGACATAACGGAACTGCAGCGGCTGGAGAATGTGCGGCGGGATTTTGTCGCGAATGTGTCGCATGAGTTGAAGACGCCGCTGACCTCCATTACCGCGGCGGCGGAAACATTGCAGGAGGAGGATCTGACGCCCACCGTGGAAGGCCGGCGTTTTGTCGGGACGATCCTGCGGCAGTCCGAGCGCCTGAACCGGCTTGTGGAGGATGTGCTGGATCTGTCGCGCATCGAGCACGATGCCGAGCGCGGCCGGCTGGGCATGAAAGAGCAGCCCGTAAAGCCCATTCTGGAAGCGGCCGCGCGGGATCAGTCCCCCGCCGCGCATGAGCGGTCGGTGCATATCGAAATCCGGGCGGCGGACGGACTCACGGTCCGATGTGACGCCCCGGCCCTGGAACAGGCGGTGGCCAATCTCATCAGCAATGCCGCGAAATTCAGCCCCGAAGGGGGTACCGTAGAGGTTCGCGCGCTGGATGGCGACCGGGAGATGGTGATCGAGGTGAGCGACCAGGGCGCGGGCATCGAAGCCGGGCATCTTCCGCGCCTGTTCGAGCGGTTCTACCGTGTGGATCGGTCGCGCAGCCGCCGCATGGGCGGCACCGGCCTCGGACTGGCCATTGTGAAGCACATCGTCCTCGCGCATGGCGGCCGGGTGAGCGTGGATAGCGAACTCGGGCGAGGCAGCACCTTCCGAATTCATCTGCCCCGGCGCTGAATCCCGTCGCGTTCCTTCATCAGAATCTAACGTTGGATTTATTCTTCTTGAACACAGTTCGAAGACACTGTGCTGCGTTCGGGGCCGTTCGGCCTCATGTGCCATGCACGACAACCCACAGGAGAAGCCATATGTTGAAAGTCAGCCGTCGTACTACATGGGCCGCGGCCCTGGTGCTTGCGGGCGTGTGGATCGGTTCGTCCGCCGCCGCCGAAGAGAAAAAGTCCTGGGCGGATACCGTGACCCTGAAGGGCGATCTGCGGTATCGCCTGGAGATGATTGATGAAGACGGAAAGGATGAACGATATCGCGAACGCATCCGCGCCCGGCTCAATGCCGAAGCGAAACTGAACGACGAGGCGTCGGTCGGCATAGGATTCTCCTCCGGCGGGGCGGATCCCGTGTCCGGCAATCAGAGCCTGGGCGATGGGCTCGCCAAGAAGGAGATCCGGTTGGATCTGGCGTATTTCAAATACGCGGTTGTGCCCGAACAACTGGTCCTGACGGGCGGACGGATCAACAATCCGTTCATTCGGACTCAGGATCTGATCTGGGACGGCGATCTGAAGATGGACGGACTGGGATTAAACGCCGCCACCTCGCCCGGTGAGGATGTGGAGCTGCTGGCCAACGCGGGATACATCTGGCTGCAGGAACACTCATCGGATGATGATTCAATGTTGTACGGCGGCCAGGCCGGCGTCCGTTTCGGTTTGGGCGAGACCGCTCAACTGCTCGTCGGCGGCAGCGTATATCACTGCGCGAATCTCGATGGGATGGGTGCGATGGATTGGGAGGGAAACAATGATTTCTACGGAAACAGCTCGCGCTCCATCCCCGTGGATGCCACGACGACCACCGAAGTCTATGCCATGGATTTCCTCGAGGTGGAAGGCTTTGTGGACCTGCAGTTTGAAGTCGCCGAACAGCCCATGTCCATTCACGGCAGCTATGTTGTGAACACCGAAGCCGATTCGGACGACACCGGGTTCCTCGTCGGCGTATCCTGCGGGAAGGCCAAGAAAGCCGGTGATCTGATGGTCGGTTACAACTACCGGGACCTGGAGAAGGACGCCGTGGTCGGCGCATTCACGGACTCCGACTTCGGCGGCGGCGGCACCGACGTGCGCGGCCACAGACTCTATGCCTCGTACGCCCTGAACAGCCACTGGAGCCTGGGGGGCTCATGCTTTGTGAACGAGAAGAAGGTGTCGTCGGACGCGTTGGATTATCAGCGATACCAGCTGGATTTGAATGTTAAGTTCTGATTGAATCAAAAGGCACGGCACTGCGGGCGCTCGCGCACGCAGTGCTGTGCCCGGAAGGCGGAGGATTATGGACACGCACTTGCAGCACGAGATCGAGCGCCTGAAAAGGGACATGCTGGCCATGGGCACGCTGGTGGAGGAGAACCTGCGGCAGGCGGTTCACGCCGTGCTGCAGAAGGATTCGAGCCTCGCCGTCCAGGTGGCCGAGAGGGATACCCCGATTGATTTGCGCGAGGTGGATATCGAGGAGGAATGTCTCAAGAACCTGGCGTTGTACCAGCCGGTAGCGAAAGATCTGCGCTTCATTATCGGCGTGCTGAAGTTGAACGGAGACCTGGAGCGCATCGGCGACAAGGCGGTGAAGATTGCCGAGCGCGCGGATGATTTGTCCGTGCTGCCCTCCGAAGCGTCGCCGGATTTCCGGCCGATGGCGGATCGCGTTCTTCGCATGTTGAAGGAGTCGCTCGATGCACTGGTGCACCTGGACGAGGCGCGCGCCCGCCGGGTGTGCGAGATGGATGACGAAATGGACCAGCTTTACCGGACACAAGTCCAACAGATCAAGGAAGGGTTGCGAAAATTTCCGGCGGCCATGGAGGGTTGGCTGGCGGGGCTGACGGTGGCGCGGGCGTTCGAGCGCATTGCGGATCATTGCACCAATATTGCCGAAGATGTCATTTATCAAATCAAGGGAGTCATCGTGCGCCATGAAGCCAGCCGAAAGGCGGCCGCGGGGAGCGGATCCGGGGTTGGTCGCCCATGAAGCCTGCTCCGCATGGCCGGGATCGAAATCGCCGGGCTACGAGCGGGGCAGGGACGGTGGAAGTCCGGTCCAGCCGGGTTCATGGCCGCGGGGTGTTTGCAAAGACCGACTTTCCGGCGCGGCGTAAGCTCGGAGAAGTGGGCGGACATTGGGTGGCCCTGCCGGAAGCCCGCAGGCGGGTGGAGCGTGACGATCGCATTTATCTGGTCGAGCTGGACGAACACACGGCCTTGGATTGCTCCGAGGGAAATGCGTTCGGGCGGTTGAATCACCATTGCTCCCCCAACTGCTATCTCCGGATATAT
>JAGOHE010000115.1 GCA_017996315.1 Kiritimatiellia bacterium | reverse complement strand
CCGAAATTGCCCCCGATCCCCACGCCCACCACCAGCGGCGGGCAGGCATTGCCGCCGGACTCCCGCACCGCGCGCAGCACGAACTCCATCACGCCCTCGCGGCCGTCGGACGGCTTGAGCATCGCCAGGCGCGACATGTTCTCGCACCCGCCGCCCTTCGCCAGAAACTCCACTCGCACCCGGTCGCCGGGTGTTATGCGCATATGGATGACCGCGGGGGTGTTGTCGCCGGTGTTCACGCGCCGCAGCGGATGCCGTGTGATGCTCGGACGCAATGCGAACTTCCGGTAGGCTTCCCGAACCGCCGCGTTCACCCCCTCTTCCACTCCGCCCCCGGTCAGGCGCACCTCCTGCCCGATGTCCAGATAGACCACCGCCACCCCGGTATCCTGGCAGAGGGGACGGCGTTCCGCCTGCGCGATGTCGGCGTTCCGGAGGAGTTGATCCAAAATGGCGCATCCGGTGCAATTGCGCTCAGCCTTTTCCCCCCGGCTCAGGGCTTCGCGCAGCGCGGGGTCCATCGTGAAACTCGCCCGCTCGATGCAGCGTTCGAGCGCCGCGCCCACGTCCTGGATCGCTACTTCACGCATGGCGCGCCGTTCCGGGATCGTCCTCAGTACCGGTAATGTTCGGGCTTGAACGGGCCTTCGGCCGAAATGCCCAAATAGTGCGCCTGTTTCCGGTTCAGCCGGTCCAGCGCGACGCCCATGCGATCGAGATGCAACCGCGCCACCTCTTCGTCGAGCTTCTTCGGGAGCGTGTACACCCCGATGGGATACTTCGCGGTGTGATTGAACAGCTCCATCTGCGCCAGCACCTGGTTGGTGAAACTGTTCGACATGACAAAACTCGGATGTCCCGTTGCGCACCCCAGATTGACCAGCCGGCCTTCCGCGAGCAGCAGGAGACACCGTCCGCTCGGGAATGTGATCTTGTGGACCTGCGGCTTAATTTCCTCCCACCGGTACTTCCGCAACGCGTCCACCTGAATCTCGCTGTCGAAATGCCCGATGTTGCAGACGATCGCCTGGTGCTTCATCCGCCGCATGTGCCGTTCGGTGAGCACATCGCAGCAGCCGGTGGCGGTGACGAAAACGTCCCCGATTTCACAGGCTTCGTCCATCGTCATGACCTCGTATCCTTCCATCGCCGCCTGCAGGGCGCAGATGGGATCCACCTCGGTCACAATCACCCGCGCGCATTGCCCGCGCAGGCTCTGGCAGCTCCCCTTCCCGACATCGCCATACCCGGCCACCACGGCCACCTTGCCCGACAGCAGCATGTCGGTGGCGCGCATCAGCGCGTCCACCAGCGAATGGCGGCAGCCGTAGATGTTGTCGAACTTGGACTTGGTGACCGAGTCGTTCACGTTGAACGCGGGAAATTTCAGCTCGCCGCGGTCGCGCATCTGGTACAGGCGGTGAACGCCGGTGGTCGTTTCTTCGCTCACGCCCCGGATGTTCGGCAGCATGCGCGAGAACCGCCCGGGATCCCGGCGCAGGGCCGCGCGCAGCTGGGCCTTCAGCACCGCTTCCTCTTCGCTGCCGTAGGGCCCGCGCAGCACGGAGGGATCGGACTCGGCCCGGGCGCCGAGGTGCACGAACAGCGTCGCGTCGCCGCCGTCGTCGAGAATCATGTTCGGCCCCTGCCCGCCGCCCCAGTCGAGAATCCGGTCGGTGTATTCCCAGTATTCCTTCAGCGTCTCGCCTTTTCGGGCGAACACGGGCGTGCCCGCGGCGGCGATCGCGGCGGCGGCATGATCCTGCGTGGAGAAGATGTTGCAGCTCGCCCAGCGCACGCGCGCGCCGAGGATTTCCAGGGTCTCGATCAGCATCGCAGTCTGGATCGTCATGTGCAACGAACCGCTGATCCGCGCCCCGCGCAGGGGTTTCGTTTTCCCGTACTTCTCGCGCAGCGCCATCAACCCCGGCATCTCATGCTCGGCCAGCCGCATCTCCGCACGGCCGAATTCGGCCAGGGAGAGATCGGCGACGGCGTAGTCGCGGGCGGTGTTCTTTTTCTTGGATCGGGTGGCCATGCTGTACTCCTTATGGGCTGAAAAGGCTGGAAAATCATACCGTAAACAGGCGATTTATGCAAAAGCCGCGCCGGCGGCCCTTCTCCTGCCAGATGTGCTCCCTATTCAACCGTCCCGTCGTCCGTCGTGTCGCGCCGGAGAGCGCGCAGCGCGCGCACCAGCCGGATCAAGTCCCGCAAGCCGCCGGCCGCGAACCATGCGGTCGTGCCCAATCCAATGCACAGGGTGATGTTGAACTTGAGCCGGTGATAGCCGATCCAGAAGGAATCCGGTTGGAGCCGGACCGCGTTGATGATGATGACGGCGATGTATACGAAAATCCAGCCGACCGACCATGCCAGCGTGGCCCAGTAGATGATCCGGTCGCCCCTCGTGAATTCGGGCGTGATGCCCGCCAGCGCCTGCCATCCGCGAACCGGGCGGTTGTGCCGCGGCGGCTCATGATCCGACGCCACCGCATACGCGCCGCGGTGGAGCAGCCGGTCGAGATCATAGACACGCCGCTGCGCGAGGGAGAGGACGATGTACACCAGCATCGCCCCCAGCATGCTCCAGAAGTACAGCACTTGTCCGCTGCGCGAGCGGATCCAATGCCAAGCCCGGCGCGCGGGCGTTTCGCCCACCGGAATCCACGAGAGATCCGCCGGCTCGATTCGCTCGAGGGCTTCGGCCATCCCGGTCGCGGACCGCGGAGGCGGACGATGCCGTCCATGCGCGTAATGCACCTGCTGGGTCACGCTCCCCCCGTCGCCCAAGTGAGCGATCACCGTGCACGGCTGCCATTCCTCCGCGCGCCAGAACTCGAAACGTCCGGCCCACCGGCCCGGGGCGGAGGGATCGGCCAAGGCGGGGCGTCCGTCAATCCATACTGCTCGCGCCGCGGGCGCGTCCACGGTGACCGCCGCGCGATGAAACGGCGCGGCGTACTGCAGCGCAATCGCCCCCAGCGACATCACCAGCCCGGTGATCATCGCCCCCCAGGCCGCCGCGGTGGTGCCCCGCTTCCAATACAGCCCGCCGATGATCGCCGAGCCCGCCCCGCCGAGGAAGATGGATCCCATCGTGGCCATGAACATCAGGATGAGCTGGCGCTGAACGAGGAAGAAACTGAAGAGATACGCGAAGACCGCCACGCCCGCGATGGACCATTTCAGCCGGCGCAGATGCTGCTCGGGCGGGAGGGGGCGCCCTCGCCGCAACGGCAGCACGACATCCTGAATGAAGATGCTGCCCCAGGAATGAAGATAGGTGTCGTCGGTCGTCACCGCGGCGGCGACGATGATGGCCGCCAGCAGACCCAGCATGCCCGCGGGCAGCAGCTCGCTCAGCGCCACCGGCACGATCATCTGCTTGCGCACCGCGGCATCGGCGATCCCGTCCAGCCGCGCGCGGGCGCTGTTTGCCAGCGGCGCGAAATCGGGATGGTGCATCACCGCATACGCCGCCATCGCCATGAACCCGATGATCAACAGCAGGGTGCCGCTCCGCCAGGTCGCCAGCACCCGGGCCATGCGCGCCTCGTGGGCGGTGCGCGGCGCGGCGTTATACCCCGATGTGCCCTGCCAGGCCATGCAGGAATAGAACGCGGAAAAGGTGGCAATGAGGTAATAGCCGATGTTGAAATCGCGCACCGCGGCGGTCTTGAAGGGATGGATCATGGACGCGCGCTCGGGATCGGGCGCGAGGGCGACGGCCTGCGCGATCTGGTCCCAGCCCACGTGCCGGATGCAGTAGAGCGTCAATCCGACCGCAATCAACAGGCATAGGATGCCTTGAATCACATCGGTCACCATCACAGCCACCTGCCCGCCGGCCAGCGTGATCCACAACGCCAGCCCGAGCATCACCGCCATGATCGAGGCGAAGACCACCGGCACGGCGACGGGGCCCAGCATCACCGTGTATTCGGGAATCCCGGCAAAATACATCAGGAACCGCGCGGCGACGGAGGGAAAGATGCCGTAGTTGAGCACGCCGCTGATGAACCCGAGCAATCCCGCGAAGACGCGGAATCGGCGGCTGTAGCGGGTTTCAAAAAACTGCGCGAGGGTCAGCGCCCGTGTTTCGCGATACCGGTACACCACCCAGCCGGACAAGGTGATGATGATCCAGACCGGCGCGAGGATCACCGCCCAGAACGTGCCGCCCCAGCCGGAGTGGTAGGACGCCTCCCACTGCGCCACAATGCTCACCGCGCCCAGCGCTCCCATCTGTCCGGCGATGGTCAGCAGATATCGCCCCGCCAGCCGGCTGCCGGCCAGAAAATCCGACACGCTGCGGACCAGCCGGCGCGTGAACCACGCCGAGCTCACCACCACCGCGAGAAACGCGGCGATGATCGTCCAATCCAGTGCGGTAAATCGCATCGGGGTATTATCGGGTCTGCGCGAAAAATGAAAAGCCCTGGCCGCGGGGTCCGGATCCGCCCGCGGGCCGAGCCGCCGTATAAACTGGCGCGCCCGACAGGAGTCGAACCTGTAACCCCCAGATCCGAAGTCTGGTGCTCTGTCCAATTGAGCTACGGGCGCGCGGAGTCTCCGATGCTACCCGCTTTGGAACCGGGAGCAAGTAAAATGCGGGGCACCCGGGGCAACCCGGGGCGCGGGACAGATCGCGGCAGGTCGCTCCGGCGCGCCCGACACGCCGTCCCGGGCGCCGGTGGATTACACTGGAAACTCGAACGCGTTTCGTCCAAGGTTTGGACGATATGCGGTCATGGTGGTCCAAGGTTTGGATGACGTTGCGGCGGGGCCGAAATCCGGACGCCGGTGTCCGGCATGAGCCGGAGTCCCGGGGAGACTGGGGCGAAAATACGGCGGCGGATTTTCTGAAACGCTCGGGATGGAAGATTGAGGCCGTTCGCCATCGGGTGGATCGCCGGAACGAGCTCGATATCGTGGCCTGGGATGGCGACACGTTGGTGTTTGTGGAGGTCAAGACCCGCCGCTCGGAGCGATTCGGCCGGCCGGTGGAATCGGTTCATCGAGCGAAACGATTTCATCTTTCCCGCGCCGCGGTGCGCTATCTCTCGAAACGCCGCGCGCAGCCGCGGTATATCCGGTTTGATGTGATGGAAGTGGTCGGAGAGCCGGATAATTTCCGCATGGAGCATCTCCGCAATGTGTTCCCGCTCTCGACGCCGTATCGGCCGCCGCC
Organism: Kiritimatiellia bacterium; assembly: GCA_017996315.1. Lineage (GTDB taxonomy): Bacteria > Verrucomicrobiota > Kiritimatiellia > PWTM01 > PWTM01 > JAGOHE01. The sequence continues at coordinate 1,917 of JAGOHE010000115.1, read as the reverse complement.
CCTGCTCGACCGGGATTGATCCGGCGGGCGGATTCAGGTTTTGTCGCCGCCGTCCACGGTCACTCCGGATTCGATTTTCGGATGGAGTGGCCGGGGCCGACGCCCACGGTGCGGCCGATGGAGCGGATGCGCAGTTGCACACACGTGGCGCAATCGCCCGCATCCTCGTCCAGGCAGGGCTTTCCGGGATACAACTGATAGGACGCGCGGTATTTTCCCGGTGTGCTGTTGGGCATGAACACGTTCGCGCCCCGGCATAGAGCGAGATTGCGGCCGACCCCGGGGAATACCGCGTCGAAGGCCGTGGTCGCGGGAATGTGCGACTTGGGATTCATGATGCGCAACGCCGCCAGTGCGACGAAGAACATGTCGGGATCGTCCGCCCATGCGTTGCGCTCTTCGGACATCGGGGTTCCGGGACTGGGAATAAACGGGCCGATGCCGATCATATCGAGATCCAGCGCGCGGCAGAGCAGGATATTCCGCGCCAGCCGTTCATGCGTTTCGCCGGGCAGTCCGATCATGAATCCGCTGCCGATTTGCACGCCGAGCGAACGCAGGTCGAGCAGGCAGCGCAGCCGGTCTTCGAGCGTGGCATCGGGATGAATCCGGGCAAACATATCCGGATCGCTGGTCTCGAATCGAAGCAGATAGCGATCCATGCCGCAGGCGCGCCAGTGGGCATAGGTCTCGCGCGGGCGATTGCCCGATGAAACGGTCACCGCCAGCGGAGTTTCCCGTTTGATGCGCCGGATGATTTCGCCGAGTTCGCGATCACGCCGGTCCGATGGCGCTTCGCCGGATTGCAGTACGACCGTCATCTGGCCCCAGCCTTCCATGCGCCGGGCGACCGCCATCACTTCGTCCTCGTCGAGCGTATAGCGCGGCACATCGGCGTTGGACCGGCGGATGCCGCAATAGGCGCAATCGTTCGCGCACACGTTGGAAAATTCGATGATCCCGCGCACCGGCACCGCCCGCCCCATATGCTCCGCGCGCGTCGCGTCCGCCTCGCGATACAATGCGCCACGATCTTCGCCCGCGCGTCGGACCAGTTGAATCGTGCGATCCAACAACGCGGGTTCGACCTTCAGCAGCTCGTGAATCGTCTCTTCCGTCATTTATTTTTCCATCATCGCTTGACACTCTACTCGATCCGAGTATTGTGTAGCAACCTTGTAGACTTACTTTACTATGAAGTTCACGACTCGAAGCACGTATGGATTGAAGTTTCTCCTGGATCTGGCGGTCCACGGAAACCGCGGAGCCGTGTCGTTGCATGACGTCTCGCGGCGCCAGGGAATTTCGGAAAAGTATCTCTGGCAGGTGATCGCTCCGCTTCGGGCGGCGGGGATGATCGCGTCGGTGCGCGGCTCGCGTGGCGGATATCGCCTGGCCAAAGACTCTTCCAGTATCAGCCTGCGCGCGGTTTTGGAGGCGCTGGAGGGCGAGACCGCGGTCCCCGTTCTTCCCCGATCCACCGCGGCCCGCGACCGGGATACCGGGGCGGTTGTGCGCCATGCGCTCGACACTCTGGTGCGCGCATGGAACGCGAAGGCGGACGCCGTCACCCTCGATTCGCTCGCCGAGAAGTATCGCCACATCAAATCCCACGGAGCCCCGATGTATGAGATTTGACGCGCGGGCGGATGTGCCCGTCATTTTGCATAACCCCACCCCCGGAGAACACCCATGAACCCAGGACTGAATACCGTATCGTTGCACGCCGGACAGCAGCCCGATCCGACCACCGGATCGCGCGCGGTGCCGATCTATCTGACCAGCTCGTACGTGTTCAAGAGCCCCGAGCACGCGGCGAATCTTTTCGCGCTGAAGGAATTCGGGAACATCTACACGCGGCTCATGAACCCGACCACCGATGTGTTCGAGCAACGCGTCGCCGCCATCGAAGGCGGG
>JAGOHE010000114.1 GCA_017996315.1 Kiritimatiellia bacterium | reverse complement strand
GGCCCGCCTGGCGCGCGGCGGCCCTGCGCCCCGTGGACGCCATCCGGGAGGGCGAATAAGCATGAGCGCTCGAACACCCATTCTGACCGGGCGGGGATTGAAACGATATTTTCACCGGGGCGCGGAAACCGTGCGGGCGCTCGATGGGGTGGATCTCGACGTATACGGAGGGGAATTCCTCGCCGTGCTCGGCGCTTCCGGATCCGGAAAAACCACCCTCCTCAACCTTCTCGCCCTGCTCGACGCCCCCACCGATGGCGCATTGACCATCGCCGGACAGCCCCTCCGCCTTCATCGGGAGCGGGACCTGGAGCGCGCCCGCCGGGGTCAGGTCGGTCATGTCTTCCAGACCTTCCATCTCCTGCCGACGCTGACCGTGGAGGAAAACATCGCACTCCCGCTCTTCTTTCTCGGCCGCGCGCCGGAACCGGCCGCGCTGGATGCGCTGATCGACTCGGTGGGGCTTGCCGACCGCCGCCGGCATCTGCCCGGCGAGCTCTCCGGCGGCCAGATGCAGCGGGTGGCGGTCGCGCGGGCGCTGGTGTCTTCACCCCGGCTGGTCACCGCCGACGAGCCGACGGGCAACCTCGATCACACCACGGGCGAGCAGGTGTTCGACCTGCTTCATCGCGTCTGCCGCGAACGCGGCGTCGCCATCGTCATGACCACCCATAACACCAGCCTGGCCCGCCGCGCCGACCGCCTGCTATGGCTGGAAGACGGCCGGATCACCCGGCAGGGCCCGCCCGCGGATGTCCTGGGGTCCTAGCGGATTCCCGCGGTAGGCCCCCGATGCCGCCGGCGGCGAAGGCGGCTCCCGTCCACGGTGGGGCGCCCCCCTCGGCCACCGCAGGACATGGGCCCCATGCCGGCCATCCCCAACCCATGGGCGCATCCGGGTGCGTCGGTCCCGGGGCGGGGGCCTTGGCCTTATGGAGCCCGGAGCTCCCAGGCGCACGAATCCCGGACCGGGGTCCCGTTCACCACCGCGATCGCCTCAATCGTGTTGCGGCCGGGTTCCAATCGCAGCTCCGGGAGGCGGGCCACGCCGATCTCGTCGGGCGTCACGGTGGCCACATCCTTCCCGTTGTGCCGGATGAGCACCCCGGGGGCGTTGCTGTAGATCTTGACCCGCGTGACGGCGTTCGTGCGCGGCGTGAACCGGCGGGCGGTGATGTGCACCATCGGTTCGGGATTCCAGTTCGCCCGGTAGAAGAAATACGCGTCCTTTTTCGTCTTGCGGTCATGGGTGACCAGCCCCTTGTCGTTCATCCCCGCCCGGTCGCCCTCGTTGCGCCACACGCTGGCGAAATCGAACATGTTCCAGACGAACGAGCCCCAGCAATACCCCGCCGCGCGTATGGACCGGTAATTTTCCTCGTGCACATACGCCTGCCATTCCTCCGGATGCCAGCGCGAGACGGGAACACTGCGATGATCGTATTCGTGATGAAGGATGGACGCCCCCGCGCCATACTCGCTCACCCCGATGCCCCGCCGCCCGCCAATTTCATGGTACTTCGCCAGGATATCGCCCATGCCCGACGGCCCGCCGCCGTACCATCCCGGATACGCGTTGAAGGCCAGCAGGTCGGTGACGTTGCATAGATCCGTCCGCGCCGAGTTCGTGGCGCCCACGGTGAGCCGCCCCGGATCCAGCTCGCGCGAGAGAAGATGGAGCTCCTCCAGCAGGGACTGCGCGTCCGGCCCGGGCCGGTGATACATCTCGTTGAACAGGCTCCAGCAGAAAATGGACGGATGGTTGTAGAGCTGGAGAATCATCTCCCGCAACTGCGTCCGGGTGGTCTCGGCGAATTCCGGATGCCCGGAGATGCAATCCACCAGCGGCAGTTCGGCCCAGACCAGCAGGCCCGCGCGGTCGCTCTGCGCGTACGCCTCCGCGGCGTGCGGATAGTGCGCCAGCCGGACCGCATTCACGCCCATGTCCAGCATGATCCGCGTGTCCTCCTCGATGTCGGCCGGCGTCAGCATCCAGCCCGTTTCTGCGCGATCCTGATGCCGGTTCACCCCGCGCAGTCTGCAGGGCGCGCCGTTGAGCATGAAACCCCGCTCCGGATCCACCTCGATCCGGCGCAGGCCCAGCGGTTGAACCGAACGGTCCACCACCCGGCCCCCCGCAAGCAGTTCCATCTCCACGGTGTAGAGATACGGGTCCTTCCGCCCATTCCATAGCCGCGGCCGGGCGACCGGGAACTCCAGCCGGGCCTCCGGCTCACCCGAATCCGCCGCGAGTGCGGTGGACTGCTCGGCCACCACCCGACCCTCCGCGTCCCGGATCCGCCCCGCGAGCGCCAGCGCCGCTGTTTCGGCGCCCCGGCTCACCCGCACCCGGGCCGAGACTTCGGCGGATTCCCCGGTGACCGAATGCGGATGGAGGAACACGCCCTCACTGCCGAAATACAGCGGGGTGATGCATGCCTGGTCCCGGTCGAACATCCGGACCGGCCGGTACATGCCGCCGAACATCGGGAAATCGCCCGAGAGCGGGGCGATGTCCTCGCGGAACGCATTGTCGGCCCGGACGCGAATTTCGTTGCGGGCCCCGTACTTCAGCCGGCCGGTCAGCTCGAAGCAGAATGCCGTGAATGCGCCGCGGTGTTCCCCCAGCTCGGATCCGTTCAGGAACACCCGCGCGTGGGAACTCACCGCTTCGAAGCGGACGAACACCCGCCGGCCCCTGAGCGCCGCGGGGACCTCGAACGACTGCGCATACCAGCCCGGCCCCCGATAGTAGCCGTCGCGGCTTTGCATGTCCGTGCCGCCCCCGTCGAGGGCGTCGGGAACATTCCAGGTGTGGGGAATCCGGACCACCGGCCATGCCTGGAAATCGGCGTCCGGCGCGGCGTCGGACCGGATGAAATGCCATCGGTCGGACAACCCTTCCGCCGGGGAGGCGGAGCAGGCCAGGACCCACGCGCATCCGGCCAGCCAGCCCGTTGTATGGGGCCATCGCTTGTTCATGGGGCATTTCCTTTCGCGTCGTACCGCCCCGAACGGGGCAGGCAGGCGTGAGGGGTGAAATCATCGCACACCCGGGCAGATCCTGCACGACGAGGATTACAGCGCATCCAGCGGACTCTGCACCGACACCCCGGGCCGGTTGAGCACGTGGGTGTAGATCATCGTCGTCGCCACGTCGGCATGGCCGAGGAGATCCTGCACGGTGCGGATATCCGACCCCGCGGCGAGCAGGTGCGTGGCGAAGGAGTGCCGCAGGGTATGCGGGGTGACGCGCTTGGCGATGCCGGCCCTCCCGGCCGCCGTGCGCACCGCGGCCTGGAAGGCGGCGTCCTGGATATGGTGGCGCCGCACGATGCCACTGCGCGGATCCACCGCGGTCTGCCGCGAGGGGAACACCCACTGCCACTCCCACCGCATCCCTGCCTGCGGCAGTTTGTGCTCCACGGCGGGCGGCAACCAGACCCCCGCCAGCCCCGCCGCTCGATCGGCGTCAAACACCACCCGCAACTTCTCCAGGTGCGCCTGCAGTCGGGGCCGCAGCGAGACCGGCAGGGTGGTCACGCGATCCTTGCCGCCCTTGCCCGCGCGGACGATCAGGATCCCCCGCTCGAAATCGAGATCCTGCACCCGAAGGCGCAACAGCTCCAGCAACCGCAGGCCGCCCCCGTACATCAACTCAGCCATCAGCCGCGCCCCGGTCGGCAGGGCATCAAAGAGCGCCCGGCATTCCTTCGGGGAGAGCACGGTCGGAACCCGCGCGGTGCGATGGGAGCGGACGAAGCCGCTCAGATCGCCCGGCTCCCGCCCCAGCACCTCGCGGAAGAAGAAGACCAGCGCATTGAGCGCCTGCCGCTGGGTCGATGCGGCCGCGTGGCCCTCGACCGTCATGCGGGACAGGAACGCCTTCACGTCCTCCTCAGACGCCGACTCCATGTCGCGGGGCGCAAGAAACGCCGCGAAGCGGCGACACCAGTCCCGATACGTCTGCTCCGTGCGCCACATGCACTGGGTCAGCCGTAGCCGCTCCACCAGCCGCCGCTCCCACGGCGCATCGCCCAGATCCATCCGCTCGGGCTCGATCACGGGCGCCCCGGCATCCACATCCTCCCCGGACGCGCCCTCAGCCATCCTCGCCGCGCGCGCCGCCGCATCCGGCTCAGCGGCCCCGTTCAAGGGCGGGCCGCCGCCGCGGCGGACGCCCTCCCTGAAGAACCATCGCAACGCCACCCGTATGGGTTCGTCATCGAGGCCCTGCGCCTTGGTATCGGCCAGATAGACCAGCGCGTTGGTCTTGCTCGCGCGCCCATGGGTTCTCTTCAAATAGGCCAGATACCCGATGATCGAAGACTTGTAATTCGCTCTTTCCGTTTGGGATAGCCCCGATTCCGCATCCAGGGCCGCCGACCAGTCCGAAAAGCTGATATAGAGCTCGCTCATCGCAGTCTCCACTTTGTTTTTACGGCTTTCGCATAACACCAAAAGTATAAAGTCGAAAGATAAAGTCAAGCTCCATTTCATCGCCTGAAGAAATCAGAAAAAGTTCTGTCGGGGGAATAGCAAAAGCGGAAAGCCGGAGCGAGCAAAAGCGGAAAGAGCGTGGAGTGAGCAAAAGCGGAAAGAGATGGTAAGCACGGAGCTCCAAGGCAAGGGATTACGCAAAGGATATGAAAGGAAGGCGCCCCCTAGGGGGCGCGCGCCCGCGGAGCGAGCAAAAGCGGAATGCGGCCTAAGATAGCCGCATGAAAAAACAACTTGGTTCGCGATTGGGCTTGGCGCACGTGCGTGACGTGATCGAGCAGGTGTGTGAGCAGAAGATCTCGATAGAGCTAGCCTGCGGCTCCTTGGGCATGGCTAAGACCCGGCTCTACGAACTGCGGGGCAGCTACCTGAAAGCCCGGTCGGCAGGAACGGCAGACACATGGCGCCCCGGGGTGTCCGGAGGCAATCATGCGCCCGCCTGGGATGAGCGTATAGTGGCCTTCCTGCGTTGTGCGATTCAACAGGGGTACAACTATGCATTTGCGGCCAGCGAGGTGGACCGCCTCTATGGGATTGTTCTCGCCCGATCTCAGGTCCGCCGGTGGGCGATCCGCGAAGGAATTTGCCCAGCCCCCAAGCCCCCGCGACTGCCCGCCCACCTGCGGCGCTGGCAGCGACAGGCGGTCGGGGAGCTCTGGCAAATGGATGCGACGCCGGATTACTGGTTTGGGCGCGAGGAGCCCGCCTATCCTCTGCTGGACATGCTCGACGATTGCAGCCGCCTGCAAGTCGGCTGTGCAATCTACCGCCGCGAAAATGTGCCGGCCTATCTGCACTTTTTTCACAGCGCGTTTATGGAATATGGCCTTCCGCTGGAGGTCTACGTCGATCAAGCGGGTATCTTCACGGGCCACCACGAGGATAGTGTGACCCGGATTGGGCGGCGCCTAAAATTCTATGATGTGTCCTTTGTGGTCGCCAATACCCCTGAAGCCAAGGGCAAGATCGAGCGCATCCACCAAGTGTGGCAGGACCGCTTGCCGCCGTACTTCGCCCTCAACCGCTTAACGACCTCCTCCGACCTGGAAGACGTCAATCATCACATCCACAATCTCCGACACCACCGGAATCGGCGCGAGCGACATCGGGAGCTGGGAATGACTCCGCAATCCGCCTGGGATGAGGCGATGGCTCAAGGGCGAACCAAGCTGCGCCCGGTGCCCAAAGACCCTTGGTGGAATTACGTTTGGTCCATGTGGCATCCGGTCACGATCGCAATCGGCGGCCGGGTCCATTTCCGGCAAGAGACATTCCCAACGCAAGGACGGCCGGGCTCTCGGGCGGTTCTGTGTGAACATCTCGATGGTACCATCTCCATTCTCAACGAATCCCCGGACCGGCAAAAACTACCCGTCGTACTGTTCACCAACCGTCCCTAATGACCTCCCCACGGCTTTCCGCTTTTGCTCGCTCCAAATATTCCGCTTTTGAAAACTCCACGACAAAATCAGAAAAAGTTCTTGCCAAGGAATGCTGGCGTCGTCAGACTGGATCAGTAACAAAAAAGGGCGCCAACCAGTTTGAAAAGTGAAATACAGGGTGATTATGATCCTTGGCATGTGGCATGGCGAGGGAGAGGGCATGGCAGGAACCAAGCCTTCAGCACCCCACGCTTCCTTGTCGCACCCCGGCAGGGTACGCGTGGATTCCCGAAACGACTTGGTCTTTTTCACTTTGTCTTTGAGAGGTTGACTTTGTCCTAATACACTGTTCGCCAGCAGGAATGGCGGGAAGGAGGGCGTTACGAGCAGAGCAGAAGCATCGTTTCAGAACACATCAACGACCAACCACAATGGGAGGAATGAAATGAGAAAGACAACCGCCAGCGGCCTGCTGATCGGATTACTGTTCGCCAACACTGCTCTCTGCCAGAGTGGGGAGAAGAAGGAGGTCACCATCTCTGCGGGGTCAGGCGTCACGTTCACAAGCCAACCGAAATATGAAAAACCAAAGAAGTACGATAGCTCGGCAACCACCTCGTGGAGCGGAACTCAGTACAAGATCAATGTTGCAATGGTGAACATCCCCACTGGTGGAGGTTTCCAGATGCCTTGTCTGGAAGCCGAGGCCGCATCGGTCTACATTGCAAGAGCAGATGAAGTGCTGGCATTGCTCAGGGACGACACAACCCTACGTGAGAATGCCGACGCGAAGGCAACCGACAAACCTATCGCAGCAACACTCGAACCACTCGAAGGCAAGGCCGTCAAAGCAACGGCCGGAACGGAGGGGATGCACATCGGCATAGACCTCATGTCCGGTCAGATGAACCTTGGCGACGGCCTTGCTTTGGACATCAAGACGTTCGATCGGAAAGTAGTTCTGAAAGCTGGAAGCCTGAGCGTCAAGGGGATCCAGTATACCATCACGGAGCGCGCGTGCATTGTCGCTGCGGACGGGAAACTGGTTGCCTATGGCGTCAAGCGATCCCAATAACGGGAGCAAAGATCGGCGAACCAGAGCGTGGACCGTACGGCTCACCCGCGGCGGGTTCGCCGTCCGGTCACGCTCAACGTTCGGCAAGAGGATAAGAGATGAAATGCTTCAACCACGAAGATCGTGACGCCGTCGGGACATGCAAGTCCTGCGGCAAGGGTGTTTGCCGGGAGTGTGCCGTGGACATGGGCAAGGGACTGGCAT
>JAGOHE010000113.1 GCA_017996315.1 Kiritimatiellia bacterium | reverse complement strand
CCATCGCGGTCAGATGCGTATACTCTCTCATGAGATGGGTCTCCTTTTTTCGGGCTGGTTTCACTACGTCTCCTACCCGTTGAGACCCATCTTACCTCTGTTGCACTTGTATTGTGTATCTGCCTCCCTGGATGGAACGCCCTCCGGACCATCCAAGGTCTGAATGGCGTCCCGGCGCCGACGACGACGGACCGGCGCGAGGCGTTCGTTTCAAACCCGCGCGCGTCCGGGTGTGGCCAAATGCCGTTCTTTGCGCTATCGTACCGGCACAGATTTAAGCTTCTGCAAACCTCAAGGAGTCATGTATGGCCCGGCGAAAAATGGTTTCCTCGTACGCCGCCGCGGGAGTGGATATTGATGTCAAAATGAAGGCGCTCAAGGCCGCGCGCAAGGGCATTGAGGCCACCTTCACGCGCGGCGTGGTCGGAAAGCTCGGCTCGTTCGGCGGGCTGTTCCGATCGCCCGGCGCGGATACGCTGCTGGTCTCGAGCGCCGATGGCGTGGGCACCAAGCTCAAGGTCGCGGCGATGACGGGGCGGCACGACACGGTCGGACAGGACATCGTCAACCACTGCGTGAACGACATCCTCGTCCAGGGCGCGCATCCGCTGTTTTTCCTCGATTACATCGGCGCTTCCCATCTCGATGCCGGCGTGCTGGCGGCCGTGCTCCGCGGCGTATGCAAGGCCTGCCGGGAGAACGATTGCGCGCTGATCGGCGGCGAGACGGCGGAAATGCCGGGGCTGTATCCGGAGGGCGAGTACGACCTCGTCGGCACGATCGTCGGCGCGGTCAAACGCGCGGAGGTCATCACCGGCCGCGGCATCCGCGTCGGCGATGTGCTCATCGGACTGCCTTCGAGCGGGCTGCACACCAACGGCTATTCGCTGGCGCGCCGGATCCTCTTCGAGCAGGCGGGGCTGAAGCCGGCCGACCGGCTGCCCGGCACGCGGACCACCGTGGCCGACGCGCTGCTGGCGGTGCACCGCAGCTATCTGAAGCCCATCCTCGCCCTGCGCAAGCGGGTCGAAATTCGCGGGCTCGCGCACATCACCGGCGGCGGGTTCCCGGATAATCTGCCGCGCGTGCTGCCCGAACGGCTCACGGCGGTGGTGGACCGCGCGGCGTGGACCGTTCCGCACCTCTTCCAGTTCCTCCAGGACGCCGGCCGGGTGGATCGCGAGGAAATGTACCGGGTGTTCAACATGGGCATCGGAATGGTGATTGTGGTGCGCGGCGCCGATGTGCTCGAAGCCCTGCGCGCACTGCACGCCGCCGGCGAACATCCGGTTCCGATCGGCAACATGCAGCGGCGCGCGTCCGCCCGGGCGCCGCAGGTCCGGCTGGAGCATTGAGCGATGCCGGGAGATGAATCCATGCGGGATGTCCCGTCGCCGGAGCAGCTCAACATCTACCGGCGAATGACCCCGGAACAAAAATGGAACCAGATCTGGGCGCTCTATGCCGCCGCGCGGGAATTCAAAACCGCGGGCGTCCGCATGTTGCATCCCGACTGGACGGACGAGCAGGTTCAACGCGAAGTACGGAGTGTCTTCCTTCATGCTTCCACCTGAAGTCATTGCACGATTGATCCGCCCGTTGAACACGGCGGATATCGCGTACATGGTCACAGGATCTGTCGCGGGCTCCCTGTATGGAGAACCGCGCATGACCAATGACATTGATGTGGTCATTTCCCTGGATGCCAGGCACGCGGCCCGGTTCTGCGCCTTGTTCAATGCCGAAGACATGTATTGCCCGCCGGAAGAGGTGCTGGAAATCGAGACCGGCCGCGAGCGGCGGGGCCACTTCAACCTCATTGTCCAATCCACCGGCTTCAAGGTGGATTGCTATCTGGCCGGACGCGATCCGTTGCATCTTTGGGCGCTGCCCAAGCGCCGATGGGTCGATGTGGGAGGCGATCGCGTTTGCCTGGCCCCGCCGGAATATGTGATCATCCGCAAGCTCGAGTATTTCAAGGAAGGCGGCTCGGCCAAACACATGCGGGATATCGTGGCCATGATCCAGACGCTCGGCCCCCGCCTGGACTCATCATCCGTGGTCGAATGGGTGGACCGCCTGCATCTTCAGGTCGAATGGCAACGCGCACAAGGAGACGCAGGATGATTCAACGAGCCTTGATCAGTGTATCGGACAAAACAGGCGTGGTGGAGTTCGCGCGGGAGTTGAACGGCTTCGGCGTCGAGCTGCTCTCCACCGGCGGAACGGCGCGCGCGCTGCGCGAGGCGGGGCTTCCGGTGAAGGATGTCTCGGAATTCACCGGCTTCCCCGAAATGCTCGACGGCCGCGTGAAAACCCTGCACCCCAAAGTCCACGCCGGGTTGCTGCACCTGCGCGACGATCCCGGGCATCTGGCGACGATGCGGCAGCACCATCTCGAACCCATTGATCTGGTCTGCGTGAATCTCTATCCCTTCGAAGCCACCGTCGCCCGCGCGGACGTGTCGTTCACGGAGGCGATCGAACAGATTGATATCGGCGGGCCTTCGATGCTCCGTTCGGCGGCCAAGAATATGCGCAGCGTGACCGTGGTCACCGATCCGTCGGATTACGCGCGCGTGATCGAGTCCATGCGCGAACACGGCGGCGATACGACGGAACCGCTGCGGTTGGAGCTCGGCCGCAAGGTCTACGCGCGCACGGCCGCGTACGACGCGGCGATCGCGGCGTGGCTCGCGGCGCAGGCGGAAGATGCCGCCGGCGCGCCGCTGGTGCGCGCATGGAGCGGCGGTGTCCGGCTGCGCTACGGCGAAAATCCCCACCAGGCCGCTGTGTTTTACCGCGATGCGACGGCGGTCGAAGCCGGCATCGCCCATACCGAACAACTCCACGGCAAGGAGATGTCCTATAATAATTATCTCGACGGCGATGCCGCGCTCGAGTCGGTGAAGGAACTCGTCGGCGCGCCCGGGGTCTCCATCATCAAACACAGCAACCCCTGCGGCTACGCGACGGGCGAGACGCTCGCCGAGGCGCTGGAGGCGGCCTGGGCGGGCGATCCTGTGTCGGCGTTCGGCAGCGTCATCGCCGTGACCCGGCCGGTGGACCGCGCGATGGCCGAGCGGCTCAAGGGCCGGTTCGTGGAAGCGCTGATCGCTCCGGAGTTCGAGCCCGACGCGCTGGAGTTTCTGAAGGCGAAGAGCAAGGACCTGCGCCTGCTCCGGCTCGGGGGGCCGGTCACACCCCCGCGCCCGACACCGCAGCTCCGGCAGATCACCGGCGGCATGCTCGTGCAGGACCGCGATGTGGGCGTGAACGCGCATTGGACGACGGTCAGCTCCGCCGCGTTTCCCGATGCGCTGCGTCCCCTGGCGGAATTCGGCGTCAAGGTCTGCAAGCATGTGAAATCGAACGCGATTGTGCTGGTGCGCGAGTACGCGCCGGGGCGATTCCAACTGATCGGCATGGGCGCCGGGCAGCCCAACCGGGTGGATTCGGTGCGCAAACTGGCCCTGGCGCGCGCGCGGGAAAATATCGAACGCATGCACGAACTCTGCGGCGGCTACGGGCAAACCCCCGAGGAATTCCACCACGGCATCATCCGCGATACCGTCCTGGTGAGCGATGCGTTCTTCCCGTTCGCCGACAACATCGAGTTCGCGGCGGAAGCGGGACTCCGCTATATCGTCGAACCCGGCGGCTCCGTGCGCGACGAGGAGGTCATCGCCGCCTGCGACCGATTCGGCATCGCCATGGTCTTCACCGGCATGCGGCACTTCAAACACTGAGCTCCCCCCGATGCGCCACCACCTCCTGTTGCTTTCAGCGGCGATTTTCGCGATCTGCGGCGCCTGTTTCCGCGCCGACATTCAGCGGCATGAGATTCACGTTCCAGATCTGGCGACGGTGGCGGATGCGACGCTGATTCGCGCCGCGCTGCTCACTACCACCGACACCTCCGCCGTGCACCGCGTGGAGGTGGACCTGGCGGATCATCGGGTGACGATCACCTACGACAGCCGTCGAACCGCCCGGCGCAACCTGGAACACGCCATCGCCGACGCCGGGTTTCACGCCAATGACCTGCCGCCGGCCCCGCGGCGGCGGATGGCCGCGACCCCGCCGCCCTCGGAGCCCAAGCCATGAACATCCGCCTGCATTCCGATGAGCTGTTCGCCGCCCCGGCCGACGCCTGTGTGCTCTGGGTCCATGCCGGTCCCCGGGGCCCGGTCCTGAACCGCGCGCGCCTGCCGGAAGGAATGCTCCAGCGCACGAACGCCTGGATGAAGCGGCGCGGGTTCAAAGGCGACGCCGGCGCGGTGATGTCCTTCCCCGTTTCCACAGCGTCGGGCGAGCGTCTCCTCGTGCTCGCCGGGCTCGGCGCGGCGCCCGCGCCGGCGCGCGCGCACGAACAGGCCGCCGCGGCGGCGGCCCGGCATGCCCGCGCCGCGGGGTGCGCGCGGGTGGCCTTCGCGCTGGCCGACGAAATCGAGCTGGGCGAAGCCGCGCTGGCCCGCCGCATCGTGCGCGGGGCGCATATCGGCGCGTATGATTTCCTCCGATTCCGCACCGCGTCGCCCCCGCCGGCCGGGGTGACGTCCCTCGTCCTGTGCGCGCGCACCGCGAAGCCGGCCGCCATCCGCCGCGCCGCGGAGGTCGGACGTCTGGAAGGCGAGACGATGAATGAGGTGCGCGACCTCGCCAATCTTCCCGGCAACCACGCGCCCCCCGCGGTCCTCGCCGACGTCGCGCGGCGGATGGCCCGGAAATACGGGCTGGGCTGCCGGGTGCTCGGCCGCGCGGAGATGCGGCGGCTTGGCATGAACGCCCTGCTGGCCGTCGCGCAGGGCAGCGCGCACGAGCCCAGGCTCATCGTGCTGGAACACCGCGGATCCGGCGCGCGCCGGCGGCCGGTCGCGCTGGTCGGCAAGGCGGTGACGTTCGATGCCGGCGGCATCTCGCTCAAACCGGCGAAAGGCATGGAGTGGATGCGCTACGACAAGTGCGGCGGCATGGCCGTGCTGGCCGCCCTCGCCGCCGCCGCCCGGTTGCGCCTGCCCCAGCCGGCGATCGGCGTCATCGCCGCGGTGGAAAACATGCCCGATGGCGCCGCGCAGCGGCCCGGCGACATTGTAAAATCGTTCAGCGGGCAAACGATCGAAGTCCTCAATACCGACGCCGAAGGACGGCTGGTGCTGGCGGACGCCCTGGCCTGGGTCGCCCGGCGCAAGCCGCGCGCCATCGTGGATCTCGCCACGCTGACCGGCGCGGTCGTGGTCGCTCTCGGCCACCATGCCTCGGGTCTGCTGTCCAATGACGATGAACTCTCCTCCTCCCTGCGCGCCGCCGGCGAGCGCAGCGGCGACCGCTTGTGGCCGCTGCCCTTGTGGTCTGAATATGCCATGGATCTCAAAAGCGCCCACGCCGACATGAAAAACATCGGCGACGGATCCGCGGGCACGATCATCGGCGGCGTCTTCCTGGAAAAATTTATTCCCTCAGGGACGCCCTGGGCGCATATAGATATCGCCGGCGGAGCCTACATGGAAAAGGAAACCCCCGGCCACGGCGTCGGCGCGACCTTGTTCGGCGCGCGATTGATCGTGGACTGGCTCGAACACATCGGAGACGAAAAATGAGGTCGAACGACGCTCAAACCCACATCGAACTGCCGGGCATTCCCAAGGTGAAATCCGGGAAAGTGCGCGAGGTCTTCGATCTGGGCGACCGGTTTCTGTTTGTGGCCAGCGACCGCATCTCCGCGTTCGATTGCGTGATGCCCAACGGCATTCCGCAGAAGGGACGGGTGCTGAACCTGATTTCCGCCTGGTGGTTCCGCCGGCTGGCGTCCATCGTGCCGAACCACATGATCAGCCATCGCGTGGAGGATCTGCCCGAGTCCCTGCACTCCCACGCGGACCTGCTGCGCGGGCGCGCGATGCTCGTGCGCAAGGCGCAGGTGCTGCCGGTGGAATGCATCGTGCGCGGCTACCTGATCGGCAGCGGCTGGAAGGAATACAGCGCCCGCGGGACCATCGGCGACATGCCCCTGCGCCCCGGCTATGTCATGGCGGATCGTCTCGATACGCCCGTCTTCACCCCGTCCACCAAAGCCGAGTCGGGGCATGACGAGAATATTTCCTACGACCGGACGGTGGAGCTGGTCGGCCCCGCCCTCGCCGCGCGGCTGCGCGACACCAGCCTCGCCCTGTACTCCGCCGCCGCCGAGTATGCGCTCACGCGGGGCATCATCATCGCCGACACCAAGTTCGAGTTCGGGATGATCGGCGACGAACTGACGCTGGTGGACGAGGCGCTCACGCCGGACAGCTCGCGCTTCTGGCCGGCGGATTCCTACCGGCCCGGATCGAACCCGCCGTCGTACGACAAACAATTCGTCCGCGACTATCTCGAAACGCTGGATTGGGACAAGACCCCGCCCGCGCCCGCCTTGCCCGACGATGTCGTGCAGCACACCCGTGAAAAATACCTCGAAGCCTTTGAACGGCTCACCGGCGCCCCGCTGGACCAGGCGTTGAACGGATAATCCGACGCGTCCCGGCCATGCTCGCGCTGGTGGATCAGTTCATGGATTACCTCGCGCTGGAGCGCGGGGCCAGTCCGCACACGCGATCCGCCTACGCCCGCGATCTGGCCGGATTCGCCGAATGGCTCGGGGCCCGGAGGATCGCGTCGTGGAACCGGGTGGACCGCGGGCATGTGCTCGATTATCTGCTGGACCGGCGGGAGGCGGGGCTGAAAACCACCTCGCTGGCGCGGCGGCTGGCGGCGATCAAATCGTTCTTCCGATATCTCACGCAGGAAGGTCTGCTGGCCTCCGACCCCACCGGGGCGATGGACGGGCCCAAGCTCTGGAAAACCCTGCCCGACACCCTCTCGCCCGCCGAAGTGAACCGGTTGCTGGACCAGCCTCCCGTGGATCAGCCGGTCGGCCTGCGCGACCGGGCGATGCTCGAAGTATTGTACGGATCGGGGCTGCGGGTTTCGGAATTGGTCGGGCTGAGCCTGGATGACGTGCGTTTTGACGAGCGGTACCTGCGCTGCCTCGGAAAGGGCCGCAAAGAGCGGTTTGTGCCGTTCGGTCGGGAAACGGAAAATTGGATCCGCCGCTACCTGGCCGAAGCGCGGCCCCGCTTCGACCGCGCCGGAACATCCAAGACGCTGTTCCTCAGCCGCGGTGGCGGACCGCTCGACCGCCG
>JAGOHE010000112.1 GCA_017996315.1 Kiritimatiellia bacterium | reverse complement strand
CGCATGGCGGATCGCATTCGACGCGCGACCGCCGCCGCGCCGGCCTGCGATTTCACCGCCGCCGACGGAGTCCGCCACACGCTGTGGCGTCTGGACGCCCCCGGGGAATGGGCGCGGGAGTTTGAACACATCCCGGTCGCGTATATCGCCGATGGTCATCATCGCGCCTCTGCGGCCTGCCGCATCGCGCGCGAACATCCTGAGACTGGCCATGGATTTCTGGCCGTCCTGTTCCCGGCGTCCGAACTTACCATCATGGCGTATCACCGTCTGGTGCTCGATCTCGCGGGCCGGACGCCCGATGCGTTCATGGATGTTGTGCGCGCCGCGGGATTCGCTCTGCGGCCCGCCCCGCGTCCCGAACCGGAGGCGCCGGGGCAGGCGGGTCTGTTCCTCAATGGCCGGTGGTGGCGCATGGAATGGACGCCTCCGTCCGGCGCGGATCCGGTGGCGCGGCTCGATGCGTCCGTGCTGCAGGAACGATTGCTGGGACCGGTGCTTGGCATTGACGATCCCCGCGCCAGCGAACGCATCGCGTTTGTGGGCGGCATTCACGGCGCGCCGGAACTCGAACGCCGGGTGCGCTCGGGCTCCGCGGTGCTGGCGCTCGCGCTCCATCCGGTGCGCATGGAGGATCTCATGGCCGTATCCGACGCGGGGAAGGTCATGCCCCCGAAAAGCACCTGGTTCGAGCCTAAATTACGCGACGGCCTGGTAGTCCACGCGCTTTCCCCGCGGAACGCGCCTTCCCCGGAGCTCCCATGAAAACTCGCCCGACCCTTCGAACACGCCGATGGCTCCGCCTCGGGCTGATCGCCGGCGTGCCCCTGATCTGCGCCATGGCATCGAAGCCGCTGTCCAGAACAGCCACGCCATCGGATGAGCCGATGACAACGGAACCGGCGATTCAAACGCCCCCGGCCGCCCCGCCGCCGGACGTGTCACCGCCCGCCCCGCCCGCCGGGCCCGCACAGTTGGAGAGCACCGAGCCATCGGTACGATTCTATCCGGTGGGAGTGGGCGATCCCGCCGCGCTGGTACGCATGGCCCATGCCATGATAGGCGAGGACCGGCCGATCGTCTGGGATCAGGCGGGGCGGCGCATCATGGCGCTGGCGACCGCGGATGAGCACGTCCGGCTTTCGAAGCTGTTCCAGGCCGCGGCGGCGCCGCCCAGAAACATACGGGTGGACGTATGGTTTGACGAGCACGAGGAAGGTTCCCGCACGGAGGCCGGCGTTCGCGGGGAAGGCGGCGTGGTGCTGGGAAGCGGCGGGGCGCATGGACAACTGATACTGCGTCCGAACCTTCAGGCTCAAACCGATACCCGCCAGCGCCAGACCGCTCAGATGCTGGTGACCGCCAGCGGGCGCGCCGCGTCGCTGCGCGTCGGCGAGCAGGTGCCCTACGCAAACTGGCTGATCGAGCGCGCGTTCCATTGGCAGTTGACCAGCGTTTCAACCGGCTGGCAGGAGGTGGGTGCGTTCCTGTGGATCGAACCGGAATTGATCGGCGAAGGCGCGCAGGCGACGATCCGGATCCGGATCACTCCGGAAATCAGCGGGCGCGCGGGCGGGGCGCCCCAACGGGTGCGATTCACCCAATTGACCACGGAAGTGTTCGCCCGGCCGGGCGAAACGGTGACCCTCGGTTCGTTGGGCGACGACGATGAATTCGCCCAGAAATTCCTGTTTGGATTCTCCCGCGAACGTCGGTCTTCCGGCGTGATCATCCGGATGACGCCCACCCTGTTGGAGTAGGCGCCTGCGCTCATTCCCCATCCGTGATATAATCGCCGGTCCTGAAGATGAAGTTTTTACCGAGGTTGGGCCACATGACACGCAGCCGAAATAGACATCTCGGATGGGGTTTGCTTTTAATCGCCTTGTTCCCGGGCGGTTGCGCCTCCATGGAGCCGCCGGTCATCGCGGCGGAGGATGCGCCGGGTTCCGAAGGAATTGCCCAGTCTGTCAGCGGGGTTGTGATCGAACACGACCAATCCCGATTGCGGGAACTCGAACGCACGGTGACCCGAATGCACGCCGACGGCCGCCTGACTCCCCTGAAGCAGGTGCAAGCCGGGCTCGATCGTCGAACTTGTCGGCTCAACCTGCCGCCGCCCCCGAGTCCCGCGTCATCCGCCGGGGAGATTTACAAGAACGCCCGGTCGTCGGTGATGCTTCACGGATTTTATTACAAGTGCGGCCGATGCCCGAATTGGCATGTGAATGTCGCGACCTGCTTCGCGCTGACATCGGATGGCGTGTTTGCGGCGAATTACCATGCGTTCGACAATCGTGAGAATGAATTGACGGGCATGGTGGTCGCCACGGAGGACGGCCGCGTGTTCCCTGTGACCGAGGTGCTGGCGGCCAATCCCGCGGATGACGTATGCCTGTTTCGGGCGGATCTGGGCGGGGAGCGGGTCACGCCGTTGCCGCTGGCGGAGCGTCCGGAAGCGCCGGGAGAGAGCGTGTATGTCTTGAGCCATCCGTCCGGACATCACTACATGTTCACCTCGGGCATGGTCTCGCGCTACGCGGTCCAACCCGCCCGCTCGGCCTCCGCGGGACGGGGCCGGGAGATGACCGCGCGCATGTATATCACGGCCGATTACGCCAAGGGATCCAGCGGAGGGCCGATCATCAACCGCCGGGGCGAAGTGGTGGGAATGGTGAGCTCCACCGCTTCCATTTACTACACCGAGGAAAACGGGAATCAAAACAATCTACAGATGGTGCTGAAGTTATGTGTGCCGCTCATGTCCATTCGCGCCCTGCTGGGCGCGCCATGAATTCCCGGCATCCCCGTCGTCTCTTCCGTCCCGCCCGGGGAGGGATGAAGATGCGATGGATGGCGATTCTGTTCATCATCGCGCCGCGGCTTTGGGCCGCGCCGGAGGCGGATGTGCCCGTCGCTCCGATCGCGCCGGAACCCGCCCTGGGCTGGACGAATGCGATCACGCTGAATACGGCTTCTTCCCGCGCGGTGCTGATCCCGGACACGGGCCGTCTCGTTTCATGGGCGATCGCCGGCGAAACCAATGTGCTGTATCACGCGGCGCAGTGGGCGGGCCGGCAGCCGGGCGACCCCGCGGAGGGCGCCGTGTGGATCAACTTCGGCGGATGGTCGTTGTGGCCTGCGCCGACGAGCTCGTGGGAACTGCTCCAGTCCGCCGGATGGCGGCCTTCGCGCGTGGTGGACGGCGGGCCGTGGAGCGGACGGGGATGGGTGGCGGCCGATCGCGCGCTCACCGCCCTGCTGGATCGCGATTTTCCCGCGCCGCTCCATGTGGCCGTCCGCCGGACCTTCCGGCTGGATCCTGATCGCGCAGTCTTGCAGGTCCGGGAATCCGTCACCCGGGTGAAAGATTCCGATGTGCCCGTGGCGCCGTGGAGTGTGCTGCAGATGGCCCGCCCCTCAAGAATTATTCTGCCCCGGGAGCCGGATCTGCCGATCGAGCAATCCATCCGGGTGTGCGACCCGCATTTGTCCTACGATATTCTTCATGAAACCGACCGCGCGCTGGTTTTCACCTGTTCCGAACCATCGCGGATGGATGTGCAGTCCGTGTCGGGGCGGGCGTGGATGGCGTTCGAAATCGGGCGGCAACTCCTCGTGGTGCGGGGGATCGAAGGAACCGGCCGGCTGCGCTTCTATCTGGATCATGGCCAGCCCCGGGCCGAAATAGAGTACTGTCCCGCGGCCGAGCCGCTGAAGAGCGGCGAGTCCATGTCTCAAACAGTTGAATTGCGCCTCGCGGTGGCCCGATCCGGCGCCAGCGCCGCGGTGCTGGCCCGGCAGGCCCGGCGCCTGGCGGGAGAGGAACCGACTCCGGCCTCCAACGGGGGAGCGCCTTCAGCCTCGCGGGAATGAGCGGATCTTCCAACGTTATCCGTTCCGCCGGGATGATCAGCATGGCGACCGGCATCAGCCGGGGCATGGGCATGTTCCGGGATGTGTTGATGGCGGGAATCTTCGGCACCAGCACGGCGATGTCCGCGTTCGTCACCGCCTTTCGCATGCCCAACCTGTTCCGCGCGTTGTTCGGCGAGGGAGCCCTGTCGGCGGCGTTCATCCCGGTGTTTGTGGAAACCCGGGAGAAGCAGGGACAAGACGCGGCTTGGAGCATGGCCCGAAAAATATTCACCCTGATCGGAACCGTGCTGTTTGCGCTGGCGATCGTCGGGTCCGCCGGTTCCTGGATCGTGGCGCAATGGGGCGGTCTGGGCGCGCAAGGCCGGATGATCGCCATGCTGCTCGCCATCATGCTGCCCTATCTGTTTTTCATTTGCATCGCCGCCGTGGGTTCCGGCCTGCTTAATTCGCTGGGCCATTTCTTCATTCCCGCGGCCACGCCCTGGATTCTCAACGCGATCATCATCATCGCGCTGCTCTGGGTATGCCCCTCGATGGGCGCGGCCCCGGAATCGCAGGTGTATGGGGTGGCCTGGGCCGTGGTCGTGGCGGGCCTGGTGCAGGCGTGGGTCCAATTTCCCCCCCTGCGGGTGCGGGGATTCCGCTGGAGGTGGGATGGAGGATGGCGCGATGAACGCGTCCTCCGCGTCGCCCGGCTCATGGGTCCGGTGGCGCTCGCGCGCGCCGTGACGCAGGTGAATGTGCTGGTGGATAGCTGGCTGGCGGTCTGGATCGCCGCATGGGCGCCCGCGGCGCTCTTCTACAGCGAGCGCCTGATCTATCTTCCGCTGGGCATCTTCGCCACCGCCCTCTCGACAGTGCTGCTGCCTCTTTTTTCCGGCCATGCCGCGCGCGGGGACCATGCCGCGCTGCGCGGCGCGGTGAGCGATGGCTTGCGCTGGCTCATGTTCCTCATGGTCCCCGCGGCCATCGGGCTTGCCGTGCTGGGCGAACCCATCTGCCAGCTCCTCTTCGAGCGCCGCGAATTCACCGCACAGTCCACCCTTCTCACGGTACGCGCGCTCCGGGTTTACGCGCCCGGCATGATCGTATTCAGTCTCGGCAAGGTGTTTGTCCCCGCCTTTTACGCGCTGCAGGATCCGAAGACGCCGGTGCGGGTCGGCATCGCGACGGTAGTGATGAACATCGGGATGAGCGTGCTCTTCATGCTCACCTGGCCGCTGGAATGGAAACACGCCGGCATCGCGGCTGCCACGGTCATCAGCGAGGCGATTAACGGGATATGGATGTCGCTGCTGGTCCACCGCCGCCTGGGGTCCATCGGCTGGGGACGCATCGGCGAGTCCGTGGCGCGCACGTGTCTGGCCTCCGCCGGCATGGCGGCGGCGGCCTGGAAGGTGAACATGGAGGCAAGCCACCTGGCCGCCCGCGTGAGTTCCAGCCTGTTCCTCCAGCGCCTGTCGGGCGTGGCCGCGGGCATAGCCGCGGGCATCGGCGTCTACCTGCTGATGTCGTGGATACTCCGCTCGCCGGAATTGCGCGAGATGGTCGTCGCCGCGCGCCACCGCCGGGATCGCCCCCGCGCGGCGCCGGAAGTCGGGTAACCCGAGGAACCACTCGCTCCCGGATGCGGGCTGCGCTACACTGACCGCTCGCCTCAATCGGCGAATCACAACCCAGCCAGGAGCGAGACATGGGCCAGAACAATAAAAAACTCACGGCCGAGGAACTCATCGCGCGCGCGGAGGAGCCGTCGCGGCAGGCGATGGCGATGCACCCGTTTTACCGTGGGAAAATCGAAACGGCGCTCAAATGCCCCGTGCGTAATTTCGATGACTTCGCCATCTGGTACTCCCCCGGCGTCGCGGCGTCCTGCCGGGCCATCTGCGACGATCCGGAACTGGCGTACGAGCACACCAACAAATGGAACACCGTCGCCGTCGTCAGCGACGGCAGCCGGGTGCTCGGGCTGGGCGACATCGGGCCCAAAGCCGGATTGCCCGTGATGGAAGGCAAGGCGCTGCTCTATAAATATCTGGGCGGCGTGGACGGCGTTCCGATCATGCTCGACACCAAGGACCCGGATCGCATCATCGAAACCGTCCTCATGCTGCAACCCGGATGGGGCGGCGTGAATCTCGAGGATATCGCCCAACCCAAATGCTTCCGGATTCTCAACACCCTGCGCGAACGGGCGGAAATTCCCATCTGGCACGACGACCAGCAGGGCACCGCGACCGTGATCCTCGCGGGATTGCTCAACGCGCTCCGGGTTACCGGACGGTCCCTCGGCGATGTGTCCATCGCCTTCGTCGGCGCGGGCGCGTCGAACTCCACCGCCGCCCGGCTGATCTTCGGACGCGGCGCCGATCCGGCCCGGTGCCGGGTGGTGGACAGCCGCGGCCTCCTGCATCGCGGCCGTTCCGATGTGGAGGCGCAGAAGGTCGAATGGGCCGCCAAATGGCGGCTGTGCGAAATCACCAACGCCGAACAGCGCACCGGCGGCATCGCCGAAGCCCTGCGCGGAGCGGATGTGGTCATCGCCTGCTCCAAGCCGGGGCCGGATACCCTCCGCGCCGACTGGATTCGCGCGATGAATTCCGACCCGATCGTATTCGTCTGCGCCAACCCGGTGCCGGAAATCTGGCCGTGGGAAGCCGCCGCGGCCGGCGCGGCGATCATCGCCACGGGCCGGTCGGATTTCCCCAATCAGGTGAACAACTCCCTGTGTTTCCCCGGATTATTCCGCGGCGCGCTGGATGTCCGCGCGCGGACGATCACCGACGAAATGTGCTACGCCTCCGCCGAGGCGCTGGCGGGCATGATCGAACAGCCCAAGCCGGACGCGATCCTGCCGACCATGGACGACTGGCGGATTTTCCCCGCTCAGGCCGTGGCGGTCGGAATGAAAGCCATCGAACAGGGCGTGGCCCGCCTGTCCCGCACCCGCGAAGAGTTGCACGATCAAGCCGTCGCCCTGATCCGCCGTTCCCGCGATCTCACCCAAACGATGATGAGCCGCGGATTCATCCCGCCGTACGAGGGATGATTCGCGGACCGCTCCGCGCCGCGGGGACGGATCCATCCAAGGGTTGGATGGGAAAGCCCTCGCGCCATCCAAGCCGGCAGATGCAAGTTTGAAGTGCAACACTCGGTGGGGTCCGCTGGGCACTGGAGATCAGGTCGTTCATGGATATGCCTTGGGCTCTTCGGTCATTGCCCCCCTAGGGGGGCAAAAATTTTTGGCCACCAGCTCCGCCGGCGAATAAAAGCCCAGACTCTTCCGGGGCCGGTGATTGATGCGCTCTTCAATGTCCCGTA